>NZ_JBEZMA010000015.1:0-154303 GCF_040652415.1 Streptomyces sp. NPDC048255
ACGCCCAGCGTGCGGTAGCGAGTGGCCCAGCGGGCGGCGGTGGTGTGGCTGACCTGGAAGCGTTCCGCGGCCCGCCGCACGGGCCAGCCGTCGTCGACGACACAGCGGGCCAGCCGCAACCGGCCGGTCTCGGTCAGCGGGGCGTTACGGTGGGGCACGAGGGCCTCCTGGAGTCGGTCGAGATGTCGCAATCCCCACCGAGCCAGAAGGCCCTCACCCGTTCAAGCACCCAGCACGCGTGTCACCAACGTCCCCGGACAACACACCTAGCTGCCCGGCCGGACCACGAACGCGACCACCTCGACGGGGCCGCTGCGACGGAAGTGCAGGACGAACGGGACGCCCTCGCCCACCTGCCAGCGGGCCCGGACCCGTACCATCACGTCGAGGCCGAACGGGGACATGGCCACCGTGCCCCCGGCCGGGACCGTGACCGGGCCGGTCATCGCCATGGTGTCGGCCCCCGTACCGGTGCTGTCGTGCCGGCTCAGCATGGCCCGATCCACGGCGGGGGAGGTCACGGACACCAACTCGTCGTCCGCACCGCCCCGGTTGGAGATCTGGAAGAACGCGGCGGTGTTCTCCTTGTCCGCATAGGGCAGGAAGACCCGTGCCGCGCCGATCTCGATGCGCGGCGGGGTCCCGGCCGCCCCGGCCGCGGCCCAGGCCGTCAGCCCGCACAGGGCGGCCAGGCAGGCGATGACGGGCGCCGCCGCGGCCAGGAACGTACCGCGCAGACGGCGGCGCGTGGGCCGCCAGTCCTCCGGCGGTGCCGGCCGGTCCGAACCGTTCATCGTGCGACCCCTCCCCGGGTACGGCGGACCCCGGACGCGGCCGGGCGGTTCACGGGTCTCCAGCCCCGCAGGCGCAGGCTGTTGCCCACGACCAGGAGCGAACTGGCCGACATCGCGGCGGCTGCCACCATCGGGTTGAGCCAGCCGACGGCGGCCAGGGGAACGGTGACGAGGTTGTACCCGAACGCCCAGACGAGGTTCACCCGGATCGTCGCGAGAGTGCGCCGGGCCAGGCGGACCGCGTCGGCGACGACCTCGATGTCGCCGCGCACCAGGGTCACGTCGGAGGCCCCGATCGCGACGTCGGTGCCGGTGCCCATCGCGATGCCGAGATCCGCACCGGCCAGCGCCGCGGCGTCGTTCACACCGTCGCCGATCACCGCGACCCGCCGTCCCTCCGCCTTGAACTGCCGGATGAGACCGGCCTTTTCCTCCGGGGTGCAGCGGGCGTGGACCCGTACGATGCCGAGTTCGGCCGCGACGGCGCGGGCCGTGGCCTCGCGGTCACCGGTGGCCAGGATCGGCTCGACGCCCAGCCGCCGCAGCCGGTCGACGGCCCGGTAGCTCCCTGGCCGCAGGAGGTCTCCGAGCGCGACGAGGGCCTCGTCGGCGCCGTCGACCCGTACGAGAACGGGCGTCAGCGCGGCCGCTTCGGCAGCGGCCAGTGCCTTCGCCAGCGCGTCGGGCAGACCGGTCCCGGGGGCCGACACCTCGACCACGTGACCGTCCACCACGCCGGTGACGCCCGTACCGGGCCTGGCCCGGAATCCCGTCACCGGCGGTAGCTCCTGGTCCGGCTGGGCGCGCCGCGCGTAGGCGGCCAGGGCGGTACCGAGCGGGTGCTCCGAGCCCTGCTCCACGGCTCCCGCCAGCCGGAGCACGGCCTCCCGGCCGAGGCCGCCGGGTGCCGGGGTCAGCCGGGCGACGGTCATCTGCCCGGTGGTGAGGGTGCCGGTCTTGTCCAGGACGACCGTGTCCACGTGCCGCAGGGCCTCCATCGCCTGCGGTCCGCTGACCAGGATGCCCAGTTGGGCGCCCCGGCCGGTGGCGGCCAGCAGGGCGGTGGGCGTGGCGAGCCCCAGTGCGCAGGGGCAGGCGACGACGAGGACGGCCACGGCCGCGGTCACCGCCGGCTGCGGATCCGCACCCGCGCCCAGCCAGAAGCCGAGGACGGTGACGGCCAGCGCCAGGACCACGGGTACGAAGACCCCCGCCACCCGGTCGGCCAGTCGTTGCGCCGCGGCCTTCCCGGCCTGGGCCTCGGTGACCATACGGGTGATCCGGGCGAGCTGGGTGTCCGCGCCGACGGCGGTGGCCCGTACGAGGAGCAGCCCTCCGGCGTTCACCGCGGCGCCCGTCACCGGCCGGCCGGGGCCGACTTCGACGGGATCGCTCTCACCGGTCACCAGCGACAGGTCCAGGGCGGAACTCCCGGAGACCACCACCCCGTCCGTGGCGACGCGTTCGCCCGGCCGGACGACGAACTCCTGGCCGGCCAGGAGTCGGCCGACCGGGATCCGCCGCTCCTTCCCGCCCTCCCGTACGGTGACGTCCTTCACGGCGAGCGCGGACAGCGAACGGAGCGCCGCCCCGGTGCCGCGGCGTGCCCGCGCTTCCAGGAAGCGGCCGGTCAGGACGAAGAGCGGTACGCCGACCGCCGCCTCCAGGTAGACGTGGGCGACCTCCCCGCCGGCGGAGGGGAGGAGGGTGAAGGGCATCCGCATGTCTGGACGGCCGGCGCCGCCGAGGAACAACGCGTACACGGACCAGGCGAACGACGCGGTGACGCCGAGGGAGACCAGGGTGTCCATGGTGGCCGCCGAGTGCCGCAGTCCGCGCAGGGCGCGGACGTGGAACGGCCACGCGCTCCAGACGACCACGGGCGCGGCGAACATGAGGCACAACCACTGCCAGTTGCGGAACTGCAGGGCGGGGACCATCGACAGGATCAGCACCGGGGCGCAGAGCAGCACCGTGATCAGCAGCCGCTCGCGCTCGCGGCGAGCGCCCTGGGCGTCCGCCACGCCCTCGGCGTTCTCCGCGCCCTCGGCGCTTTCGGCCCCGGGATCCGGCTCCGCACTCCCCGCCCGCGGTTCGGGAGGCGGGGGGAGCTCGGCGGTGTACCCCGCGCGTTCGACCGCGGCCACCAGCTCGTGCGGGGTGATGCCGGGCGGATGGCTCACGCGCGCCCGGCCGGTGGCGAGGTTGACCGTGGCGCTGACCCCGTCGATCCTGCCGAGCCGCTTCTCCACGCGGTTCACGCAGGCCGCGCAGGTCATGCCGCCGACGATCAGGTCGGTGCTCACGGAGGACGCAGTCGTGTCCGCGGTCATCGCCCGCCTCCCGAGGGCACGGCGGGCGCGCCGCCGTGCCCGTGCCGGCCGGTGCCCGGGAGGTCGCCGACCACAGGGCCGCTGCCGCCACCGCCCGGGTGGATGCCGGGCGCGACCGGACCCGCCAGGGAGCCGATGCCGTACGAGGCGGCGAACATCAGGACCAGCAGCACCAGGAACCCGGTGAGTGCCGGGGGCGGCAGCCACAGCCGACCCGGTGAGGAGTACACGCCGTCGGGGGACTGCTGCCGTTGCGCCATCGTCGCTCCATGAACGGGCGCCGGTCCGGCGCCCCTCGCCTGTTCGGTGCTTCGGTACGGAGGACCGCCGCAGGGGGCGGCCCCGGCGGCCCGAGGGCCGCCTGCGAGGTAGTCGCCCCGAACGGCCGGGGAGTTCCCGGTAACCGCAGGCCTCCTCAACCCGCCTCGGAGCGAGGCCGCGTCACGGTGGCCGGGCAGTCGGCTGCCTTCGAGTCCCCGGGCCGGACCGGACTGGGCGGGACCGGGTCGCGCCGTCAGGGCGCGACGACCCGCAGGTGGGAGACGGCGGGGTCGAGGGCCCCGCGTACGTGGCCGCCGGGCGCGGCGGCGGTGCGGCGGAGGAAGTCGACGGTCTCGGCGGTGACGACCTCGCCCGGCAGCACGTTGGGGATGCCGGGCGGGTACGCGGCCAGCGTGTCGGCGCTGACCCTGCCGACCGCCTCTGCCGCGGGCACCACGACGGCCGGGCTGAGGAACGCTTCGCGGGCCGTGAGCAGTGCGGGGCCCGGCCGCGGCAGGGGCAGCGGTGCCTGCCCGGCGGCGTCGGCGCCGGAGCCGGCCAGGGGGGACGGCAGGCAGTGCAGGGCTTCGATGAAGCGGTCGGTGTCCGGCGCCGCCCCGGCGCCGATCACGGCCACGATCGCCGAGTCGGTGGCGACCTCCACCATGATCTGGTGGTCGCGGGAGAGCAGCCGCCTGGCCTCGTGTCCCGTGATGCCGCCGGCGCGGGTGTCGACGGCGATCCGCAGCGGATCGGCGGCGATGATGTCGGGGAATGCGGGGAAGCCGTCGCTGACCACCTGGTAGCGGCCCAGTGCGCGGACGACGCCCCGTACCTTGTCCGCCGCCTCGACCGAGCCGGTGATCCGGTCGGTGCCCGCGACGAGAGCCCGGCGGGCGATGTCCAGGGAGGCGGTCAGCAGGGCGCTCGCACTGGTGGACTGCACGAGCCGGAAGGCCCGGTCCACCAGGGGTTCGAGCCGGTCCGCGAACGGTCCGTCACCCAGGTGCAGCATCGCCGACTGCGTCAGGCTTCCGGCGAGCTTGTGCGTACTGGAGGTGACCAGGTCCGCGCCGAGCGCGAGCGCGCCCGCGGGCAGCGCGGGGTGGAAGCCGAAGTGCGAGCCCCACGCCTCGTCGACGATCAGGGGCACGCCGGCCGCGTGCGCCGTGTCCGCGAGGGCGCGCACGTCGGCCACCGCCCCGAAGTAGCTCGGGGAGACGACGTACACGGCCGCGGCGTCCGGTGTCCGGTCGAGCGCCTCCGCCACGTCCTCGGCGGTCACCCCGTGGGCGATGCCCTGTACGGGGTCGACGGAAGGCTGCACGAAGACGGCGTCCAGGCCGGACAGCACCAGCCCGTCGACGACGCTGGAGTGCACGCTGCGCTGCACGACCAGGGTGCGGCCCAGGGCGGGGGTGACCATGGAGGCGATCTGGTTGCCCTGGGAGGCACCGTTGGTCAGGAACCAGGTGCGCCGCGAGCCCCAGGCGCGGGCGGCCAGAGCCAGTGCCTCGTCCAGCGGGGTGTCGGCGCCGAGGTCGATGCCGTCGAGCAGCGGCGGGAAGTCCAGATCCGTGACCCGGGAGCCGAAGCGGGCGGCGAGGTCCGAGCCGCGGGCAGCCGCGTGGCCGGGGACGTTCAGTCGCAGCCAGTCCCGTCCCGCATGGGCCAGGAGGGCCTCGGCGTACGGGGCGCGCAGCTGATCGGGAGCGGGCGACCGGGTCGGGGGAGGGGTGGTTCGCTTGTTCACCCAGGGAGCGTGACACCCGGCCGCATATTGAGGAACGGTGGACTTTTCTTCATCCCTCCATACCCTGTCTATATGCTTGAGGTACGCCATCTGCAGGTGTTGCGCTCCATCGCCCAGGAGGGCTCGCTCGCCGGCGCCGCCCGCGCCCTGCACTACAGCCAGCCGACGATCACCCACCACCTGGCCGCCCTGGAAAACCACTTCGGCGCCCGTCTCGTCCAGCGCGGACCGCGCGGCGCCGCGCTCACCGAGCTCGGGGAGGCCCTGCTGCCGCACGCCGAGGCCGTGCTCGAACGCCTGCGCCACGCGGAGCTGGAGGTGCGCGGCCTCGCGGAGCGCGGCACGCGCACCGTCCACATCGGCACCTTCCCCACCGCGGGCGCCCTGCTGCTCGCACCCGCCGTCAAACGGCTCCACCAGCAGGGCGTGCACATCTCCCTCACCGAAGGCGAACTCCCGCTGCTCCTCCGGGGACTGCGGGCCCGGGAGCTCCAGGCCGCCCTCGTCTTCTCGCAGCCCGGCGACCGCCTCGACCTGGACGACGAGTTCGAGCTCCACCCCCTGCTGGCCGATCCGCTCCTGCTGGTCATGCCGGAGGACCACCCGTGCGCGGCCCTGGACCGGGTCCCCCTCACCGAGCTGCGCGACACGGCGTGGGTGGGCGCCGCCGACCCGCACGACCCCTGCGACCGGGTGCTGGCCTGGGCCTGCGCCCAACAGGGCTTCGAACCCGTCCACGCCATGCGCACCGACGACTACGCGGTCGTGCAGGGCTTGGTGGCCGCCGGCACGGGCGTGGCCCTCATCCCGCGCCTCGCCCTCGGGGCTCCCCGCCCCGACCTGGTCGTACGCCCGCTGGCCGGGCCTGACCTCGCCCGTGAGATCAGCGTGGCCGTGCTGCGCTCCACCGCGGCCGGCAGCGCCAAGGAACTGGTCGCGGCGCTGCTGGAACAGGCCGCGCTGATCACGGACCGCTGGGCCCGTACCGGCTGAGCGGGGTGGACCGGGAAGCCGGGCCCGTGAGCGCGAGCGCGGCCCGGCCGGGGTTGTCCACAGGTTCGGACGGACGGAGCCGGGGTGTCGGCGGGTGCCGATAGGCTTCGTGAATGGCCCTTCCCGACGCTTCCCCCGAGATCTCCGATGCTCTGCAGGTGCTGCACCGCGTATTCGGTTACAGCTCCTTCCGCGGCGAGCAGCAGGAGATCATCGAGCAGGTCGTCGACGGCGGCGACGCCCTCGTACTGATGCCGACCGGCGGCGGCAAGTCGCTCTGCTACCAGATTCCGGCGCTGGTCAGAGAAGGCACGGGCGTCGTGATCTCGCCGCTCATCGCGCTGATGCAGGACCAGGTGAACGCGCTCACCGCCCTCGGGGTGCGGGCCGGATTCCTCAATTCGACGCAGGAGGCGCACGAGCGGCAGGCCGTCGAGCGGGCTTTCCTCGCCGACGAGTTGGACCTGCTCTACCTGGCTCCCGAGCGGCTGCGCACCGAGAGCGCCCAGCGGCTGCTCGACCGGGGCAAGGTGTCGCTCTTCGCGATCGACGAGGCGCACTGCGTCGCCCAGTGGGGTCACGACTTCCGGCCCGACTACCTCGCGCTGTCGATGCTGCACGAGCGCTGGCCGAAGGTGCCGCGGATCGCGCTGACCGCGACGGCCACCGAGGCCACCCACGCCGAGATCGTGGCGCGGCTCGGCCTGGAGGACGCCCGGCACTTCGTGGCCAGCTTCGACCGGCCCAACATCCAGTACCGCATCGTCGCGAAGAACAACCCGCTCAAGCAGCTGCTGGAGCTGATCCGGACCGAGCACGACGGGGACGCGGGGGTCGTCTACTGCCTCTCGCGGTCCTCGGTGGAGAAGACCGCGGCGTTCCTGGCGGAGCAGGGCATCGACGCCGTGGCGTACCACGCCGGGATGGACGCGCGGACGCGCGCCGCGAACCAGGCGCGCTTCCTGCGGGACGACGGGGTCGTGGTGGTGGCCACGATCGCCTTCGGCATGGGCATCGACAAGCCGGACGTGCGTTTCGTCGCGCACCTGGACCTGCCGAAGTCGGTCGAGGGCTACTACCAGGAGACCGGCCGCGCCGGCCGCGACGGCGAGCCGGCCACGGCGTGGCTGACGTACGGCCTCCAGGACGTGGTCCAGCAGCGCAAGCTCATCGACGGCTCCGAGGGCGACGAGGCGCACCGCCGGTCGCTCGGCATGCACCTGGACGCCATGCTCGCGCTGTGCGAGACGGTCGACTGCCGCCGGGCGCGGCTGCTGGAGTACTTCGGGCAGTTCGGCGGGCCGTGCGGCAACTGCGATACGTGCCTGACGCCGGCCGAGTCCTGGGACGGGACGGTCGCGGCGCAGAAACTCCTGTCCACGGTGTGGCGGCTGGCGAAGGAACGGCGCCAGAAGTTCGGCGCCGGCCAGATCATCGACATCCTGCAGGGCAAGAAGACGGCCAAGGTCATCCAGTTCGACCACGACGCCCTCTCGGTGTTCGGCGTCGGGTCGGACCTGGGCACCGCGGAGTGGCGCGGGGTCGTACGGCAGCTGTTGGCGCTGCGGCTGCTGGCGGTGGAGGGCGAGTACGGGACGCTCGTGCTGACGGACGAGAGCGGCGAGGTGCTGGGCGGGCGCCGCAGCCTCTCGATGCGCAAGGAGAAGGCGCCCGCCGCCCCGGCCCGGAAGGAGTCCGGTTCGCGTTCCGGGAAGGGCGCCCGGGTCCCGGTCGACCTGCCGGCCGAGGCCGAGCCGGTCTTCCTGGCCCTGCGCTCCTGGCGGGCCGCGACGGCGCGCGAGCAGGGCGTACCGGCGTACGTCGTCTTCCACGACGCGACGCTGCGGGAGATCGCGACACGCCTCCCCGCGACGGTGGAGGAGCTGGCCACGATCGGCGGAGTCGGCGAGGCCAAGCTCACCAAGTACGGGCAGGGCGTCCTCGACACCCTGGCGGAATGCAAGCCCGCCGACCCTGCCGAGCCGGCCGACCCTGCCGAGCCGGCCCCGGCGCAGCCCGCCCCGGCCGTGGTGCCCCAGGCGCAGCCCGTCCCGGCGGCGGCGCCCCCGGCGTACCCCGCGGCCTCGTCCGCCGACGAGCCACCCTTCGACCTGGACGAGCTGGACCCGCCCTGGGACGACTGGGAGTAGCCGCTCCCCGGCCTCCGTACCGCCGGTCCGGTGCTGGTCGCGCCCGGTCGCCCGCAGCGTCCGCGGATGCGCGGGGTCCATCCTGCACGCAGCGCCGAGCGGGGGCGACGCGGGACGCCAACTCCCGGGCGGTGCACGCCCTCAAGGCCGACGGCTACCACGTGGCCATCGTGCAGAACCCCACGCTCTCGCTGGAAGGCGACGTGGCTGCGACCCAGCGGGTGACCTGATCAAGCAGGCCGCCCGCGGCTGAACACCGACCCACGCCCTTCGGCAGTGCCCGCCGGCCGGCCCACCCGCGAGAGCCGGCCACTCAGAGCAGCAGGAAGAGGGGGAGTGCCAGGCCCATGGTGCCGGGCTCCGTTCCCATGTGGCGGGACCGGCCCACGGTCAGCATCCAAGCCGACGCGGCCGGCAGCAGCATCAGGAACCAGGCCACCGCCAGATCACGCGCGGGCAGGACAACTCCGGGCCGCGTGGGTGCCGGCGGGGCCAGGCGGAGGTGCGGCATGGGACGCCTCCCAAGGACGCGGGTCCGGCGACATCTCCAGCAGATCACAGAACCGGAACGCCCAAAACCCGGGAGGCCGGCACAGGGGGTGCCTCGCGGCCGCCGCCGCGCGCGTACGGCGCGTACGGGCGCGTACGGTGGACATATGGCCGGACGGGTGCGCCGGTGCAGGCGCTGCCGGCAGCCGCGGCGGGCGACCGCCCACCGCGTTGCGGTGTTCTTCTCCCGACAGAGGAGGGAAAGGCCATGCCCGAGCACAAGGTCGGCACACAGGAGGAGTTCGAGGCTGCCCGAGAGGAACTGCTCGCGGAGGAGAAGCAACTCACCCGGCGCAGCGACGAACTCGCGCGCAAGCGACGGGAGCTTCCCTGGGTGCCGGTCGAGAAGGACTACCGCTTCGAGACCGAGGACGGGACCAAGTCGCTCGCGGACCTCTTCGACGGTCGTGCGCAACTGCTCGTCTACCACTTCATGTTCGGCCCGCCGTACACGGCCGGATGCACGGTCTGCTCCTCGATCGCGGACACCCTCGACCCCAATGTGGTTCACCTCAAGGCCCGCGACGTCACGCTGATCTGCTCCTCGCGGGCGCCGATCGACGAACTCCTCGCGTACAGGGAGCGGATGGGCTGGAGCTTCACCTGGGTCTCCACCGTCGGCGCCGACTTCAACCGGGACCTCGGCTTCCTGAACACCGAGGAGGAGCTGAGGCCGTTCCTCGCGGGCGAAATCCCGCCCATCGAGAGCCATATGGCGGAGTTGTCCGGCACCGACGTGCTCGGGTACGTCACCGAGGTGCCCGGGCTGAGCTCCTACGTGCTCTCGGACGGCACCGTCTACCGGACCTACGTCACCACGGCGCGCGGGCTTGAGCCTGCCATGGCCTACTACGGCCTCCTCGACCGCACGCCGATGGGACGCCACGAGGACGGTGAGGCGCTCTTCTGGCTGCGCCGCCACGACGAGTACGGGAGGACGTGAGAGGTCGTCCTCAAGCCGGTGAGCTGCTTGGTCACCATGAGGTTCCCCAGTCACCGAAAAGTGCGTTCTTCCAGGTCAGCGGTCACTCTCTTATGGTTCCTGAGAAACCACAGGAGACCGCGCCCAGACGGGCGCGCATGACATGGAGGAGGCGGTCGGTATGGCCATCACTCTGGTGAACCCGGGCGGACTGCCGCAGGTCGACGCCTACAGGCAGGTGTCGGTCGCGACCGGGTCGAAGCTGGTCTTCGTCGCCGGGCAGGTCGCCTGGGACGCCGACGGGGTCACCGTCGGTGCGGGCGACCTCGCCGCGCAGGTGGAGCAGTGCTACCTCAACGTCGCCACGGCCCTGGCCGCGGCCGGAGGCTCGTTCGACGACGTGGCCAAACTGACGGTCTACGTCGTCGACTGGACCCCCGACAAGATGCCCCTGCTGATGGAGGGGATCACGCGGGCCGCCGCGAAGCTCGGGGTCACCCCGGTCCCGCCGGCCACGCTGCTGGGCGTCGCGACACTGGACGTACCCGAGCATCTCGTCGAGATCGAGGTCACCGCGGTCCTCGACTGAACCGCGCCGGGGCCGTCAGGCGTCGAAGCGGTGACGGGAGGCCTCGATGTGACCGAGGTACCGGTGGGTCCAGTCGCACAGTCCGTCGATCGTCACCCGCAGGGCCTGGCCCGGCTCGGTGAGGGTGTACTCGACCCGTGGCGGCACGACGGGATGCACCGTCCGCTCGACCAGGCCGTAGCGCTCCAGCATGCGGAGGTTCTGCGTGAGCATCTTGTGGCTGATGCCCTCGATCGCGTTCCGCAGCTCGCCGAAGCGCAGGGTGTGCTCCCCGAGGGCCTCGATGATCAGGAGCGCCCACTTGTTGGCGACGTCCGAAAAGATCTCCCGCGCGAGGGAGTCCGCGCGCCTCAGGTCCGCTTCGTCGGGCGAGCCCGTGAACTGCTTGGTCCCCATACGGTTCCCCAGTCGCCGAGACGTGCGTTCTTCGATGTCAGCGCCCACTCTCCTACGGTTCCTGAGTAACCACAAGAGAGCGAGCGCGTTGCGACGACGGCGCAGGGCGGCGCCCTGCGTCAGCGCACGGCCGTGGGGTGCGGGCACCCCGGCAGCGCCGGCCGTTCCTTGGTGCGCACGGCGGGGAGCCACGCCGCGGGGGGCGCGGAGCCGGCCGGGAGATGGACGCGGAACCAGCGGGTGGACCGCCGGTCCTCCTCGTCGATGATGAGCTGCCCGTCGGCCCACTGGCATTCGGCGGCGAGGACGTCGCCGTGCCACACCCGGGTCGGTACGACGTTGTCCGCGGCGTACGGCTTCAGGGGATCGATCGCCAGGCCCAGACTGCACTGCGGGTCCCGGTCGGGCCGCTGCCGGCAGACCCGCTCCGCATTGAACACCCGGATCGTGCCGGCCGTCACGCCCGCACGGCCATGAGCTGCGGACGAGCTCACCCGTACCGCGTCCGAGCACAGGCTCGCGCCGGCGATCCCGCAGAGCGCGGTGGCGAGGACGGCGGCGCGGGCCCGGACGTGCAGCCGTCCCGTCCCCGTCCCGCGCGTCCCCTGCTGCGCGCGGATGCGGGCGAGCAGGCTGTCGGCGGTGTGCGGGGCGCGCGCCGCGTGGGTCGGGGCGAGGCAGTCGGCGGCCAGCGCGCGCCAGAACGGTGGCAGGGCGTGGTCCATGCGCAGCGGGGCCCGCCCCGCGCCGTACTCCTGGACCGCGGCGCCCCGCGCCATGGGTGTGGCGCCGGAGAACGGTGAGCCACCGGAGGCGAACACCTCGTGGATGACGATGCCCAGGGCCCAGATGTCGGCACTCGGCCGGACCTGCACGCCGAGTTCCCCGAGGGGCGCCCTCCAGCGCTCGGGCGGCAGGTAGTCCAGGGTGCCCATGGGGGGCGCGTACCCGTGCGTCCCCGTCAGCTCGGTGGCGAGGCCGAAGTCCGAGAGCTTCACGGAGCCGTCCGTGCCCAGGAGGATGTTCTCCGGCTTGAGATCGGCGTGGACCCAGCCCGACCGGTGGAGATGGGAGAGTCCCTCGCAGATCCCTGCGATCAGCCGGCCGCGATCGGCCTCGGGGACACCGGCGTCGACGAGTTCCCGCAGACTGCCCGCGGCCCTTTCCATGACCAGCACGATCGCGCCGTCCAGGGCGGGCCGGTCCGGTGCGGCGAGAACGAAGGTCTCCAGGAAGCCGATCAGCCGTGGATGCCCCGCCCTGCGCCCGAGTTCTACCTCGCGGCGGGCGGACTCCACGATCCTGCGCGCCTGGCGCGGCGCGAGCCCGGCGGTCGGCATGATCTTGAGCGCGACCTCGGTGGGGCCCTGACCCGGCCGGCCCGCGGGGGCCCCGCCGGTCCGGTCCGGGTGCCCGTCGGCCGGCCGCGCCGCGTAGACCGTGGACCAGCCGCCGGACCCGATCAGCTCGGTGACCATCCAGCCTCCCACCTGGTAGCCGGACGGGAGCAGGTCCGTGCGGTCGCACTCCGTGGTGCAGCTCGGGCCGCCGTGCGGCGGTGTCATCGCTCCGCCTGCCGCTCCCGCCCGCCGGCCCCGGTCAGGGGCGGCAGCAGCGCGAGATGCTCTTCCCGTACGAGCCCGAACCGCAGCGCGAGCCCGACGATCTCCTCCCGCTTGCCGTTGCGGCGGTCGCCCTTGCCGCGTTCGCCGGTGTCCAGGACGCCGATGCGCAGCTTCTCCTCGGCGAGGTAGTCGATGTGCGAGCTGATCGCCCGCGCGGTGAGCGCGCCGCAGCCGACGTGCCACCTGAGCCGCTCGACGATCTGGGGAGTGGTGGGGACCGCCACGCGGGACTGGTCGCGCAGGCGCGGTTCGCAGAGCGCGACGAGGACGAGGAAGTACGTGGCCGTCTCGTCCAGGGAGTACGCGGTGACCGTGCGGTTCCCCCAGGGGACGCCCATGGCCTCCGGGTCCAGGTAGATGTGGTCGGGCGCGAACACCTGGAAGGAGACGGCGACGTCACTGCGGGTGGGCAGCACCACGCGCGCGAACTCGAACGGGATGGGCGCCCCGACCCGTCGCGGCGGAACCCTCAGGTATTCCCCCGCTCCCTCCGGATTCTCCACGAGATAGCTGTGGGTGGTGCTGTGGTTCGTCAGCTGCCAGTGGTCGTCGGTCACGCGGATCTCCCCGGCGAGCCGGGAGATCGCCGCGTCGGCGAGGCGCAGTTCGACGGGGACCGAGGCGGAGCCCCGTCCGAAGCGGGCGACCTCGCCGGGGCCGAGCCGTAACGTCACCGCGTCACCGCACGGTTCGCCGCCGTCGGCGCCACCGCTTCCCCGCGGCAGATGGACGACTACGCCGCTCACCGTTCCCCCTGTTCCACGCGTCGCACTTGTCGGACGAGCGGAACGATACTCATCTCTCAGGGGAGTTCACCGGCGTACTTCGGCCACTTCGGTCGGGACCGCCGGCGGGGCAGGCTGCGGGCGCCGGCGGCGGCGAGGAGGCTCCCGGAGCCGTGCTCCGCGGGCGCTCGGCGACGCGCCCCGCGAGGGTGCCCCTCGCCGTGCCCCCAGGTCACCACGACTCTGCCGCAGGAGCGGCGATTTGGGGCGTTCCCCGGGCTCCTGCCGGGCGGTTCGGCCGGACATCTCAGGCCGAGGTGAGGGGAGACGGCCCGCCGGTGCCGGAGGCCGGGGCGCGGAACCTGACCTGCTGTGCGGGGCGCGGATGCCTCGTCGCGCGCCCGCCACAGTGGGGAAAGTCACCGTGTACCGAGGGGCGGAACGGCGGTTCGGGAGTTTCGCAGCCCGACCGGAGCACCGTTTCCGCTGTTCAGTTGGCGCGATCCGGACTCCGCGTTCAGAGAGCGGGACTGCCCGGCACGAGGGGGGCGACCGTGCGATCGCCGAAGGCCGTCCACGGCCGCCACCCGCCACTGGGCCGGTCCTGGACGCGGATCCGCATCCGGCCCTCGGCGGTGACGGCGAAGACGTGCATCCGGCCGGTGGCGTCGAGCGCGGCCGTGGGCGTGCCGGCGAGCCGGAGGCCGGGCTCGCCGAATTCCCCGCCGGGATGGGGGTTCCCGCCCGGTGCGACCTGCCAGCGGTGGCTGAGCCGGGCGCCGCCGGGCGTCAGGGAGAACGCCTCCAGCCGGCCGTCGGCGTTGGCGGCCGACGCCGGGGCGGCGGCGCTCCAGCCGAACAGCGGCAGCCACCCGTCCCAGCCGCCGCTCGGCACGGCCTGCCGCCGGGCAAAGGTCCCCACGCCCGACGGTCCGATCGCGGTGACGGTGAGCCGGCCGCTGCCGTCCCTGGCCACCCGCGGCGCGGCGCCGGCCGCGGTGCCGAACCGGTGCCATCCGGCGGTCCAGGGGCCGTCCGGGGCCTCCTGCCACCGGTGGTGGATCCCGGAACCGCCGGGGGAGAGGACGAACACCTCCAGCCGGCCGTCGGCGTTCGACACGACCACCGGAGGTGCGCCGGCGGCCCCGCAGAAGCCGGGCTCCCACGGGTCCCAGGCCAGGGATCCGGGTGATCCCTGGCGTCGCCGCGCGACGGAGGCACCGCCGGGACTCAGGGCGGAGACCTCCAGCCGGCCGTCGGCGTTGCGGGCGACGGCGGGGGCGGCGCCGGCCGGGCCGCCGAATTCCTCCCAGGCGTGCCAGCCGCCGTCCGGCCGCTGCACCCTGTGGTGCAGGTTCGCGCCGCCCGGGGCGAGCGAGAACACCTCCAGCCTGCCGTCGGCGTTGTGGCCGAGCGTGGGAACCGCACCGGCCGGCCCCCCGAAGGGCTCCCACTGCGCCCAGGTGTCGGTGTGCGGGTCGGTCTGGACGCGCCGCAGCATCGAGCGGTCGGCGGCGTCGAGCGCGAACACCGTGAGGCGGCCGTCGAGGTCGAGCCCGGCCACCGGGTTGTCCGGGCTCTGCCACGGCAGTGGCGTGTCCCGCCAGTACAGGGGCGCCACGTACAGCCCGTGCCGGAACCAGCCCGCGGCGCTGGCGTGCCAGGACTCCCCGTCGGCGATCACCTCGACGGCGTGACCCGGCACATGTCCCGCGTATCCGGCGAGGTCGAAGTGGAAGGGGTTCCGGGACGCCAGTACGTCGGTGCCCTCGTAGCCGCCCCGCGGCCCGATGAACAGGTAGTACCAGCCGTCCCGTTCCACGACGTACGGCGACTCGGTGACCGATACGGTCGCGTCCGTGCTCGCGTCGGTGAAGGCGACGCCCGGACCGCTCCAGTGAAGGAGGTCGGCGGAGCGCCGGTAGGCCACGGCATGGTGGCCGCCCGCGCCCGAGAGTTCGGTGTAGTACATGACCCACTCGCCGCCGACCCGCAGCACCATCGGGTCACGCGCCGCGAGCCCCCGGAACAGCGGGCCGGACGGCTCGCGGGTCCAGGTGAACAGGTCGGTCGAGGTGGCGAGGTTGATCGCGGCACCGCTCTCGCCGCCTGCGGCGTAGAACATCCAGAACCGGCCGCCCGCCTCGACGACGTGCGGCGCCCACAGGTGTTCCTCGCCGAAATAGGACGGGTCGACGGTGAGCGCGTCGGCGTGGGTGGTCCACGGCCCGTGCGGGCTCGGCGCGGAGGCGTGGGCGAAGGAGATCTCCGCCGTGCTGTCCGGGGATTCACCGCGAGGCGCGCTGTCCCCGACGATGCTGAACAGGTGCCAGCGGCCCTGAGCCTTGATCATTGTGTGGTCGTTGAGATAGCGCGGGCCGGCGGAGGTGGACGGATCGTAGACGTACGCGAAGGGTCCCGCGCCGACCCACCGGGGCGGCGGTACGTCCTCAGAGGTCGCGGCCACGGCCCGGCCGGCGCCCAGGAACGGGAGCGTGCCCGCCCCGGCGACGCCCCGTAACAGGTTCCGTCTGCTGATCGGAAGCATGAGTCTCTCCAGCGGGACCGTGCGGCCGGCAGTGCCGTTACGGGGCACGGCCGGCCACGGGTCGTGTGGGTGGGTGGGTGGGCGGTCCGGGACGGGTCAGGGGAGGGCGGGGCCGGCCTTGTCGTTCAGCCAGATCCACTCCGACCACGTGGAGAAGCCGGTCTGCCATTTGTGGTAGGTGCCGGCGTTGCTGGCACCGAAGATCTCGATCCGGCCGTCGGCGTTGGTGGCCGCGGTGACTTCGGTGCCTCCGGTGCCGAAGGCGGCCCAGTCGCTGAACGGGGCATTGGCGGCGGTCTGCCAGGTGTGCATGGCGGTGCTGCCGTTCATGGCGAAGACCTCGACGCGGCCGTCGGGCGTGCGTTCGCTGGTGAGCTGCGAGTCGGCGGGGCCGCCGGTCGGCTCCCACTGTGACCAACTGGCCGGGCCCGTCTGGTATTTGTGGAACACGCCCACCGGTCCGGAGGCGAAGACCTCCAGGCGCCCGTCGGCGTTGTGGTCGGTGGTCAGGTCGTGGCCGCCGCCACCGAAGGTGGTGTCCCACGGGGACCATCCGCCGTTGGGAGCCGTCTGGTACTGGTGTTGGAAGCTGGTGCCGTTGAGGGCGAACACCTCCAGGCGGCCGTCCGGTGACTTCTCCATCTCGATCCTGCTGTCGGTGGGGCCGCCGCCGGTGCCTTCCCACTCGGACCAGCTGCCGTTCGGGGCCGTCTGGTACCTGTGCAGGACCCCGGCCGGCCCCGAGGCGTAGACCTCGATGCGGCCGTCGGCGTTCACGCCTGCCGCGGTGTCCTTGCCCCCGCCGCCGAAGCTCTCCCAGTTCGACCAGCCGCCCGAGGGCGACAGTTGCCAGCGGTGCTGGAAGGTGTTCCCGTTGAGGGCGAACATCTCCAGGCGGCCGTCCGCGTTCGGCGCGACGGCCAGCTCGGCGTCGGCCGGTCCGCCGAGCGATTCCCAGGCCGACCAGTTGCCGTTCACTTCCTGCTGCCAGGCGTGGTGCACGCCGTCGGCACCGGAGGCGAAGACCTCCAGGCGCCCGTCCGCCGACCGCGCCGACACCACCCGGCCCGACTCCGCCGGATACACCAACGGCTTGGGCCGTGGACCGGTGCCCGGTTTGCAGGGCAGGATCACGCCGCGCTCCGCGAGGTAGGCCTCGGGGTCGATGCCGTAGGAGGGGGGCTGGTCTGCCCAGATCCGCAGATGCAGGTGGGGACCGGAGGAGTTCCCCTCGGAGCCCACCAGGGCGATCTGCTGGCCGGCCACGACGTGGTCGCCTTCGGAGACGTCCCGCCGGGACATGTGCCCGTACTCGGAGACCCTGCCGTCGGGGTGCAGGATGCGGATCCACTGGCCGTAGTCGCTGACGTACCCGGAGATGGTCACCACACCGTCGCCCACGGCATAGATCGGCGTACCGACGTTGGCGGCGATGTCGACGCCGTTGTGGCGGCTGTGGAAGTGCTGGGACACGAAACCTTCGGCCGGGCACGCGGCGGCGGAATCGACGGTCCGGGCCGCGGCCGGAGTCGTGGCCACCAGCGCCGGCAGGAGGGCGGCCGCCGCCGCGAGAACACAGTTGATGACGCGTCGGGACAGTCCAGGAAGCACGAGAGGCTCCTCCCCTTGGCGATCTCGGGGTCAGTGGGACGGGAGGTCTGGAAGCTAGCAAGGGCGCGGGGGCCGGGTGAACCCGGAAGGTTACGGACTGACAGGCGGGAGCGCGGCGCGACATCATCGAGATTTCATCGGTCCTCCTTAGCGTGGCGGCGTTCAGACGAAGGCCTGTACCCCACGGGAAGGACGGCTCGATGGCGCGGAGGAGATTCAGAGCGAGGCTGCCGATGGCGGTCACGGCCGCGGTGGCGGTGATGAGCACGATGGCGGCCACCGGGGCGACGGCCACGGGATCGGCCGCCGCCGCACAGGGACCGGACAAGCCGACGATCCGTTACACCGAGTACGGAATCCCGCACATCATCGCCTCGAACTGGGAGGGGCTGGGAACGGGCTACGGATACGCGGCGGCCAAGGACAACATCTGCACCCTGGCCGACACCTATCTGATGGTCAACGCCCAGAGGTCCCGCCACCTGGGACCCGACGGCAGGGCGAGCCCCGGCCAGAACCAGAACAGCACCACCAATCTCAACAGCGACCTGTACTTCCAGCGGATCAAGGACAACCGGGTGGTGGAACGGCTGCTCGACCAGCCCGCCCCCAACGGCCCCGAGCCGGAGGTCAAAGAGGCCATTCGCGGCTACGTCCAGGGATACAACAGGTACTTGGCCGAGACGGGCGTCAACAACATCTCCGACCCGGCCTGCCGCGGTGCGGCCTGGGTGCGGCCGATCACGGAACTCGACGTCTACCGGCACGCGCACGCCGAGATCATCATGGGCAGCGCCGACGCGCTGCTGGACGGTCAGGTGAACGCCGCACCCCCGGGGGCGCCGGCCGCCGCGCCCCCGGAGTCCTCACCCGCGAAGACCGCGACGGAGATCCGCGACGCGATGGCGGTGAGCCGCCAACAGAGCATGGGCAGCAACGCGTTGGCGGTCGGCTCGCAAGGCGTGTCGGGCGGCACCAGCATGCTGCTGGCCAACCCGCACTTTCCGTGGCAGGGCAAGAACCGGATGTGGCAGAGCCAGCTGACGATCCCGGGAGAGCTCAACGTCTCCGGGGCCAGCCTGCTCGGATTCCCCGCAGTGAACATCGGGCACAACGACGATGTCGCCTGGAGCCACACCGTCGCCACGGTGGCTCCGTTCGGGCTGTTCGACGTACAGGTGGATCCGCTGAATCCCACCATGTACCTGGTCGACGGCGCCTGGGAGAAGATGACCTCGCAGCAGGTCGGCATCGACGTGCTGAACGCGGACGGCTCCATCGGCAAGGTCAGCAGGACGTTGTGGGCCACCCGTTACGGCCCGGTCACCACGTCGATGCAGGGCGTCTCGTTGCCCTGGGTGGTCAGCGCGCACGCGGTACGCGACGTGAACATGGACAACCTGCGGGCGTTGAACACCTGGTTCCGTCTCGACCAGGCCAAGGACGTCGGCGACGTGGTGAACTCCCTGGAGACCACGCAGGGCGTCCCCTTCTTCAACACCGTCGCCTCCGACCGCAACGGCAAGGCGCTGTACGCGGACATCCAGGCCACCCCGAACATCACCGACGAACACGCGCAGTCGTGCCTCACCCTGACCGGGCAGCTGCTCTTCAACCAGTCGCTACGGCTGCCGAACGTGCCGCCGATCTCCATCTTCGACGGCAAGCGCAGCGCGTGCGACTGGCCCGATGACCCGAACGCGGTCGCGCCAGGACTGCTGGACCCGCACAAGCAGCCGCGCCTGATCCGGTCCGACTTCGTGGGCAACGCCAACGACAGCCCCTGGCTGGCCAACCCCGCGGAACCGCTCGCGTTCCCCAGGGTGATGGGAGACACCGCTGCGCCCCGCTCCCTGCGCACCCAGGAGTTGATCCTGACCGCGCAGAACCGGATCAACGGCACCGACGGCCTGCCGGGCAAGGGCTTCACACCGGAGACCATGGGGAAGTTGCTGTTCGCCGACAACAGCAGGGCGGCCGACCTGGCCCTCGACGCCACGGTGACGATGTGCCGGAACCTCCCCTTCGGGCTCATCCTGGTGGACGGCAACCTGGTCAACGTGAGCGAGGCGTGTCCGGTCCTGGCCGCCTGGAAGGACCACGACTACACGGCGGCCAGCCGGGGATCCTGGCTGTTCGCGAACTACTGGTCCTTCCTGCTCGGCAACCAGGGGGTCGAGAAACTGCCGTGGCGGGTTCCCTTCGACCCCAAGGACCCGGTGCACACGCCCAACTCGCTCGATGCGGGGAGCTCCGCCGTCCGCGACGCGTTCGGCCGGGCCGTCCTCGCGCTGCGCAAGGCGGGCATTCCACTGAACGCCCCGCTGTCGGACGTCCAGAAGGTGACCCGCGGTGGTGAGCAGATCCCGATCCACGGCTCGATCAGCCAGCTGGGCGTGCTGAACGTGATCACTCCCGGCCAGGTCGACGGAAAACTGGACATCGTCTTCGGCTCCAGTTTCATCCAGCAGGTGCGGTTCACCGCCGACGGCCCGCCCCAGGCGTTCTCCGTCATGGCCTACTCCCAGTCGGCCGACCCGAACTCGCCGCACTACTCCGATCAGACCAAGTTGTTCTCGGCAGGCCAGTGGGTGACCGAGCGGTTCACCGAGGAACAGATCGCGGCCTCACCGGAATTGCAGATCAAGGTTCTTGACTGAGCATGCCGAAAACCTCACGAGGGGGAACGCTGTGACAAGGAGAGCGAACTGGTGGCGACTGGCGGTGGCGTGGATGGTCGCCGCCGTAGCCATGGTCGCGCCGGCGGGTTCGGTACAGGCCGCTGAGGGCGGCACCGCACCGCCACCGATGGCGAACGGGTTCGGCCTGACCCAGGTCGGCACGGCGACAGGAAGCGCCACCGACTTCTACCTGACGGTGACCACGCCCGAGGTCGCGGGCGAGCAGCACATCAAGATCATTCTGCCGAGCGGCTACTACGACGATCCGGGCAGGCGTTACCCGGTGATGTACTTCCTCCACGGGTCGCCCGACGACCCGATCCAGCAGAACTATCCGGCGCTGAGCATGTCGAACGAGATGATCACCGTCATCCCGGACGGCGGCGCCCGGAGCTGGTACGCCAACTGGCTCAACCAGAAGACGGTGCTCGGTGCCCAGAACTGGGAGAACTTCCACCTCAAGCAGGTGATTCCGTTCATCGACGCGAACCTGCGGACCATCGCCACCAAGAAGGCCCGGGCCATCGCCGGCATCTCCATGGGCGGGTTCGGGGCCTTCCACTACGCGCAGGCCCGTCCTGACCTGTTCGGCCAGACCGCGTCCCTGTCGGGGGACATCGACCTGTCGGCCAGGTCCATGGACCTGCGGATGGCCGTCGTCGCGTCCGTCACCGACGCGTTGGGCGCGGTGTGCGCCTCGGCATCCGGTTACTGCGACCCCAACGACTCCCCGTACAAGCCCGGTGTGGACAGTGACGCCCTGTTCGGGTCGCCCTACCCAGTGTTCAACGTCGACTGGCGGTGGAACGAGGTCGATCCGTCCCAGCACATGGACAGGCTCGCCGGAATCGGGGTCTCCATCTACACGGGCGACGGCGGCGGCTCGCCCGTCGACATGGAGTTCTGGGTCTCGGGCGCGGCCAAGAACGTCAAGGCCCGCATGGACGCCCTGGGCATGCCCTACTACTACGTCAACTACGGTGACGGTTCCGGCTGGGGCACCCAGTGCAACGGCGGCCACAACAGCGGCTGCTGGGAACAGGACCTGCGGGACCTGATTCCCAGGCTGGAAAGGGCCTTCGCCTCCTGACCGTCCCAGGTCTCGCCGAAGCACACGGAACACACCCTGCTGTGCAGCAGGGTGTGTTCCGTATCCGACGTCATACGCCCGGGTCCTCGTTCCCGGATGGGCCTCCGCGGTGGCGGATCCACATCGCGGCGATCAGTTGACCGCGGGACCGGAATCGTTCAGCCAGGCCCATTCCGACCAGGTGGTGAACCCGTTCTGCCACCGGTGATAGACGCCGGCGTGGCTGGTACCGAACACTTCGATGCGACCGTCGGCGTTGTTGCCCGCACCGATCCCGGTGCCACCGCCGCCGAAGGTCTCCCACTGCGAGTACGACGCGTTCGGGCCGGTCTGCCAGGCGTGGCTCGCGGTGTCGGCGTTGATCGCGAACACCTCGACCCGGCCGTCGACCGACCGCGAGGTGGTCAGCTCGGCGTTGGAGATCCCGCCGGTTCCCGTCCACGCCGACCACGAGCTCGGGCCGGTCTGCCAGCGGTGGAACACACCGGTGGCGTTGGAGGCGAACACCTCGAGCCTGCCGTCCTGGTTGTAGCTGACGGCGACCGCCTTTCCGCCGTCGCCGAAGTCGTCCCAGGCGGACCAGCCGCCATTGACGCCGGTCTGGTACAGGTGCTTGAACGTGGAATCCGACAGCGCGAACACCTCGAGTCGACCGTCAGGCGCGTTCTCCATGGCGAGACGCGCGTTGGCCGGGCCACCGCCGGTGCCGTCCCAGGGGGCCCAACTGCCACTGGGCGCGGTCTGCCAGCGGTGGAACACTCCGTCGGTGTTGGAGGCGAACACCTCGATGCGGCCGTCGGCGTTGGTGCCCGCCGCCACTCGGTACCCTCCGCCGCCGAAGTTCGCCCAGCCGGACCACCCCGCGCTGGGCCCGGTCTGCCACATGTGGTCGAAGGTGCTGTCCGACAGCGCGAACAGCTCCAGCCGGCCGTCCGCGTTGGACGCCACCGCCAGCTGCGCGTTGCGCGGACCGCCCGCGAACCGCCACTGCGACCAATCGCCGTTCACCTCGGTCTGCCACGCGTGGTACACGCCGTCGGCCCCGGCGGCGAAGGCTTCGAGGCGCCCGTCGGCGGACCGCCCGGAGACCACCCGACCCGAGGCGTACGGGTGCTTGGGACCGCCGCCCGTACCGGCCCACAGCGCGTTGGCTATGAGCTCCGCGTCGCCGGCCTGGACCTGGTACTTGTAGCGCAGGTCCTCGCGCGGCTTCTGGACGTTCCAGGCGACGTGGCCGATCTCGTAGTTGTTCCAGGAGCCGCCCTGGAACTGCTGCTCCATCGCGTCGAGGAAGGCGTTGGTGGCGTAGGTCGGGTTCAGCCGCTGCTCCCGGGTGCCCCACCAGTCCTGCTGCTGGAACAGACCGAGGCTGGTGTGGTCGACGGCCTGGGAGTAGTTGTTCATGCTGGTCTCGACGATGATGGTGGCGATGGAGATCGTCGCGGCCCTCGGGTTGAGCCCGCGGTCCTTCACCGCCTGCGTGACCATCCGGGCGCAGGACATCTTGTAGGCGTCCAGATGGCCGGCCATCGCCGCGTTCAGCTGCGGGTTGAGCTGGTCGGCCATGATGCCGTCGGTGGCCGACGGGCCGGCCGGATCGCAGGGCACGGTCGGAATGGCCAGCCCCTGCGGGCCGCTGAAGTACCGCGATACGCCGGAGCGTTCGTCGCCCGGGCCCGGAACGGGGTCCTGTTGGGCGACGGCGGCCGAGGTGGTCATCCCCATGACCAACGCCCAGAGGGCGGCCACCAAGGCCAGTCTGGTGAACACCCGGTATAAGCCGATTCTTTCCATCGTGTGCCTTTCCGTCGTGAACTCCGGTAGTCGGAGCGGCCGACAGTAGAAGGCACCGATGAAATGCCGATGGAATCGGTGCCCGTACGCGTTTCATCGGGATGTCATCGGCCTCTGCCAATGTCGTCACACGTAGGCCGAGCACATAGGAGGATCGAAATGCGAGCAAAGAGGATCACGGCCGCGTTGGCCGGACTTCTGCTGACAGCCGGGCTTTCAGTGGCACAGGGCTCCACGGCGCAAGCAGCGGCGACGGCTTCGTGCGAGGGCACGTACACGATCGTCGTGGGTGGCACGGGAAGCAAGTGGTACGACGACGGCTTCAGCGGCAACATTCAGCAGCACGTCGGATATCCCACGCAGATTCCCAACGGTGCGAGCGCCCGGGCCGGCGTCAATGAACTGAACCGGCTGGTCCGCGACCAACGCGCCGCGTGCCCGGGCCAGCACGTCAAGATGGGCGGGTATTCCCTGGGCGCCGCGGTGGTGCACATCTGGGTCACCGAGAACTGGCAGACGTTCGACAACGTCAACGCCGTTCTCATCGCGGACCCCAAGCGTCAGGGCAATCCCGGCGCCAACGGCGGATCCGTTCCGTTCGGCGGCATCATCGGCGCCCCGCTCGCCGGTGCCGACAGGTTCTACGGCAACGTGCCGGTCAAGACGATCTGCCACTGGGACTACGTCTGCGACGAGTCCGCCGGCATTTGGACCTACCCGGCCAACCACGTCAACAACTACCCCCACGACTTCAACATGGACCACCACAACGACAGCGCCAACGAGCAGTGGTACAACGGCGCCTGGTATCCCGCCTCCTGGTGATCACGGGCAGGTGGAGCGGCCGGCCGGAGGAGTGAGAGCGAGGCCGGCTTCGTCACCGCGCAGAATCATCTCGTGCGTCCGCCGCAGCATCCGACTGGGAGAAACGCCCAGTTCGTCGGCCAGGCTGCGGCGGGCGCGGCCGAACACGGTCAGCGCGTCGGCCTGGCGGCCGTTACGGTACAGAGCCCGCATCAGCATCGCGGCCACCGGTTCGTTCAGGGGGTTGGCCGCGGACAGGGCGAACAGCTCGGCGATTGCCTCCGAGTCCTGGCCCAGCCGCAGCTGCCACTCCAACTTCCGCTGCAGGATGGCGATCCTGCGCTCAGTGAGCCGCAGGCGCTCCAGTTCGGCGAGCGGCCCGGGCAGACCGGCGAGGGGCTCCCCGCGAAACAGTTCCAGCGCCTGGGCACACAGGCGGACCGCCTCGGTCGGTTCACCCGCTCGATCGGCCGTGCCCATGCCGGTGACCAGTTCCTCCATACGCGCGGCATCCACGTCGACCGCCCCGGGCACCAGCCGGTAGCCGTGCCGGGCGTGCTCGATGACCGAGTCCGGACTGCTCCCGATGCGCAGGGTCTTGCGCAATCGGTAGATGTACACCGGCACCACGTTCGCGACCGGGGACTCCATCCCCCATACGTCGTCGAGCAGTTCCTGCTGGCTGAGGGTCCGTCCCGCGCACAGCGCCAGCGCCGCCAGTACGGCTTGCTGGCGCAGGTGCCCCAGGTTCAGGGGCTGCCCGTCCTGCCATGCCTGCAGGGGTCCGAGCACGGAGATCCGTACCTTCGGGCCGGCCGCCCGGCCGGCGGCGGTCCGCGCTACCGGGCTCACCGACCGGGTGCGGGGGCCGCGTCCGGGTGCCACCAGGCCGCAGTCGAAGGCGTGGACGATGGCGGCTGCCCGGTCGCGCAGACCGAGCTTCACGAGGATCCGCGCGAGGTGTTCGGCCACGGAGACCTCGGGGAGGGCGAGGGCGGCGGCGATCTCGTCGTCCCGCAGGCCGCAGCCGACCGCGGAGAGCACCTTGAGCTCCTGATGCCCGAGCACGGTGGCGGTCGGGCGGTCGGTGGTGACGGTCGTCGGCATCGCTGCTCCCCGGGCTCCGGCCTGGTCGGTCTGACGGGCGCCGTCGACAAGGTAGTGGGGGGAGCGTCGGGCAAGGCATCCGGAACGATCCGGAGTGACACGCGCGACCGGGCCTCCTTCCGCACGGCCACTACGACGCCGGGCGCAGGGCTTTTCGCCGGTGGGGGGTGGACGCGCGCTGGGCGCTGGGCGCTGTGCGCGGTCAGGCGGCGGGCTTGCCGGGCTGGTCGTGGGTCGAGCAGTGGATGCCGCCGCCAGAGGGGCTCGTGTCGATCGCCACCGGCACGACGTCCCGCTTGGGGAAGTGCTCCTGCAGGACGGCGCGGGCCCGGTCGTCGGCCTTGCGGTCCCCGAACCTGGGCATGAAGACGGCATCGTTGGCGATGTAGAAGTTGGCGTAGGTCGACACGAAGTCGTCGCCCTCTCCCGTGATCCGGTTCAGGTCGGGCTGCGGAAGGTCGATGACCTCGAAGCGCCGGCCGCGGGCGTCCGTCGTCTTCGACAGGACGGACTTCGCCTGGTCGGCGTAGCGCGACCAGGAGTCCGCCGGGGTGCTGGGGTGCGCGCGGTCCAGCAGGACCACACCGGGCGCGGCGAAGCGCACCAGGCTGTCCACGTGGGCGTCCGTGATGTCCTCACCGCGTACGCCGGCCAGCCAGACCACCTTCTCGACGCCCAGGGTCTGCTTGAGTTCCGCCTCGATCGTGTCCCGGTTCTTGCCCCGGTTGCGGTTGTCGTTGACGATCGAGCTCTCGGTGATCAGCAGGGTGCCCTCGCCGTCGGGCTCGAAGGAACCGCCCTCGGCGACGAGGGGGGCCTGGACCCGGGGGATCCCGTACCTCTGGAGCAGGTCGCGGCCGACCACCCCGTCGTTCTTGTGCTCCTGCTTGTTGCCCCAGCCGTTGAAATTGAAGTCGACCCCGACGGCCTTGCCGTCCTGCTCGACGAAGACACGGCCTGCTCGGGCCCGCCCAAGGGCGACGGCGGCGGGGTCACCGACGTCAGCCTCTCCGCCTCCACGCCCCCGGCCCGCGGCGAGATCGACTCCTTCAGCTGGGCCGTCTACGCCGAGCCGCCCACCCTCGACTACACGATGGCCTTCGACTACCCGCAGGACACCATCCTGTCCAACGTGTGCGAGAGCCTGATGCGCTGGACGCCGTCGCTCACCACGGAGCCCGGCCTGGCCCGGAAGGCGGCCAACCCCGACCCCACCACCTGGGTCTACGACCTCCGCCCCGGCGTCCGCTTCCACGACGGCAAGGAGATGACCGCCGACGACGTCGTCTTCAGCCTGGGCCGGCAGATGGACCCCGACAACGCCGCCGCCTGGGCCCAGGTCTTCCAGAACGTCACCGCCGTCACCAAGCCCGGCCCGCTCCAGGTCACCGTCAAGCTCAAGAAGCCCGACTCCCAGTTCCCGCAGTACATGGCCACCGCCGCCGGCGTGGTCGCCTCCAAGGAGGGCGTCGAGGCAGCGGGCGAGGACTACGGCACCACCGGCGGCCTCGCCTGCACCGGCCCCTTCCGACTCGGCACCTGGAACAAGGGCCAGTCCATCGAACTGGACCGCTTCGACGGCTACTGGGGGACCGGGCCCAAGTCCAAGAAGGCCGTCTTCCGCGTCCTGACCGACCCCTCAGCCCGCACCAACGCCATGCTCAGCGGCGAGGTCGACGGCGGCTACCTCATCCCCACCGAGAGCTACGCCCGCCTGCGTGCCGGCGGCACCGGCACCCTCTACTTCGGCGAGGGCCTGAGCACGGTCAACGTCAACATCACCGACATGCAGGGGCCGCTCGGCGACGTCCGCGTCCGCCGCGCCCTGTCCCTCGCCCTCGACCGCACCGGATTCGTACAGGCCGGACTCGGCGGCGCGGGCACCGTCACCAACTCCCTCACCACCCGGGCCGCCTGGGCAGCCGCCCCCGAGCAGACGCTCAAGACCGCCTTCGACGGTCTCCCGCCCTCCGGCCAGGACATCGCAGGCCGAGATCGGCATCATCGAGGACCTGACGGTCGACACCGGGCCGCAGATGGCGGAAACGACGCTCACCGTCCGGAAACAGGAGACCTCCCCGCCGGAACCGGACACGCCACGGCACTTCCGGCCGGAGCCGATCCAGCCGTCGTACGGCAAACCGGCCCGGCTGGTGTGGGAGGGCCCGAACATCGGGTACCGGATCTGTCCGCCGCCCACCCGGCCGGCGTCGACGTCACCGGCAAGCGCGTCTGGGAATCCCACAAGCTGTTCGGGGCGACGACGTTCGTCCTGCAGGGCCTCGACAACAGCGACGAGTCCAAGCCGGTCAGGCACACCCTCACCACCACGGTGGTACCGGACCGCGGGCTGGAGTGGTACGTAACGATCGGCTCCTGGGTCTCACCCCAGTACGGCGGCTGGGAGCGTGACCATACCCTCATCGGCACCTGGCGGATCGAAGACGGTGACGAGAACGATCCCGAACTCACCCCCGACGCCCGCTTCCGGGTGTGGACCGGCGACACCGACCATCACAACCGGCAGATCATCAGCCGCGTCCACCCGATCTCCGCGCTGAGGAAACCGGGGCTGGCGATCCATCTCCCGCTCGGCGGAGGCGCCCGCGCGTTCTTCGAGTTCACCAACAAGAAGTTCGACGACAAGGGCTGGGGAGACCCCTGGGGAGGGCGCCTGGACCCGGCGAAGCAGGAGTACGCGGACTTCAACGACCGCATGCTGAGGCGATCCGCCCTCGACCTGGCCTGGCTCTTTCGCGTCGCGGCAGACGAGGACCCGCTCGTCAATCAGGATCTCCCCCGGCCACCGAGCTGATCACGGCCCATCGCGACCTCGGCGGGCCCGGCCGACCGGCGGCGTAGATCTCGGCGCCGGCCTGCTTCAGAGGGCACGTCCTGGCCGTTCCGGTTCGGCAAAATGGTTTGAGCTTCGGCGGCGGCACCGACAGGATCGGGGAATACCGATGAGTTCTTCCCGGCGCCGCAGTCTGTCAGTGTGACCGCTACGCGCGGAGGACACTCACATGACGGAAGGCACCATGCCCGCACCACACGAAACCCCCACCCCCTCGCCCGCCCGCGTCACCGCCGTGCTGCGGATTCTCGTGCTGTCCACGTTCGTCGTCCTCCTCAACGAGACGATCATGGTCAACGCGATCCCGCGGCTCATGCGCGAGTTCGACGTCACCGCAGCCGCCGCAGGGTGGCTGTCCACGGCCTTCATGCTCACCATGGCTGTCGTCATCCCGGTGACGGGGTGGTTCCTCCAGCGCGTGACGACCCGAACCGCCTTCAGCCTGGCCATGGCACTGTTCCTCGCCGGAACGGCCCTGGCCGCGGCCGCACCCGCCTTCCCCGTGCTGCTGGTCGCCCGGGTCATCCAGGCCGGCGGCACCGCCGTCATGGTGCCGCTGCTCATGACGACGCTGATGACCCTCGTACCCCCGCAGGACCGCGGCCGGGTCATGGGCAACATCACCCTCGTCATCTCCGTCGCACCCGCCCTCGGGCCCGCGGTCTCCGGCGTGCTGCTGCAGCTGGGGACATGGCGCCTGCTGTTCCTGGCCGTGCTGCCCATCGCCGGAGCCATGGCCATATTCGGCCGGCGCAAACTGGTCAACGTCGGCGAGCCGAAGGCCGCCCCCATCGACTGGATGTCCATTCCCCTGGCGGCAGTGGGCTTCGGCGCCCTGGTCTACGGCCTGAGCGGGCTCGGTGCCGAGAACGCGGCCCAGGCCCCCGTGCCCCCGGAGGCCACCACCCTGGCCGGCGCCGTGCTCGTAGGCCTGTTCGTATGGCGACAACTGGCCCTGCAGCGCTCCTCCACCCCGCTGCTGGACCTGCGCACCCTGACATTCCGGCACTTCTCCGTGGCGCTGGGCCTGATGTGCCTGTCCTTCATGGCGCTCATGGGTGCGTTCATCGTGCTGCCGATCTACCTGCAGGAGGTGTGCGGCCTGACCTCGCTGCAGACCGGGCTGCTCCTCATCCCCGGCGGCCTGACCATGGGCCTGCTCGGCCCGCAGGTCGGCAAGCTCTACGACCGACTCGGCGCACCACGCCTGGTCGTACCCGGAGCCGTCCTCACGGCGGTTTGCCTCGGGCTGTTCGCCCTCACGGGCGAGGAGACCTCGCCGTGGCTGGTGCTCGTCCTCCACGTGGCACTGAGTACCGGCATGGCGTTCGTCTTCACCCCCGTCTTCACCTCCGGCCTTTCCGTACTGCCGCCGCACCTCTACCCCCACGGCTCCGCCATCCTGGGCTCGCTGCAACAGGTCGCGGCCGCCGCGGGCACCGCCTTGGTGATCAGTGTCATGTCGGGCCGCGCCGCGTCGGCGGCGGCCGACGGCGCCGACGCCACCGGCGCCCTGGCCACGGGCATCCGCTGGGGATTCGGCGTCGGCGCCGTACTCGCGGCCGTGGCCGTGCTGGTCGCGCTACTGGTCCGCACCCCGCCCGCTCCGCAACAGCCCGCTGCGTCGGAGGCCCAGGACGAGGACGGCACCACGACGAACAAAGACGCCCACACGCCCGCCTGACGCCCTGGACGATCGGCCCGGTGCTCGCCGGACGAAGGGCGCAGGCTTCGACTGCGGCCCCGTGGTTCGTCCGGTAGCACACGGCGAACGGCGGTGTCGGCCCCGCCGGGGACGACCAGAGGCCACCCGCCTTCGGGCCCGCACAGCGGGACCGGCGGGTGGCCCGCCGTCGGGTCACGACGTGACGGGGACGGGGGTGTGGGCCTCGGCGGGCTCCGGTTCCGGCCTTTCGTCACGGAGCTGCTCACGCAGGTAGTTCCAGAACACCGCGATGAGCGCGGCCAACGGGACGGCGAGCAGACTGCCCACGATGCCGGCCAGGCTGCCGCCGAGCGTCACCGCCAGCAGGACGACGGCGGCGTGCAGGCCGAGTCCGCGACTCTGGATCATGGGCTGGAACACGTTTCCCTCCAACTGCTGGACCACGACGATGATCGCCAGAACGATCAGCGCGTCCGTGACGCCGTTCGACACGAGCGCGATGAGAACCGCGACCAAGCCGGCGAACAGGGCGCCCACGATCGGCACGAACGCCGAGACGAAGGTCAGCACTGCGAGGGGAAGGACCAGGGGGACGTCGAGGATCCACAGACCCAGGCCGATGAACACGGCGTCGAGGAGACCGACGAGGGCCTGGCTGCGCACGAACGTTCCCAGGGTGTCCCAGCTCCGCTCCGCCACGATCGGGACGTCGACGGCGAGTCGCCCGGGGAGCTGGCGGGTGAGCCACGGCACGAACCGGGGGCCGTCCTTCAGGAAGAAGAACATCAGGAAGAGGGCGAGGACGGCCGTGATCACGCCGTTGAACACCGTGCCCACGCCGGTCGCGACCGCGGTGACCATGCTGCCGATGCTGTTCTGGACGCGGGCCATCGCCGTGTCGAAGGCGCCGGAGATCTCGTCGTCGCCGATGTTCAGCGGCGGCCCGGCCGCCCACTCACGCAAGCGCTGGATTCCCTCGACCACGCCCTTGGAAAGCTCCCCGGACTGGGATGCGACGGGCACCGCGATGAGCGCGACGATGCCGGCGACGACCAGCATGAACGAGACGGTGACGACCCCTGCCGCCAACGCGGGAGGCCAGCCGTGCCGCCGCAGGAAACGAGCCGGCGGCCAGGTCAGGGTCGTGAGGAACAGCCCGACGACGAGCGGCCAGACGACCGACCACATACGACCCATGATCCACAGGGCCACCCCGGCTATCAGCAGGACCAACAACGACTCGGCGGACACGCGAGCCGCCGTGCGCAGAGCGGCGGCGGCTTTCGTGGAACTCAACGTGGCAGACATGGGCCCACCCTACGGACTCCGCACTCCGGCCCATTGCCGGGCACCGGCAGCAGATCCTCCGGCCCCGGACCAGGCCTGTCAGGGGATCCGCGCCATCGTCCGGGCCGACCGCACACCGCCCTGACCTGCACGTGTTCCGGATGAACGGGTTCAGTGCTCGCAGAGGGAAAATTCTCGTTCGTAGAGCTGCTCGTTGTGTTCGTCGACGAAGAACTTGCGTTCCTGCATGAGTTGTTCGCGGTAGTTCTTCGCCTGTTCGAGCGTCATGGTCGAGGTGTCGGACCATGGTTGTTGCGGTGGTACGTCGGATGTCGAGACGATCCTTTCCGACGGGTCGACCAGGAAGAACGCGAGAATCTTGCGATGTCCCGGGCGGGTGGTGTCCGTGAGGCGGAACGAGCCGACGCGGTGTTGCAGGATGTTCGGGAACGCCAGGCAGCGGCCCGCTGGGGTCGACGCCGATCCCAGTATCTGGTTCAGTGCGTCCTCGTCCTCCAGGCCGTAGACCTCACGCAGACCGTCGTCGTCGTTCTGTTCGTAGTTCGGGTCGTCGAGTGCCGCCCGGAAACTCAGCCGGCTTTCGGTGATGTTCTCGCTGTCCCAGTAGTAGATGCCGGTGGAGACGATCCGCTCGTTCATCATCCCCTCGACGTGCCAGGAACCACCGGGGTACTCGGGCTTGTCCGGGGTGAGGTGAATGGTGGCGAGCTTGACGATGACCTGGAGACGGCGACCGCGCAGGTCGACTCGCGCGGATGCATCGGGCAACTCGGGCGGGGTGAAGGCCGGGGCGTCCGGGACGACCGGGCGGCGGTTCTCCCACCAGTCGTCGTGGGCCTGTCCCCACGCGCGTCGGGCTTCCGCGTAGGCCTCGTCGTCGCTGTAGGAGGACTTGTTCGGATACTCCGGCTCCGAGTCGTACCACCCGTAAGGATCGGCCTCGATCCGCAGCGGCCGGGGGTGGCGCAGATCGGTGAGCACGTTCTCCAGCAGCGGGCGCATGCGCGCGAACAAGTCCGCCAGGGCGGAGACAAGTTCGCGGTGGGTCTCGGGGTGGACGTTGTTGATGTACGAACGGAAAGAGACATCGCCGTCGTCACTGACGTCGACATCCGTGGGAAGCCACTGGAACTTCTCCGAGAACTCGTACTTCGAGTAACGGTCCGTCGGATTCTGCCAGGCCCGCTCGGGCGCCCCGCTCACCTCTCTCACCAGGCAGAACAGTGAGGGATGGACCAGATCCAGTACCTGGCCGTCGGATCCGGGATGCCAGTCCTGTTCTGCTTCGGGCACCTGTTCCAGAACCTGAACCGCCTCGTGCAGCCGGGATCTGAGCTTGTCGTCGACCAGTGTGTCCGACTGCCATACCCCGTCGACGGCGGACACCTCGACGCCGTTTCGTCCGTCCCGCAGCGCGGCGTAATGCTCGAGTTCGGCGAGCACGTAACGAACCTGCGCTTCGGTGAGGCCCTGGGCGACCGCTTCCTGCGTCCACCGGGCGACGATGTCGGCATCGTTCATCTTGTCGAACCACCCCGCCTTCGCCCGTATGTGTGAGCTGCACTGCATCATCTCAAGTTCCCGCAGCGTTCGGGGTGTCGCGAATGCCAGGGAACGGGATGCGTGAAACGGCAGCGGGAAAGCAGACAGGCCAGTCAATTCTCTTGATCCTCCCAGGCGGTGTGCGGTGGCGGGAAGGATACTTCAGCGGACTGACACCCCAGCCGTGGCCCCCGTCATCGGGGCGGCCTGGGAGCGAATCACGCCCTCCTCAGACCACGGAGAGCAGGTCCACCACGAAGACGAGCGTGGAGCCCGCCGGGATCAACGGCGAGGGGGACTGGTTGCCGTAGCCGAGGCGCGGGGGAACGATGATCTCGCGCCGACCGCCGACCTTCATCCCCCTGAGTCCCCGGTCCCAGCCCTTGATGACCCTGCCACCACCCACGGCGAACTTGAACGGCTGGCCCCGGTCCCAGGAGGCGTCGAACTCCACTCCGGACTCGAAGGTGACCCCGACGTAGTGAACCCGCACAACCCTGCCCGGCTTCGCCTCGGGCCCGTCCCCGACGACGAGGTCGCGGATCGTCAGCTCCTGGGGAGCATCACCCTCGGGAAGTTCGATCTCGGGCTTCGTCAGTTCACTCATCGCAGCCTCTTTACTCTCCGCCGGAATCCCTAGTACGGACCAGCCGGGCGCACGGTCACTCCATGCAGTAGACGGTCACGCCACCGAGAACGCTGATCGACTGAAGTACATCAAACCCCACGGAGTGTCCCTCACCGGCGGTAGCCGGTGAGGGACGCGTCCTGCCCGACGCCGGCCCCGCACTGCGGGCGGAGGCTGCCTGCCGGATGATCGACCGGGGGTACGGGGGCTGCATCGTCGGCATCAGCAGACGCGCGGGGCCGACGATGTTCGGGAAGGCTGTTGCGCGGGCGTCCTGGTTGTTCGTCGCGCAACGACCTCGGACACTGTCGTACTCGTCTCCGCAGACACCCCTCGGAAGGAACCATCTAGGATGTCGGCCGCGTGTTGATGTCACGTGCGGTTGACGTCACGCCGCCGTGGCTCATGTGCAGTCTTGCGTCCGTGATCCGTCCGATTGGATGCGTCCGGGTAGCTGTTCCTACGGGGGAGAACTTCGGTGTTCGGAATCATCAGGCCATGCCGTCATCGCCTGGGCGAGGGCTTGCGTACCGAGTGGATGGCGCATCTGTGTGGGCTGTGCCTCGCTTTGCGCAGCGAGTACGGACAGTTCGCGAGGGTGGCCACGAACTACGATGGCCTGATCGTCTCGGTGCTGACCGAGGCGCAGTCGGAGCGTACCGGGGACTGGCGGCGGGGTGCCGGTCCGTGCCCGCTGCGCGGGATGCGGTCGGCGGACGTGGCGCAGGGTGAGGGTGCGCGGCTGGCGGCGACGGTGTCGCTGGTGCTGGCCGCGGCGAAGATACGTGACCATGTGGCCGACGGCGACGGCCTGGTGGGGCGCCGCCCGGTGGCGCTGGCGGCCCGCCGGATCGCCCACGGCTGGGACCGTGCGGGCGCCGCAGGCGGCGAACGACTCGGCTTCGACACCGCCGTGCTCATCGGGGCGGTCGAGCGCCAGCCGGAGGTCGAGCGGTCCACCGGCCCCGGTGGCTCGCTGCTGACGGTCACGGAGCCCACGGAGACGGCGACCGCAGCCGCCTTCGCGTACACCGCGGTGCTCACGGATCGCCCGGGCAACGTCGAACCGCTGGCGGAAGCCGGCCGTCTGTTCGGTCGGCTGGCGCATCTGCTGGACGCGGTGGAGGACCTGGCCGCAGACGAGGCATCAGGTGCGTGGAACCCGATCACCGTGACCGGCGCGGACCTCGCCGAGGTGCGCCGACTCTGCGACGACGCCGTCCATGGAATCCGACTCGCCCTGTCCGACGCCATGTTCGTCGACGGACGGCTGGTACGGGCACTTCTGGGTGGCGAGTTGGAGCGTGCCGTCGATCGCGTCTTCGAGCCTGGGCATCGTCGCCATCAGCACCGCCCCCGGGCGCGGGGCCTGCGCGTGCTGCCCTGGCTGGAACGCCCTACGGCGACGGAAGCGCCCTCGGGGACCGGTACCGGCACGGCCTGCGGCGTCGGGGCGCTTGCGGGCGCGGCCCCCGAGGGCGGGTCGATGGCGTCGGGCCGGCCGCCGGAGGGGCAGTGTCAGCGGTGTCGCGAGTGGCGCCAGTTGTGCGCCGATTGCAGGTTGTGCTTCAACTGCTGCCGCTGCAACGTCGATGACGGAGAACCCTGGCAGTTCGGCGACGGCAACCGCAACGGCAGTTCGAGCCGGGATGGTTCCGGCAGGGATGGTTCAGGGGGTGACGGCTGGTTCGGCGGCCATGGCGGAGGCAACTCGGGTGGCTTCTCTGGCGGTTCGGGCGGCGGTCGTGGCTCCGGTGGCTCCGGTGGCTCCGGTGGTGGCTCGGGTGACGGCTGCTCCGGTGGCGGTGGCTGCTGCAACCCGTGCAAGTGCTGCTGCGACTGCTGCGACTGAACGAAGGTGAGCCGCACCCGGTCCCGGCGGAGAACCGGGTGCGGGACTCTCTGGTGGAGTCCAGGTGTGCCTGCCGCTCACCGGCAGTGCCGAGCGGTGTCAGCGACCCCTGCGCACCTGGCGGTTATGCGGCGCTCCGTCGTCTTGCGGGCCTCGACGGCCTTGCGCTGGTCCACGCCTGCCTCGGTGTCCAGGAACATCAGCGTCCTGCCGTCCCTCTAGAAGAAGCCGAGCTTCTTCGGCGAGTACGACACGAGCAGATTCTTGGTCTGCTGGTAGTGCTCCAGCATCATCTTGTGGGTTTCGCGGCCGATGCCCGACTGCTTGTAGCCGCCGAAGGCGGCGTGCGCCGGGTAGGCGTGGTAGCAGTTCGTCCAGACGCGGCCCGCCTGGATCGCGCGGCCCGCGCGGTACGCCGTGTTGATGTCGCGGGTCCAGACGCCGGCGCCCAGGCCGTACGCCGTGTCGTTCGCGATGCGGACCGCGTCCTCGAAGTCCTCGAACGCGGTCACGGACACCACCGGGCCGAAGATCTCCTCCTGGAAGATCCGCATGCGGTTGTCACCCTCGAAGATGGTGGGCTGGACGTAGAAGCCGCCCGCCAGTTCGCCCTCGAGCTCCTGGCGACGGCCGCCCGTGAGCACCTTCGCGCCCTCCCGCTGGCCGATCTCCACGTACGACAGGACCTTGCGCAGCTGCTCCTCGGAGGCCTGGGCGCCGATCATCGTGTCCGTGTCCAGCGGATGCCCCGGCACGATCAGCTCGGTGCGCGCCACCGCCGCGTCCAGGAAGTCCCCGTAGCGGCCCCGCTCGATCAGGGCGCGCGACGGGCTCGTGCACACCTCGCCCTGGTTGAGGGCGAACATGGTGAAGCCTTCCAGGGCCTTGTCACGCAGGTCGTCGTCGGTCGACCAGATGTCGTCGAAGAACAGGTTCGGGCTCTTGCCACCCAGTTCCAGGGTGACCGGCTTCAGGTGCTCGGCCGCGTACTGCATGATCAGGCGGCCCGTGGCGGTCTCCCCGGTGAAGGCGATCTTCGCCACGCGCGGGCTGGAGGCCAGCGGCTTGCCGGCCTCCTCCCCGAAGCCGTTGACGATGTTCACCACGCCCGGCGGCAGCAGGTCGGCCACCAGGCTCATCCAGTAGTGCACCGAGGCCGGGGTCTGCTCGGCCGGCTTCAGGACGACCGTGTTCCCGGCCGCCAGCGCGGGGGCCAGCTTCCACACCGCCATCAGGATCGGGAAGTTCCACGGGATGATCTGGCCGACCACGCCCAGCGGTTCGTGGAAGTGGTAGGCGACGGTGTCGTCGTCGATCTGGCTGAGCGCACCCTCCTGGGCGCGCAGCGCGCCCGCGAAGTAGCGGAACTGGTCGATGGCCAGCGGCAGGTCCGCCGCCAGGGTCTCCCGTACCGGCTTGCCGTTCTCCCAGGTCTCCGCGACCGCGAGGGCCTCCAGGTTCTGCTCCATCCGGTCCGCGATGCGCAGCAGGATGCCCGACCGCTCGGCGACGGAGGTCCGGCCCCAGGCGGGGGCGGCGGCGTGGGCCGCGTCCAGGGCCCTCTCGACGTCCTCGGCGCTGCCGCGCGCGACCTCGGTGAAGGTCTGGCCGTTGACCGGGGAAGGGTTGGCAAAGTACTGGCCGCGGGCGGGCGGGGCGTACTCGCCGCCGATGAAGTGGTCGTAGCGGGACGCGTACGACATGAGCGCCCCCTCGGTACCGGGCGCAGCGTAACGGGCCATGGTGTCCTCCCCTTGCCGGGCGCCGGCCACTGCCGGACGGCGCTCGGCAGGAGGTTAGGAGCGGACAGGTTGCGGATACGTTGCACGCCGCCGCGGGGCGCCCGGCCGCCGCGCCGAGTCGCCTCGCGGGGCGCCCAGTTCGCGGTCCAGGGCGTGTACGCGGGCCAGCGCGGCCGAGCGGGCCTCCTGCGGCAGCGCCGCCGCCAGGGCGCTCCACGCCTCCGGGTCGTCCGCGCCCCACGGGCTGCACACCCAGTCGGTCAGCAGCCCGGCGTCCGCCCGGGCGATCACGGCCGCCCGCGCCTGGTCCTCGATCCGTTGGCGCAGCCGGACGATGCCGGGCGCGGTGGAGCCGGGCAGCAGCGGGCCCGGGTAGTGGGCGAGGGCCGCGGAGACGGCGCCCGAAGCCAGTTGCCGGGTGAGGACGGTGAAGTCCGCCTCCAGCGGACCGGCCGTACGGTACGGGCGCGAGAGCGGAGCCCGGGGACCCAACAGCCCGCGCAGCCGTGACACTTCGGCGCGCAGGGTGACCGGTGACACCGACTCGTCCTCGTACAGGTCGATCGCGAGCTCCTCGCCCGACAATCCCTGCGGATGGTGCGCGAGCAGCGCCATGATCTCGCTGTGCCGCCGGCCCAGCCGGGTCACCCGGCCGCCGCCGACCAGCAGTGCCTCGTCCTGGCCGAGGGCGGCGAGCGTGTCCCGCGGCGCCGTCGCGGACGCCGGCGGCGCGGTCGGCGGGGCGGGGGCGGGGGCCGGGACCGGGGCCGGGACCGGGCCGGGGGCCGGGTCGAGCAGGGCCAGCTGGGCTTCCGCCGCCCGGGCCACCGCCTGGACGAAGGCCAGGGAGTGCGGGTGGGCGAGGCCGTCGCCGCCGGTGATGTCCACCGCGCCCAGCAGCCGCCCCGTCCGGGGATCGCGCACCGGCGCCGCCGCACAGGTCCACGGGTGCACCCGGCGGCTGAAGTGCTCGGCTCCGAAGACCTGCACGGGTTCGCCCACCGCGACCGCCGTGCCGGGCGCGTTGGTGCCCATCGCCGTCTCCGCCCAGTGCGCCCCCGGCACGAAGCCGAGCCGCTCCGCCCGCCGCAGCGTGCCCGGTTCGCCCTCCACCCAGAGCAGGCTGCCCCGCGCGTCGCACACCGCCAACAGGTGCGCCCCCTGCGCGGCGAAGGCCCCGACGAGGTCCCGGAACAGCGGCATCACCCGGGCCAGCGGGTGCTCCTCCCGGTACCCCCGCAGCTGCGCCTCCGCCAGCTCCACCCGCGGGGCGCACTCCGGGCTGACCCTGGCCCGGGCGCACCGCCGCCAGGACCTCGCGATGACCGCCCGGACAGGGGACTCGACCCGCCCGTCCCGGGTGAACACGGCGTGGGCCCGGCGCAGTTCGCGCGTGCGCGCGGCGGGATCCGCGCCGCCCGGCAGCGCCACCGCAGGATCGTCCATGTCGCCCTCCCGTGGTGCCGCGCTGCCCAGGTCGCGCACGGCGCCCCCATCGTCGTCCCGGTCCGGGGCCCCGACAAGCCGTGCGTCGGCCAGCGCCGTGGCCGGTACGCCGACGGGTCTGCCGCTGGGTACGCCGACCGGCGCCCCCGGCCGCACGCGGCCGCGGGCCGGGGAGTGGCGCCGAAGCGGCGGCGGCCGCCCGCAGCGCGGGCCCGGCGGGATGGAGTCGGGCACCCGCAGCCGCCGGCCCGGCGGGATCCGGAGGAGACGCCCTACACCGGGTCCAGCGCGGTCAGCGCCGACGCCGGGTCCGGGGCCGACGGGCCCGCCGGGATCCACCGGCCGGCCTCGCGGCGGTACGGCCACCAGCGCCCCTCCCGGCCGAGCCGGAGCTGGCGGTCGGCGCCCGCCTCCGTCCAGCGGGCGCGGACCCGGCGGAGCTCCGGCGAGGCCCCGTCCGCCCAGGCCGCGGCGAGCGCCGCCCGGGCAACGGCCAGTGTGGCCCGGTCCGGAGTCCAGTCGTCCTCCAGCGCCGCGAGGGCCCCGGTCCCGCCGAAGCCCCAGGCCAGTACGGCCAGTTCCATCTCGGCCCGGTTCCTTCCGGTAGCCGCCGCCAGGCGGGAGCGGACCCGGAAGTCCTCGGCCTCCGCCGTGAGCCGTACGGCGTCCTCGGCAGCAGTGGGCGGGGGCGGAAGGGTGCGCTCGGCGTGGCCCGGAGCCAGGGCCCGGGCGAGCAGCCGGTACGCCTCGGCCGCGGCCGCCTGCGCCAGGAACTCCACCGCGTCCACGTCCAGTTCCGGCTCGGCCTCGGTGTCCAGCGCCGGCGGCTGGCCGGGCGCGTCCGGCAGCGCGGGCAACCGGGGCTGCGCCGGGCGCGTCGCCGTCGCCTCCCACGCCGCGTACACCTCCGCCGCCGCGACCCCCTCCGGTGCGGCCTCCTGCGGAGCGGAGGCTTCCGCCGTACTGCGCTCCTCCAGCTCGTCCACCAGTTCCCGCTCGCCCCGCCCGCGCAGGAGCAGCAGCACGAAGGCGTCCTGGTCCAGCAGCCGAGCCACCTGGTAGCAGAGCGCGGCGGTGTGCGGACAGTGGTCCCACTCGCCGCAGTCGCAGCGCGGGTCCAGGTCGCCGATGCCCGGCAGCAGCTCCACCCCGGCCGCCGCCGCGTCCTCGGCCAGTTCCGGCGGCACCTCCCGGTCCAGCAGCGCCGCGATGTACCCGGACTCCGCGGCCGCCAGCCCCAGCAGCCGGTCCCACTGGGCCTCCGTGAACTCCTGCACCAGCACGTCCGTACGGTGCGCCGTGCCGTCCCGGTCGCGCACCACCGCGGTGAGCCCGCCAGGACGCACCGACACGGCGCCCACCGCGCCCGCGCGCGCGTACCGGCGGCCCTGCCTGACCTGCTCCCCGTCGAGCGCGCTGTCCTCCAGCGCACGCAGCCAGGCGTGGCCCCACCAGGTGCTCGCGAAACCGCGTCCGGGGGCGGGCGGGAGCGCGGGGAAGGTCCTCTCCTGCCGGTGCTCGCCGTTGCTCATCCGTCACTCCCCAGGGTCGGGCGCAGCGCCACGAGCTCCGCCAGCTCGGCATCGGTCAGTTCGGTCAACGCGGCCTCGCCGCCCGCCAGGACGGCGTCGGCGAGCGCCCGCTTGCGTTCCAGCAGCCGGGCGATGCGCTCCTCGACCGTGCCCTCGGCGATCAGGCGGTGGACCTGGACGGGCTGGGTCTGCCCGATCCGATAGGCCCGGTCGGTGGCCTGCTCCTCCACGGCGGGGTTCCACCAGCGGTCGTAGTGGACGACGTGGCCGGCCCGGGTGAGGTTCAGCCCCGTGCCCGCGGCCTTCAGGGACAGCAGGAAGACGGGCACCCGGCCGGCCTGGAAGCCCGCCACGAGCTCCTCGCGGCGCGGGACCGGGGTCCCGCCGTGCAGCAGTTGGGAGGGGATCCCGCGTGCGGCGAGGTGCTTCTCCAGGATCCTGGCCATCGCCACGTACTGGGTGAAGACGAGGACGGAGCCGCCCTCGGCGAGGATCGTGTCGAGCAGCTCGTCCAGCAGTTCCAGCTTGCCGGAGCGGGGGCCGGCGCCCGGGTCGCGCGCACCGGACTCCTTGAGGAACTGCGCGGGGTGGTTGCAGATCTGCTTGAGGGAGGTCAGCAGCTTGACCACCAGGCCGCGCCGCTCCATGCCGCCGGCCTCCGAGATCGCGGCGAGGGTCTCGCGTACGACGGCCTCGTACAGCCCGGCCTGCTCACGGCTCAGCGTGACGGTGTGGTCGGTCTCGGTCTTGGGCGGCAGCTCGGGCGCGATGCCCGGGTCGGACTTCTTGCGGCGGAGGAGGAACGGCCGGACGAGCGCCGCCAGCCGGGCCGCGGCCTGCGGGTCGCGGCCGCTCTCGACGGGTTCCGCGTAACGGGTGCGGAAGGTGCCGAGACGGCCGAGCAGCCCGGGCGTGGTCCAGTCGAGGACGGCCCAGAGCTCGGAGAGGTTGTTCTCGACGGGGGTGCCGGTGAGGGCCACGCGCGCCGCGGCCGGGACGGTGCGCAGGGCCTTCGCGGTGGAGGAGTGCGGGTTCTTGACGTGCTGGGCCTCGTCGGCGACGACCATGCCCCAGCGGGCGGCGGCGAGTGCGGGCGCGTCCAGGCGCATCGTGCCGTACGTGGTGAGGACGAAGCCGCCGGTGAGGCCCGCGAGGCTGCGGCCGGCGCCGTGGAACCGGCGTACGGGAGTACCGGGCGCGAACTTCTCGATCTCCTGCTGCCAGTTGCCCAGCAGCGAGGCGGGGCACACCACCAGCGTGGGTCCGGCGGTGGCGGGGTCCTGGGCGCGGTGGAGGTGGAGCGCGATGAGCGTGACGGTCTTGCCGAGGCCCATGTCGTCGGCGAGGCAGGCGCCGAGGCCGAGCGAGGTCATCCGGGCCAGCCAGCGCATGCCGCGCAGCTGGTATCCGCGCAGGTCGGCCCGGAGTCCCGGCGGGGCCCCGGGCCCGTCGGCCTGCTCCGGACCGGAGGCGAGCAGCGCCCGCAGCCGCTCCAGCGGACCGGTGGCCTCCACATCGACCCGCTTGCCGTCGATCTCCGCCGACCCGGTGAGTACGGCGGCCAGCGCGTCGACGGCCGGGACCTCGCGGTCCTGTCGCGCGCGGGCCCGGCGGACCTCGGCCGGGTCGATCAGGACCCACTGGTCGCGCAGCCGGACCAGGGGGCGGCCGGCCTCGGCGAGGTGGTCCAGCTCGGCGCGGGTGAGGTCGTCCTGGCCGCCGAGGGCGTAGCGCCAGCTGAAGGAGAGCAGGGCGCCGGGCGAGAGCAGGCCGGACGGGCCGGAGTCGGGGAGGCGGGAGCCGGGGGAGCGCACGACGGCGCGGGTGCTGAGGGTACGGGCGAACTCGCGCGGCCAGTGCACCTGTACCCCGTCGGCGGCCAGGGCGACGGCGGCCTCCCCGAGCAGCTCCGAGACCTCTTCGTCGGCGAGTTCGACGGAGTCGGGGACCGCCGCGCCGAGCAGCGGGGCGAGCGGCGGCCAGAGCCGGGCGGCGCGGCGCAGGGCCCGCAGGGCGCCCATCCGGGCCCGGGGCCCGAAGGCGGCCGCGGCGGCTCCGGATCCGGCCCAGACGTCCACGGCGTCGGCGACCGGGCCGGCGTCGGCGGGGCTGTGCATCTGGAGGACGGCCCGGAAGGCGGGGGCGGCTTCGGGCGCGCGGTCGAGCTCGATCCGCAGGGAGATCCGTACGCCGGCGTCGTGTCCGGCGGCCACCTCCTCGGCCCAGTCGCGCAGCTCGGGGTGGAGCCGGGGCGGGCGGGCGGCGTAGGCGGGCCCGCCGGCGGCGGCGGGGGCGGCGGGGGAGCGGGGCAGGGTGTCGGCGACGGCGTCGAGGAAGGCGCGCAGCAGGGGCTCGGGGGCGGGCAGCCGGGGCGGGCCGGGCTGGTCCAGGGGCACGCAGTGGGCTGCGGGCGGCATCGCGGCCGCCAGTTCCCGGACCTCGGCCAGGTCGGCGGCGTCGAGCGGTCCGATCCGCCAGGCGTCGTGGCCGGCGGGGCTCAGGCCGGGCAGGAGTTGTCCGCGGGCGGCGAAGCGCAGGGCGAGGAGCGCGGCGGTTCCCCAGAAGGCGGCGGAACGGTCCGCTCCTCCTCCTGTTGCTGTTGTTCCTGTTCCTGTTCCTGCTTCGGCTTCCGCTTGCGCGTCCGTTCTCGCGTCCGGTCCCGCATCCGCGCCTTCGGTCCCGGCGGCGTGGGCCCTGACGCGCGTGAGCAGCGGCAAGGCCTCGTCGACGGCGAGCACGAGCGCGGTCACGGTGGCCCGGCGCAGGTCGGGGGTGACGACGGTGATCTCTTCGACGGTGCCAAGGGCGGTGCTGCGAGCGGGGGCGGGGTGGGTCAGGGTGTCGGTCGTCGGCCAGAAGGCGATCCGGCCGCCGCGGGCGGGGTCGGAGGGAAGGAAGACGGTGGAGCAGTGGACGAGGCCGGAGATCTCGGTCAGCACGTATTCCTCAAATTTGACCACTGGGTACGGGCGGCCGAGAGTAACCCACGGCGACCGTCCGGCGGCTGGAGCTGGGCCGTGAAACCAGTCACTTCGGAACCGGTCACTGCGCACGCCGTCCCTGAGCTCGGGAACGCGCGGATGCGGCGGCGCGTTGAGGGAGTAGTAGTCGACGATCAGGAGGAGGTGTCCGCAGATGTCCACCAGCGGAAAGGTCGCGGTTGCCGGGGTCGTGGCAGCCATCGTGTTGTTCTGGACGGTCGGGTTCTGGGCGGGGTTGCTGGTCCTGATCGGAGTGCCCGCGGCTGCCTACCTGCTGCTGGACTCCTCCCAGCGCCGTCGACTGCGGGGTGTGTCCAGGAAGCAGATCGGCCGCTGACGGCGGCAGGGGGGACGTTCATGAGTACGGCACAGATGGCCCAGGTGGCTGCGGTCAGCAGCAACGGCGTGTACTCGTTCACCAAGCCCACGCGCGAGAGCATCACGCTGCTCGCGGGGCTCGGTGTCGAGGGGGACGTGCACTGCGGGGTGACGGTCAAGCACCGTTCCCGGGTGGCGCAGGATCCGACGCAGCCGAACCTGCGGCAGGTGCACCTGATCCACCGGGAGCTGTTCGACGAGGTGGCGGGCTCCGGCTTCAGCGTGGAGCCCGGCCAGCTCGGGGAGAACGTGACCACCGAGGGCATAGACCTCCTCGGCCTGCCCACCGGCGCCCTGCTGCGGTTCGGCGAGGAGGCGGTGGTGGAGGTGACCGGGCTGCGCAACCCGTGCCTCCAGATCGACGCCTTCCAGCACGGGCTGCTCAAGGAGGTCGTGAGCCGGGACGAGCTGGGGCGCCTGGTCCGCAAGGCGGGCATCATGGGCGTGGTCCGGCAGGGCGGTACGATCCGCCCCGGCGACTCGATCACGGTGACGCTGCCTCCCGCCCCGCACACCCCGCTCGACCGGGTCTGACGCACGGCGGCGGACCCCGGCCCGTGTGGGTCCGGGGTCCCCCGGCTGGTGCGGCGAGGCGCCCCCTGGGGTCAGTACGTGCCCGAGGCCGCACCGACGGGGACCAGCTCCGCCTGCAAGAGCATCTGGGCCGCGTGGTCCACGAGGTGCTGCAGTACCCGCAGATGGGTCGCGTCGCCGCCCAGCCGGCACAGGATGCGGTGCGCCTCGTCGCGGAAGCCGTCGATGTCCTCGCGGTACCGGCGCAGGAGGGCCGGGCCCCGCAGGATCTCGGCCAGTTCGGCCCTCGCCGCACGGGAGCCTCCCGCGGCGGCGCACAGACTCAGGATGTGTGCGCGGGCCGGGAGCGGCGCGTCCTCGGCGGCGCAGGCGAGGAGATAGGTCACGGTCCCGTTCAGCAGGTCCTCGTTGCGACCGGAGAGGATGTCCTCCTGATCGTTGAACAACTGCCACAGGATGCCGAAGACATAGCCGAACTCACGCCACAGCGCGATTCGCTCGTCCGGCGCCCCGGAAAGTATCGCGGCCATGGCCGTTATCATCCCGAAGGGTGCCCCGGATTTGCCGCGATAGGTCTCGACCACCGATTTTCGCGTCGCGCTGCCGATGTCTCCGCGCATGTCCTCCATCTGGCCGTCGGCGGCGATGGTCCAGCTGTTCGCGAGCTCGGTGGTCAGGGCGCCGCGTACCGACTCGGGTATCCGCTGCGACTGGATGATCTGGATCGGCAGCGTGTTGCCGGTGACGACGGACGAGAGTAAGGCCTCGTTCTCGCTGAGCTCACCGGGTATCTCCGTGCTGTGTCCGTCGGCCAGGTCGTCCATGTAGCACGCCGACGTCCACCACAGCAGATGTATGGCGGACAGTGGCAGAGCCGGTCTTGGGTTTCCGGTCTCGGCCGCGTGGACGAGCAGTGGGAGCACCGTCAGGGGATGTTTCAGCTGCCGGTGCCGCAGGAGTGCGGCGACCGCGTTCCTGGTCGTCCGGGAGGACGTGCCCAGCTGCGAGAGGGCGGCAGCCACCTCCATGTCGATTTCCTCGGAAAACTTCCGGTGCACATCCAGGTAGGACATCGAATTCATGGGGTGACCTCCATCTTGAAGGCGAATCAAGGGGTTGTGCGTACTTTGTGTCGCATTACGCCGCCGATTCGATCATTCCGGATGAAGGGGATCTAGAGCGATTTCCGGTCATGACTCGATCCGCTCGACGTGCTCGGTGCGTAGTAGTCGCGCATCAGGGCCGTCGCCCACTCGGGCTGACGCAGCTCGCCGCGCGGTCCGAACTCGGCCATGTACGGCTTGAGATCGAGCACGGGCGTGCCGTCCACCGCGTCGAGCCCCTCCACGTGGACGTCCAGGCCGTCCACCCGCACCACCCGGCACCGCGAGACGCCCAGCCGGTTCGGCCGGTTCTTCCCTCGCTGGGCGAAGATGCCGACCAGCGGCCAGTCAGGGTTCCCCCGGGGGTGCCGCGCGCCCGTCTCGATCTTCTCCACGGGCACCCGGTCGAAGTGGTAGACCACCTCGACGTGCGAGAAGTCCTCCAGCCCGTACAGTGCCTCGGGCCCGAACCGGAGGCCGTCCAGGCGGATCACCGCCGTCTCCCGCCCCCAGTCGTCGTCGACCACCTCAGTGCGGCCGCCCACGACCATGCCGACCGGCTCGAACTCCACTGCCCACGCTCCCCTTTGTGTCCGTGTATCGGTAGATCCGCGTATCCGCGTATCCGCGTATCCGCGTATCCGCGTATCCGCGTATCCGCGTATCCGCGTATCCGCGTATCCGCGTATCCGCGTGCCTGCTCGCGCCCGTGTGTCCGCGTACGGTTCAGGCCGGGCGTACGGCGACGCGGTCCAGCGCCGCCAGCAGCTGCGCCGGCTCCGGATCCCCGTCGTGCGGGACCTGGAGCACCTCGCTCGGCTCCTCGTCCAGCAGGACGAAGGCGGGTCCGTCGGTACGGCCCACCAATGACCAGCCCGGGCCGTCGGCCCGCAGTGTCCGCGCCCCCTCGCCCGCGAAGGAGGACCGCACCCGCCCGGGCGGCGGCGGGGTCCGGGTGTACTCCAGGGCCTCGTCGAGTGCCCGGGCGAGCCCGGGATGCGCGGCGGCCGCCGCCCCGCCGTCCGTCGCCACCCGCTCGCGCCAGTCGGCCCACTCCCGGGCGATCTGGTCGGCACCCATGCGCCGCTGTACCGGACCCCAGGCCTCGGCCGAGGGCGGAGCCAGCGGCACGCGACCCGTACCGTCCGCGCCCTGCTCCGGATCGTGCGGTTCCGGGATCCCGGGGGCTGCCACCGTCAGTTCGAGCGGCCAGCCCGCCAGCGAGGCCACGATCGTCCGCTCGTCGGGGGACAGCTCGTAGTCCATCCCGCAGTCCCAGGAGGCGATCGCGGTGGCCACGAGCGAGACGTCGTCCACGACGACCGTCCAGCGCGCACCCTCCTCGTCCTGGCCCAGCACCAGCCCGTACCCCTCCCGGGCCGGCCCAACGCCGAGGAGCGAGCAGGCCTCGGGGTAGTCGTCACCCAGGATGCCCGGGAACTGCGCGGGGGTCAGCAGTACGGCGGTCAGCACGTACAGCGAGCCGCCCCCCTCGTCGTCGGACACGTGGCCTCCCGGTAGCTCTCTCGTCGGCGCACCCTAACCAGCGGGTAACCCGCCCGTCGAGAGCCCGAGGGTGACGATTTCCAAGCCCGCTACCTGCACGTAGAGTTGGGGACCCGCCACAGAAAGGGACACCCGGTGCAGCGTTACGACCGGCTGAGGGAGATCCTCCGGCTCGATCCCGACAAGGATTTCCTCGCCATCTACCGGCTCACCGCCACGTACGAGTTCCCCTGGGACTTCACCCGGGCCCTGGAACTCGCCCTGTTCCGCACCTACGCCGTGCCCGCCATCGGCAGCCTGCTGGCCGAGACCGCGGAGTTCACCGGCCGGACCCAGAAGCGCTACGACGACACGGCGCTGCTGCTCGACGCGGTGGTGGAGCACGGCTTCGAGAGCGAGACCGCGCGCACCGCCATCCGCCGCGTCAACCAGATGCACCGCAGCTACGACATCTCCAACGAGGACATGCGGTACGTCCTGTGCACCTTCGTGGTGATTCCGGCCCGCTGGCTCGACGCGTACGGCTGGCGCCCGTTGACCCACCACGAGCGCCGGGCCACGGCGAACTACTACGCCACCCTCGGCCGCCACATGGGCATCACGGACATTCCGGCCTCCTTCGAGGAGTTCGAAACCACCCTGAACGCCTACGAAGAAGCCCATTTCGGCTGGGACGAGGGAGCGCGCGAGGTCGCGGACTCCACCCTCGACCTGATGGCCTCCTGGTACCCGGCGCCGCTCGCCCCCGCCGTGCGCGGCGCGAGCCTCGCCCTGCTCGACGAGCCCCTGCTGGACGCCTTCCGCTTCGACCGCCCCGCTCCCCGGGTCCGGCGGCTGGTCCGGGGCGCCCTGCGGCTGCGCGGGCGCGCGGTACGGCTGCTGCCGCCGCGCAAGCACCCGCACTACGCGCGCCAGAACCCGGAGATCAAGAGCTACCCAGGCGGCTACGACGTGGGCGAGCTCGGCACCTTCCCGGTGCCCGGCGCGGGCGGCTGCCCCGTCCCGCACCCCCGCCGCCCCGCCGGCGCCGACGCCCAGCCCCCGATGTGACGCGCCCGGACACCCCCTAGGTCAGGGCTGACGTACCGCCAGTACGAGGAAGCGGGCGTCCTCGTCGGCGTACGAGGTCATGTCCCAGCCCGAACCGGACAGCAGCGGGCCGAGGTTGTGCTCGGCCCGCAGGTCCTGCGGCGTCAACTCGCGGCCGTGGCGTGCGGCGAGGGCCGCTCGCCCGATCGGGTGAAAGAGTGCGAGCCGGCCGCCTGGGCGGACCACCCGCGCCAGTTCGCGCAGGTTCGCCCCCGGATCGGGCAGGTGGGCGATGAGCCCCGCGGCGAACACCGCGTCGAGCACCCCGTCGCGCAGCGGGAGCCGGGCCACGTCCGTGAGCAGCAGCGCGCCCTCGGCGGCGCGCCCGGCCCGCTGCGCCGCGGCCAGCATCTGCGGGGTGAGATCGGCGCCGAGCACGAGCCCGGAGGGCCCGACGGCGGCGCGCAGCGCGGTCAGTGCCCGCCCGGTGCCGCAGCCCGCGTCGAGCACGCGGTCTCCGGGGCGCAGCCCGAACTCGGCCACGGCCGTCGCGAAGGCGGGCCCGTCCTCGGGGAACTTGCGGTCCCAGGCGGCGGCGCGCGCCCCGAAGAACTCCTGCACGTGTGTGTGGTCTTCGCTCATGCGCCCATGATCCCCCACGGGCGTGCGCCAGCGCGCGTGCGCACCGTGCGCAAGGTGGTACGTCGTGTGATCGGAGATGAACGTATCTCTGTCATATTCCAGCAGTTCCAGCGGCTTTCGAAATGCGCCCCTTGTTCGCGCCCTCACCCGGACTAGCGTCCCGTGGCCATGGGACACCTGGACCACGCCGCCTATGGCTGGCTGACACCCGCGCTGTCATACGTGATGGCATCGATCGGCGCCGCCCTCGGGCTGCGCTGCACCGTCCGCGCGCTCGCCGCGACCGGATCCTCCCGCCGCAACTGGCTCCTCACCGCGGCCTCCGCCATCGGGACCGGCATCTGGACGATGCACTTCGTCGCGATGCTCGGCTTCGACGTCACCGGCACCGAGATCCACTACAACGTGCCGCTGACCATCCTCAGCCTGCTCGTCGCCATGCTGGTCGTCGGCGCCGGGGTCTTCGCCGTCGGCTACGGCAAGGACCGCGGCCGGTCCCTCGTACTCGGCGGCCTCACCACCGGCCTCGGCGTCGCCAGCATGCACTACCTGGGCATGGCGGCCCTGCGGCTGCACGGTGACATCTCCTACGAGCCGCTCGCCGTCGGACTCTCCGTGGCCATCGCCGTCGTGGCCGCCACCGCCGCCCTGTGGGCCGCGCTGAACATCAAGTCGCCGGTGGCCGTCGCCGTCGCCTCCCTCGTCATGGGCGCCGCGGTCAGCAGCATGCACTACACCGGGATGATGGCCGTCGCCGTCAACGTGAGCCCCTCGGACAGCGCCCTGCCCGGCGCCACGGCCATGCAGTTCATCTTCCCGCTCGCCGTCGGGCTCGGTTCCTACCTGTTCATCACTTCCGCGTTCGTCGCGCTCTCCCCGACGGCCGACGAACGCGCCGCCTCCGCCTCCGCCCAGCACCTCGGAGACCACCCCGTGGCCGCGCACTGAGGCCGACCGCCGCCGATCGCCCCCGCCCCGATCGCCCGCGCACGTCCGGCCCCCCCCGCACATCCACCCCCGCACCACCGCACCGGCACGTACCGCCCCGGAACGAGGAGCCCATGCGCACACCCCGCAGAAAACCGGAAGCAGCGGCGCCGCGGCTGCCCGCGCCTGCGGCGCGCGGCCGCCGGGCCCACGCCGGGCCCCCGGCCGAGGAGCCGCCGGTGGCCCGCGCCCCCGAGCGCGCCCCCGCCCCGGCCCGCGACAGCGGGTCCCGGCTGCGGCTGCGCCCCCGTACCGTCCGCGCGAAGATCGTTTCCCTGCTGATGGTCCCCGTGGTCTCGCTGCTCGCGCTGTGGGCCTTCGCCACCGTCAGCACCGCCCAGGACATCGCCCGTCTCAGCCGCGTCCAGCGGGTCGACGCGCAGATACGCACCCCCGTCGCCGCCGCCGTCGGCGAGCTCCAGGCCGAACGGCGCGCAGCGGTCCGGCTGCTGGCCGATCCCACCGCCGACCAGGGCGCCCTGGAGCAGCAGGCCCGCCGCACCGACACCGCCGTCCAGCGGCTGCGCCTCGGCGACCGGCACACCGTCGCCGACTCCGGCGGCTACCGCACCGACGTGGTCGTCCGCCTGGGCGCCTTCGTCGCCGCCGCCGACGCGCTCACCTCCACCCGCAAGGACATCGCCGGCCGCCGGGCCACCCCGGAGGCCGCCTACGAGATCTACACCCGCGTGGTCGACTCGGCCCTGGCCGTCGCCGGGGCACTCTCCGACGGCCAGGACGCCGAACTCGGCCCCGACGCCCGCGTCCTGCTCGAATTCGCCCGCGCCCGGGAACTCCTCGCCCGGGAGGACGCGCTGCTCGCGCTGCCGGGCCCGCGCACCGCCGAAACGCTTCGGCGGCTGACCGGAGCCGTCGAGACCCGCCGCGCCCTGACCGCCAGTGCCACCGCGGACCTCCCCGCCGTCCAGCAGGCCGCCTGGCAGTCCGTGGCCAAGAGCGCCGCCTACGCCGACCTCACCGGAGCCGAGGACCGGGCGCTGGCCGCCGGTACGGCCCGGGACGCGGTCGGGGCTCCCTCCGGCTGGGAGGCCGCCCACACCGGCATCGGCGCCTCGATGCGGGAGATCGACGAAGCCGCGCACGCCGCGGCCGCCGACCGCGCGGACCCCTTCACCGAGGGGGCACTCAGCCCGGCCGGAGCCGCCGTACTGCTCGGCCTGGCGGCCGTCGCCGCCTCCCTCTTCATCTCCGTACGCATCGGCCGCGCCCTGGTCGTCGAACTCGTCTCCCTGCGCAACACCGCCCTGGAGATCGCCCACCGCAAGCTCCCGCACGCGATGGACCGGCTGCGCGCCGGGCAGGACATCGACGTCGAGGCGGAGACACCGCCCGGGCCCCCGGCCGACGACGAGATCACCCAGGTCGGCGAGGCGCTCGCCACGGTCCACCGGGCCGCGCTCAGCGCCGCCGTCGAGCGGGCGGAACTGGCCAGCGGGGTCTCCGGGGTGTTCGTCAACCTCGCGCGCCGCAGCCAGGTACTCGTGCACAAGCAACTCACCCTGCTGGACTCGATGGAACGGCGCGCCGACGACCCGAACGAGCTCGGCGACCTCTTCCGCCTCGACCACCTCACCACCCGGATGCGCCGGCACGCCGAGAGCCTCATCATCCTGTCGGGTTCCGCGCCCGGCCGGGCCTGGCGGATGCCGGTCCCGCTGACGAACGTCGTCCGGGCCGCCGTCTCCGAGATCGAGGACTACCCGCGCGTGGAGGTCCGCCAGCTCGCCGAGGCCGCGGTCCTCGGCGGCGCCGTCGCCGACCTGACGCACCTGCTCGCCGAACTCATCGAGAACGCCACCCAGTTCTCCCCGCCGCACACCAAGGTCCGGGTCAGTGGTGAGCCCGTCGGGGCCGGCTACGTCCTGGAGGTCGAGGACCGCGGGCTGGGCATGGGCCGGGACACCCTGAACGACGCCAACCGGCGCATCGAGCAGTCCGAGGCGCTCGACCTCTTCGACAGCGACCGGCTCGGCCTCTTCGTGGTCAGCCGCCTCTCGGCCCGCCACGGTGTCAAGGTGCACCTGCGCACGTCACCGTACGGTGGCACCACCGCCGTGGTGCTGCTGCCGAACTCCCTGCTCCAGGGCGCGATCACCACCGGCGCCGCCGCCCCGGAACACCCGGCCGAGCCGCCGGCCCGCCGCCCGGGACGCCAGGACGCGCAGGTCATGCAGGTCAGGCAGGCGGAGCAGGCCACCGTCATGAACGTCGTACGGAAGGACGCGCGGGCCGCGGCGGTACGGGACGACGTACGCGGCATCCCGGGCCCGGACCGGCACCTTCCCCGGGACCGGACCGCCGCTCCGGACCGGACCTCCGCCACGGACCGGACCTCGGCCCAGGACCGGACCGCAACCCCGGACCGGAATCCGGCCGCGGACCGGACCCCCGCCGCGGAGCAGCCGCGTCCGGCTCCGGTGTCCTCCCTGCGGCCGCGCCCCTCCGGTCCCGCGGCAACCCGTACGCACACGGCGGCCGTCACCGGGCCCACGGCTCCGGCCCAGCCCCCGGCCTCGGTGACCGAACTGCCGCGCCGGGTGCGCCAGGCCAGCCTCGTCCCCCAGCTGCGCGAGGCACCGGCCGCGAAGGAGCCGGCCGCTGACCGGGTCCCCGGGGACCCGCCCGGCCGCAGCCCGGAACAGGCGCGGGACCGGATGGCCGCCTACCGGGACGGCTGGGTCCGCGGCGCCCGGGAGAACTCCCCTCACGCAGGCAGCGAAGGAGAAGTGTGATGATCGAACACCAGAGGATCGACCTTGACGGCGTCCGCCGGTCGGGCGAACTGGACTGGTTGCTGGACGACCTGGTGGTCCGGGTCCGTGAGGTCCGGCACGCCGTGGTCCTGTCCAACGACGGTCTGGCGGTCGGCGCCTCCAGCGCGCTGAGCCGGGAGGACGCCGAGCACCTGGCCGCCGTGGCCTCCGGCTTCCACAGCCTGGCCAAGGGCGCGGGCCGGCACTTCCACGCCGGGGGCGTGCGCCAGACCATGGTGGAGATGGACGAGGGATTCCTCTTCGTCGCGGCCGCCGGGGACGGCTCGTGCCTGGCAGTCCTCAGCGCCGCCAGCGCCGACATCGGGCTGATCGCGTACGAGATGGCCCGGCTGGTGAAGCGGGTCGGCGAGCACCTGTACACCCCGCCCCGGTTCGCGGCCCGTCCGCCGGCCGCGGGCTGAGGGCGGCGGTCCGGCACATGAACGGCCAGTGGTACGACGCCGACGCGGGCCCCCTCGTCCGTCCGTACGCCATGACCGGCGGGCGAACGAAGCCGGGACCCCACGGGGTCCGCTTCGACCTGATCGCGCTGGTCGTCATAGACACCGGCGGCGCTGCGGGGGCCGACCCGGCGGCCGAGTCGCTGCTCGGCCCCGAGCATCGGGCGCTGCTCGGACTCTGCCGGTCGGAGACGCAGTCGGTGGCGGAACTCTCCGCCGAAGCCGATCTGCCGGTGGGAGTGGTCCGGGTCCTGCTCGGGGACCTGTTGGAGGGCGGGCACGTCAAGGTGAGCAGGCCGGTACCGCCCGCCCAGCTGCCGGACGAGCGGATTCTGCGGGAAGTCATCGAGGGATTGCGAGCGCTGTGATGGGACAACACGATGCCGAAGCCGACACCGAACTGGCCTCGCTCGCGCTGAAGATCCTCGTGGCGGGCGGCTTCGGGGTGGGCAAGACCACGCTGGTGGGCGCGGTGAGCGAGATCCGGCCGCTGCGCACCGAGGAGTTGCTGAGCGAGGCGGGCGAACTGGTCGACGACACGGGCGGGGTGGACCAGAAGACGACCACGACCGTGGCCATGGACTTCGGCCGGATCACCATCCGGTCCGGACTGTCGCTCTACCTGTTCGGGACGCCGGGACAGGACCGGTTCTGGTTCCTGTGGGACGAGCTGTCGCAGGGGGCGCTCGGTGCGGTGGTGCTCGCCGACACGCGGCGGCTGGAGGACTGCTTCCCGGCTGTGGACTATTTCGAGCACCGGCGCATCCCGTTCGTCGTGGCCGTCAACTGCTTCACGGAGGCGCGGCGTTACGGGGCGGCCGAGGTGTCGCGGGCGCTGGACCTGGAGCAGGGGACACCGGTGGTGCTGTGTGACGCGCGGGACAAGGACTCGGGGAAGGAAGTGCTGATCAGGCTCGTCGAGTACGCGGGGCGGGTGCACACGGCCCGGCTGCTGGACTCGGTGGAGCCGCAGGCCGACTCCGTGTGAACCGGGCCGGCGGGCTGGCCGGACGGCCGTCCTCTTGAGTCATCTTCTTCGCCACGGGGACATCCTCCTTGCCGGAAAGGCGCTGGTGGGGAAGGCTTGCGGGACGACTACGCGGGGTGGGGCGCGGCCACGTCGGCCGCGTCGACGGGGAGGGGCTAGGGATGGCACTGGACAAGCAGCTCGACTGGCTGCTGGACGACCTCACACGCAGGGTCCAGCAGGTCCGGCACGCGGTGGTGCTTTCCAACGACGGCCTGGTCACGGGTGCGAGCGCGGGGCTGGCCCGGGAGGACTCGGAGCACCTGGCGGCCGTGGCGGCCGGTCTGCAGAGCCTGGCGAAGGGGTCGGGGCGGCATTTCCGGGCGGGTGAGGTCCGGCAGACCATGGTCGAGTACGACGACGGGGTCCTCTTCGTCATGGCGGCGGGTGCGGGCAGCTCGCTGTGCGTGCTGAGTGCCGCCGAATCCGACATCGGGCAGGTCGCGTACGAGATGACGCTGCTGGTCAACCGGGTGGGCGAGCACCTCGGGGTGACGGAGCGGCGTATCACGGGCGGCTGAGCCGACCTCGGAAGAGGGCCGGTTGCGGGAGTTGTCCACAGGCCTCGCGGGGTGTCGTTGCGCTGAGTTACGGTCTTCACACAGAGTAATCACTTCTGGTGGGGGAGACCGTGATGATGCAGATGGAGACCGCCCTGCGGGATGCCGAGGCCGTGCGCCTGCAAGCGCCGGGGGATGCGGACGTACTGGTGGGCGGTGTGCAGGCCGCCGGGGAACTTGGGCTGAGCCGGAGCGAGTTCGCCCGGGCCGTTCAGCTCGGGATCGTGCGCGCCGCGCCGTCGGCGCCCGGCGGCGGAGCGCGGTACGCGCGGGCCGAACTGGACCGGGTCGCAAGGGCAGAGGGCCGGTCCGGGTCGGAGGCGGACGGGCCGCAAGCGCTGCGTGAGCGCGTCAGGGCCGTGGCAGGCGCGGACGCCGGAGCGGAGGTGCTGGGGGTCGGCCCGAGCCGGTTCACCCGGCTCGCGCGCTGCGGGCACCTCACTCCGGTGGGATACCGGATCAACCGGTACCGGGCCGTCGTATGGCTGTATCTGGCCGCGGAACTCAGGGAGTTCGCCGAGCGGGAGCCCGCATTGCTGCGCGGGACGGCGCCGGCGGCGGACCGGGAACTGATGGAGGCCAGGGCCGACCTACGCCCCCGGAAGTGGCGCGGGCGGCACGTCGCGCTCCTGCTGAGACGAACCGCCGATCCGTGGGAGCGCGCTGCCGTACTGGCCTCCGTACTCCCCGAGGAAGAGGTGTGGGAAGCAGTGCCCGACCCGGCGGAGCGGATCGTCCTGGCCGCACTGGCCCCGCCACCGCCGTACGGGCACCCGCAGGCCCCGGCCGCCGCGGCCGTGGCGCTGCGGCTGCTGAAGGCCGAACCGGCGGAGGAGATCAGCTGGTACCGGGCCAGCCTGGAGTTCGCTCTGACCGGCGCGCGCGGTCAGTCGAAGTCGACGGGGGAGAGGGGGCCGACGTAGACCCAGGCCCCGGCCTCGCGGGAGAAGCCGCTGAGCTCGTGCAGGGAACCGGTGTGCCGCCCCTCGCGGTAGTGCGCCCGGAACTCGACGGAGCCCTCCGTCTCGAACATCCCGCCGCGTTCCGTACCCAGGATCTCCAGGCGCTCCCAGCGCTGTCCGGGGTCCAGGTCGAGCCGTCCCGGGCGGGTCGAGGGGTGCCAGGAGCGCAGCAGGTAGGCGGTGTCACCCACGGCGAAGGCACTGAAGCGCGAGCGCATCAGCAACTCGGCCGTGGGCGCCTGCTGGGCACCGGAGTGGAAGCGGCCGCAGCACTCCGGATAGGCGGCGGGCAGCCCGCAGGGGCAGGGGAGGGCCGGGGTCGGGGCCGGGGTCGGCATGGGTGCGCTCAGCTCTTCGGGGACGGTCCGGCGGGCTCCGCCGGCCGGGGGGAGTACGGACGGAACAGGCCCTCCTGGACCACGGAGACCAGCAGCCTGCCTTCCAGGTCGTAGATCCGGCCACGGGCCAGACCGCGGCCACCGTGCGCGATGGGGGACTCCTGGTCGTACAGGAACCACTCGTCGGCGCGGAAGGGCCGGTGGAACCACATGGCGTGGTCCAGCGAGGCCATGTCGAATCCGCGCATGCCCCACAGGGGTTCCACGGGGATGCGCACGGCATCGAGGAGGGTCATGTCACTGGCGTAGGTGAGGGCGCAGGTGTGCACGAGCGGGTCGTCGCCCAGCGGGCCCACGGCGCGCATCCACACCGCGCTGCGCGGGTCGGCGTCCTTGAGCTCCTCGGGAGCCCAGCGGAGCCGGTCCACGTACCGGATGTCGAACGGCTGGCGGCGGGCCATCCGCTCCAGCGCCTCGGGCAGCGCCCCCAGGTGCTCGCGGATCTCGTCCGCGACCTTGGGAAGCGTGTCCGGGTGGGGGAAGTCGAGGCGAGGAGGCAGCTGGTGCTCGATGCTGCCCTCCTCCGGGTGATGGAAGGAGGCGGTGAGATTGAAGATCGTCTTGCCCTGCTGGACCGCGGTGACCCGGCGCGTGGTGAAGGACCGCCCGTCGCGCACCCGCTCCACCTGGTACACGATCGGCACCCCGGGAATGCCGGGGCGCAGGAAGTACGCGTGCAGCGAGTGGACCGGACGGTCGCTCTCGGTGGTCCGGCCCGCGGCCACCAGCGCCTGGCCGGCGACCTGGCCGCCGAAGACCCGCTGGAGGGACTCCTGCGGGCTGACGCCGCGGAAGATGTTGACCTCGATCTGCTCCAGGTCGAGCAGATCGACCAGTCTCTCGGCGGGGTTCGTCATCAGGGGTTCTCCACTGTCAGGTCCGGACGGAGCCGGCGGGAAGCGGGAGCCGGCGGGTTGCGGGGGGCGGTCAGAGCGCGCCGAGTTCGCCGACGGAGGTGACCCGGATGACCGCCCGGCCCTCCTCGTCGGAGGCCGCGAGGTCGACCTCGGCGCTGATGCCCCAGCCATGGTCCCCGTTGGGGTCGGCGAAGGTCTGCCGGACGCGCCACAGGCCGTGCGCCGGGTCCTCCTCGATCTGCAGGAGCTTCGGGCCGCGGGCGTCGGGGCCGGTGCCCAGGTCGTCGTACTCGTCCCAGTAGCCGTCCAGGGCCTCGCCCCAGGCGTCCGCGTCCCAGCCGGACTCGCCGTCCAGCTCGCCCAGCACGTTCACGTGGTCGAGCGCGGCCAGCTCCACCCTGCGGAACATGGCGTTGCGGACCAGCACGCGGAAGGCGCGGGAGTTCGCCGTGACCGGCTTGACCTGGTCGGCCTTCTCCTGGGCCTGCTCCGCCGTCTCCACCTCCGGGTTCGCCAGCTGCTCCCACTCGTCGAGCAGGCTGGAGTCGACCTGGCGGACCAGTTCGCCGAGCCAGGCGATCAGGTCCTGGAGGTCCTCGGACTTGAGGTCGTCGGGGATGGTGTGGTCCAGCGCCTTGAACGCGCTGGCCAGGTAGCGCAGCACGATGCCCTCGGTGCGGGCCAGCTCGTAGAACGAGGTGAACTCGGTGAAGGTCATCGCGCGTTCGTACATGTCACGGATGATCGACTTCGGGGAGACCGGGTGGTCGCGGACCCACGGGTGGCTCTTGGCGTACACGTCGTAGGCGTGCAGGAGCAGCTCTTCGAGGGGCTTGGGATAGGTGACGTCCTGGAGCCGCTCCATCCGCTCCTCGTACTCGATGCCGTCGGCCTTCATCTGGCCGACCGCGATGCCGCGTTCCTTGTTCTGCTGGGCGGCGAGGATCTGGCGCGGGTCGTCCAGCGTGGACTCCACGACGGACACCATGTCCAGCGCGTACGAGGGGGACTCGGGGTCGAGCAGGTCGAAGGAGGCCAGCGCGAAGGTGGACAGGGGCTGGTTGAGCGCGAAGTCCTGCTGGAGGTCGACGGTCAGCCGGATGGTGCGGCCCTCCGCGTCCGGGGTGTCGAGCTTCTCGACCACCCCGCCGTCCAGCAGGGAGCGGTAGATCGCGATGGCCCGCCGGATGTGCCGCAGCTGCGCCTTGCGCGGCTCGTGATTGTCCTCGAGGAGGTGGCGCATGGCCTTGAAGGCATCGCCCGGCCGGGCGATGACCGACAGCAGCATGATGTTGGTGACCTTGAAGCGCGAGGTCAGCGCCTCCGGGTCGGCGGCGATCAGCTTCTCGAAGGTGGTGTCCGACCAGGCGACGAAGCCCTCGGGTGCCTTCTTGCGCACCACCTTGCGGCGCTTCTTCGGGTCGTCGCCCGCCTTCGCGAGGGCCTTCTCGTTCTCGATGACGTGCTCGGGTGCCTGGGCCACCACATAGCCCGCCGTGTCGAAGCCGGCCCGGCCGGCCCGGCCGGCGATCTGGTGGAACTCGCGGGCCCGCAGGGTCCGGACCCGGTTGCCGTCGTACTTGGTGAGCGCCGTGAAGAGCACCGTGCGGATCGGCACGTTGACGCCGACGCCGAGGGTGTCGGTACCGCAGATGACCTTGAGCAGACCGGCCTGGGCGAGCTTCTCGACCAGCCGCCGGTACTTGGGCAGCATGCCGGCGTGGTGCACGCCGATGCCGTGCCGGACGTAGCGGGAGAGGTTCTGGCCGAACTTCGTGGTGAAGCGGAAATTGCCGATGAGCTCGGCGATCTTGTCCTTCTCCTCGCGCGTGCACATGTTGATGCTCATGAGCGACTGCGCCCGCTCGACCGCCTGGGCCTGCGTGAAGTGCACGATGTAGACGGGAGCCTGCCTCGTCTCCAGCAGCTCCGTGATGGTGTCCGTGATCGGCGTGGTCACGTACTCGTACGAGAGCGGGACGGGCCGGGTGGCGGAGCGGACCACGGAGGTCGGCCGGCCGGTCCGCCGGGTCAGGTCCTCCTCGAACCGCTTCATGTCGCCGAGGGTCGCCGACATCAGGACGAACTGTGCCTGCGGCAGCTCCAGCAGCGGGATCTGCCAGGCCCAGCCGCGGTCCGGCTCGGCGTAGAAGTGGAACTCGTCCATCACGACCTGGCCGATGTCGGCGTGCTTGCCGTCGCGCAGGGCGATGGAGGCCAGCACCTCGGCGGTGCAGCAGATCACGGGGGCGTCCGCGTTCACCGAGGCGTCGCCGGTCAGCATGCCGACGTTCTCGGTGCCGAAGAGCTTGCAGAGGTCGAAGAACTTCTCCGAGACCAGCGCCTTGATGGGTGCGGTGTAGAAGGTGACCTTGTCCTGGGCCAGGGCGGTGAAGTGGGCGCCCGCGGCGACCAGGCTCTTGCCGGAGCCGGTGGGGGTGGAAAGGATCACGTTCGCCCCGGAGACGACCTCGATCAGCGCCTCCTCCTGAGCCGGGTACAGGGTGATGCCCTGGTCCTCCGCCCACGAGGAGAAAGCCTCGAAGAGGGCGTCGGGGTCGGCGTTCGGCGGGAGCTGATCAATGAGGGTCACACCCCCCATCTTGCCTGGCTTCCCCCCGGATGCGGGAACCGGCCGTCGGGACGAAGATCACCGACGGTACGCTGTGCCGTCGATGCGGCCCGGACGAAACCGTCGACCGGGCCCGACCACCACACCACCGGGGCGGGGAACGACCATGATGGGTCCGGCTCACTCACTGTCCGGGGCAGCGGCCTGGCTGGGGGTGGGCGCGGCGACCGCGGCCGCCGGACACCCCATGCCGTGGCCGGTCCTCGTCGTCGGCGCGCTGATCTGCGCCGGGGCGGCCCTCGCCCCCGACCTGGACCACAAGTCGGCGACGATCTCGCGCGCCTTCGGCCCCCTGTCCCGGGGCCTGTGCGAGGTCGTCGACAAGATCTCGTACGCGGTCTACAAGGCCACCCGCTCCAAGAAGGACGCCCGCCGCACCGGCGGCCACCGCACCCTGACGCACACCTGGCTGTGGGCCGTGCTGATCGGCGGCGGGGCCTCGGCCATCGCCGTGACCGCCGACCGCTGGGGCGTCCTCGCCCTGCTCTTCGTCCACCTGGTGCTGGCCGTGGAAGGCCTGCTGTGGCGGGCCGCCCGGATGTCCAGCGACATCCTGGTCTGGCTGCTGGGCGCGACCAGCGCCTGGATCCTGGCGGGCGTACTGGACCAGCCCGGCAACGGCGCGGGCTGGCTGTTCACCGGGCCCGGCCAGGAGTACCTCTGGCTCGGCCTGCCGATCCTCCTCGGCGCCCTGGTCCACGACATCGGCGACGCCCTGACCGTCTCCGGCTGCCCGATCCTGTGGCCCCTCCCGATCGCGGGCAAGCGCTGGTACCCGATCGGCCCGCCCAAGATGATGCGCTTCCGCGCGGGCAGCTGGGTGGAGCTCAAGGTCCTCATGCCGGTGTTCCTCCTCCTCGGAGGCTTCGGCGGCGCGTCCGCCCTGGGCTTCGTCTGAGCCCAGGGCGGACGCGGTCACCCGGCCGGCGTCAGGAGCTCGTGAGGACGACGAGCTGCTTGGTCGCGCGGGTCATGGCGACGTAGCGGTCGACCGCTCCTTCGACGCCCTCGCCGAACGCATCCGGGTCGATGAGGACGACGAGGTCGAACTCCAGCCCCTTCGACAGCCCCGGGGTCAGCGACCGGACGCGGGACGTCGCCCGGAAGGCGGGATCGCCGATGACGCAGGCGACCCCTTCGGCGTGTGCCGCGAGCCAGGTGTCGAGGACTGAGTCCAGGTCCGAGACGGATCCGTGTACGACGGGGATGCCGCTGCTGCGGATGGAGGTCGGCACATTGGCGTCCGGGAGCGCGGCCCGGATGACCGGCTCGGCTTCCGCCATGACCTCCTCCGGCGTGCGGTAGTTGATGCTGAGGGAGGCCAGCTCGATCCGGTCGAGCCCGACCCGCTCGAGCCGCTCCTGCCACGACTCCGTGAACCCGTGCCTGGCCTGGGCTCGGTCCCCGACGATCGTGAAACTGCGGGACGGGCAGCGGACCAGCAGCATCTGCCACTCCGCGTCGCTCAGTTCCTGGGCCTCGTCCACGACGATGTGCGCGAACGGGCCGGCGAGCAGGTCCCGGTCGGTACCGGGCAGAGCCGTCTCGTCGATCAGGCTGTCCTGCAGGTCCTTTCCACGCAGCATCGTCACCGCACCTTCTCCGTCGGCGTCGGCCGCGATCACGCTGTCGATGACGTTGGCCATGCGCTCGCGTTCGGCGGCGACGGAGGCGTCACGCCGGCGCTTGCGCAGTGACGCCTCCGGGTCGCCGAGCCGCTGCCGAGCCGCGTCCAGGAGCGGCAGGTCGGACACCGTCCAGGCCTGCGGGTCCTCGCGCTGGAGCTTGCGCACCTCGTCGGGGCCGAGCCAGGGAGCGCACTTGCGCAGGTAGGCGGGCACCGACCACAGGTCTCCGACGAGGTCGGTCGCTTCGAGCATCGGCCACGCCCGGTTGAGGGTGCTGACCAGCTCCCTGTTCTGCTGCAGCGACCTCCGGAACAGGTCGGGCGGGACCTCGTCGTCGTCCTGCTTGTCCATCAGGATCGTGAGCAGCTCCTCCCAGATCTGCTCGCGCGCCTCGTTGTGCGGAGTACCGGGCTCCGGTGCTTCGAACGCCGCGGCCCAGTCGTCGGGGCTCAGCCAGATGTCCGACCAGTGGGTCTCGACCGTCATTCCCTTGGCGGGCGGCTCTTCGTAGATGCGGATGGCAGGCTCGATCGCCTTCACCATGTCCGCGGAAGACTTCAGACGGGCCACGTCCGGGTCGCTCTCGATCGCCGCGCCGGCTCCCTCGTCGACGAGGTCCCGCAGGGTGCAGGTCTGCACGCCCTCCTCGCCGAGGCTGGGAAGGACGTCGGCGACGTAGTCCAGGTAGGGCCGGTGCGGGCCGACGAACAGCACGCCGCCCCGACGGTGACCGAGGCGGGGATCGGAGTAGAGGAGGTGGGCGGTGCGGTGCAGGGCGACGACGGTCTTGCCCGTACCCGGACCGCCGTCGACGACGAGGGCGCCGCGCGAGCCGGCCCGGATGATGGCGTCCTGATCGGCCTGGATGGTGCCGAGCACGTCGCGCATCCTGGACGACCGGTTGCCGCCCAGGCTGGCGATGAAGGCGGACTGGTCGTCGAGCGCGGCGTGCCCTTCGAGCCCGTCCGAGGTGAACACCTCGTCCCAGTAGTCGCTGATCCGGCCGCGGGTCCAGCGGTACCTGCGGCGGCTCGCCAGCCCCATCGGATTGGCGTGGGTCGCCGCGAAGAACGGCTCGGCCGCGGGCGAGCGCCAGTCGAGCAGCAGCCTGCGTCCCGTGCTGTCGGTGAGGCCGAGCCGTCCGATGTAGAGGGGCTCGGCGTCGTCCGAGCTGACGACGTGTCCGAGACACAGGTCCAGACCGAAGCGGCGCAGGGAGCGCAGGCGGCCGGTCAGCCGGTGGATCTCCACGTCCCGGTCCATCGCTTCCCGGCCGACGCCGCCGGGCGCCCTGCGCGCGGCGTCGAAGCGGTCGGACACTTCGGCGATCGCCTCTTCGAGGCTCTCGGCGATGGCCGCGAAGTGCTGCTCGTCGCGGTCGATCAGCCTCGGGTCGGCCTTGGGGGAGAGGTGGTTGGGAAGGTCGAACGCACTGGTGGTCAGCGAAGGCACTTCGTGAAACTCCCGTTTCCGCAGGTGGCTTAGGTGGACGATTCTGCGACACCACCAGGGCCTTGCGGCAAGCCCCCCTGTGCGCTATAAGTTAAGAGTGCCCCGGAGAGGGCACTCTTTTTTTTGTCCTGATCACCCACTGCGGACGGATGAGCCTCTCCCACGAAGGCACTCCGCCGCAGCCCTCCCCTCTCGTGGCTGCGGCCCTCACGGGCCCGCCGCTCCGGCGTCAGCCGTGCCAGGAGCGCCACAGGGCCGCGTACGCGCCGTCCGCAGCGACCAGGTCGTCGTGGGAACCGAGTTCGCTGATCCGGCCGCCCTCGACCACCGCGATCACGTCCGCGTCGTGCGCGGTGTGCAGCCGGTGGGCGATCGCGATGACCGTGCGGCCGTCCAGCACCCGGGCCAGCGAACGCTCCAAGTGCCGTGCGGCGCGCGGATCCAGCAGCGAGGTGGCCTCGTCCAGCACCAGCGTGTGCGGGTCCGCGAGCACCAGCCGGGCCAGCGCGACCTGCTGGGCCTGCGCCGGGGTCAGCGCGGCGCCGCCGGAGCCGACCGCGGTGTCCAGACCGGCCTCCAGTGCCCGGGCCCAGCCGTCCGCGTCCACCGCGCCCAGCGCCGCCCAGAGCTCCGTGTCCCCGGCGCCCGTCCTGGCCAGCCGCAGGTTGTCCCGCAGGGAGCCCACGAACACGTGGTGCTCCTGGTTGACCAGTGCCACGTGCTCGCGCACCCGCTCCGCGGGCATGTGGGACAGCCGCGCCCCGCCCAGGGTGACCTCGCCGGTCCGGGGCGCGTAGATGCCCGCCAGCAGCCGGCCCAGGGTGGACTTGCCCGCGCCCGACGGGCCGACCAGCGCCATCCGGGTGCCCGGCGGCACGGACATCGACACCTGGTGCAGCACGTCCACGCCCTCCCGGTAGCCGAAGTGGACCTCCCGCGCGCGCACGTCCCGGCCCTCGGGCACGACCTTCGCGTCGCCCGCGTCCGGTTCGATCTCCCGTACGCCCACCAGGCGGCCCAGCGAGACCTGGGCGATCTGGAGTTCGTCGTACCAGCGCAGGATCAGGCCGATCGGATCGACCATCATCTGTGCCAGCAGCGCACCCGTCGTCATCTGCCCCACCGACATCCAGCCCTGGATCACGCAGTACCCGCCGATCAGCAGCACGGAGCCGAGGATCGTGATGTACGTGACGTTGATGACCGGGAAGAGGACCGTCCGCAGGAACAGCGTGTACCGCTCCCACGCCGTCCACTCCTTGATCCGGCGCTCCGACAGCGCGATCCGGTCCCGCCCGAGGCGGTGCGCCTCGACCGTGCGCCCCGCGTCCACCGTCTCGGTGAGCGCGGCCGCGACCGCCGCGTATCCGGCCGCCTCCGAGCGGTACGCCGACGGCGCCCGCCGGAAGTACCAGCGGCAGCCGATGACCAGCACCGGCAGGGCCACCAGCGCGGCCAGCGCCAGCGGCGGCGCGGTGACCGCGAGCGCGCCGAACAGCAGCCCCACCCACACCACGCCGATGGCCAGCTGCGGCACGGCCTCGCGCATCGCGTTGGCCAGCCGGTCGATGTCGGTGGTGATCCGCGACAACAGGTCACCGGTACCGGCGCGCTCCAGGACGCCCGGCGGCAGCGCCACCGACCGCACCAGGAAGTCCTCGCGCAGATCGGCCAGCATCTCCTCGCCGAGCATCGCGCCGCGCAGCCGCACCAGCCGGACGAACAGCGTCTGCACGACGAGCGCCAGCGCGAACAGCAGCGCCACGCGCCCCAGATGGAGCTCGCGCACCCCCGACGCGAGGTCGTCCACGACCCGGCCGAGCAGGTACGGGCCGACCATGGAGGCGATCACCGCGACCGCGTTGACCGCCACCAGCGCCAGGAAGGCCCGCCGGTGCCGCCGGAACAGGCCGCGAACATAACCCCGTACGGTCGCCGACGTGCCCACGGGCAGGGTGGCGGCCGCCTCGGGGGCCGCCGGATCGTGCTCCGGTGGCGCCACGCCGATCATGCGGATTCCTCGATCTCTGTGAGTTCTTCTTCGAGCCGGGTCAGTTCCAGCCGGGCGAGCCGCTGCTCGTCGTCCGTCTCGCGGGTGACGACCGCGCGGTAGAGCGGTTCGTCGCGCATGAGTTCCCGGTGCGCGCCGATCGCGGCCACCGCGCCCTCGTGGATGAGGACGACCCGGTCGGCACGGTCCAGCAGCAGCGGCGAGGAGGCCATCACCACCGTGGTGCGTCCGGCGCGCAGGGCCGCGACACCCTCCGCGATCCGGGCCTCGGTGTGCGAGTCGACCGCCGAGGTCGGCTCGTCCAGCACCAGCACCTCCGGGTCGGTGACCAGGGACCGTGCCAGCGCCAGCCGTTGGCGCTGACCGCCCGACAGGGACCGTCCGCGCTCGGTGATCCGCGCGTCCATCGGGTCGCCGACCCCGTCCGGCGCGGACTGCAGCAGCGCGTCGAGGACGTCCCGGCACTGGGCCGCGTCCAGCGCCGCCCCCGCCTCCACGGCCCCGGAGGCGGGCACGTCGAACAGCTCGCGCAGCGTGCCGGACAGCAGCACCGGTTCCTTGTCCTGTACGAGGACCAGCGTGCGCGCGGTGTCCAGCGCGAGCTCGTCCAGCGCGACCCCGCCGAGGAGCACCGAGGGCTCGTCCGCGGCCGCGGCGGCGTCGTCCATGGGATGGCCGCCCAGGCGCTCCGCGAGCCGCCCGGCCAGGTCCGGATCCCCGCACACGACGGCGGTGAACCGGCCTGCTGGGGCCAGCAGCCCGGTCTGCGGGTCGTACAGGTCCCCGCCCGGAGCGGGAGCCTGCGCCGTCCCCGCGGCCACCGGCCGCTCACCGGCGGCGTCGGTGCGGGTCAGGGAGAGCACCCGGGCGGCCCGCTTGGCGGAGGGACGCGAGAAGGAGTACGCCATGGCGATCTCCTCGAAGTGCCGCAGCGGGTAGAGCATCGTGGCCACCGCGCTGAAGGCCGCGACGAGTTCACCCACCTCGATGCGCCCGTCCAGGACGAGCCCGGCGCCGTACCAGACCACCGTGATCATCAGCGCGCCCGGCAGGAGCACCTGGACCGCGGAGATCAGCGCCCACATCCGGGCGCTGCGCACGGCGGCCTCGCGGACCTCCTGGGAGGCCTCGCGGTAGCGGCTGAGGAACAGCTCCTCGCCGCCGATGCCGCGCAGTACGCGTAGGCCGGCGACGGTGTCGGAGGCCAGCTCGGTGGCCTTGCCCGCCTTGTCCCGCTGGATGTCGGCGCGTTGGGTCGCGCGGGGCAGCAGCGGCAGCGCGGCCAGCGCGACCACCGGTACGCCGACCGCCACGACCATGCCCAGCTCGGGCGCGTAGAACAGCAGGCCGACGCAGACCAGGACCACGGCGAAGACGGCGGCGAGGAAGCGGGAGACCGCCTCGACGAACCAGCCGATCTTCTCCACGTCACCGGTGGAGACGGCGACCACTTCGCCCGCGGCGACCCGGCGGGTCAGCGCGGAGCCCAGTTCGGCGGTCTTGCGCGCCAGCAGCTGCTGGACGCGCGCCGAGGCGGTGATCCAGTTGGTGACGGCGGTCCGGTGGAGCATCGCGTCGCCGACGGCGATGGCGACGCCGAGCAGCAGGAGCAGACCGCCGACCAGCAGCAGCCCGGTGGAGTCGCGGTCTACGACCGCTTCGACGCCCAGACCCACCGCGTACGGCAGCCCGGCGACACCGGAGAAGTGCACCAGCCCCCAGGCCAGGGCCTTGAGCTGCCCGCCGATCTGCCCCCTGCCCAGCCAGACCAGGAATCGGGGCCCGGAACGGGCGTCCGGTACCCCGGGGTCCGGATACGGAAGATCGCTGATCTGCATGACGCCCCATGAATCGTCGAGTGGCCGAACAGAGCAAGGTTCGTCTTCCGGAACCGGTCACGGCAATTGGTTTTCCGCCCGCAGCGGGCCGTCGCGAAGAGTTCTGCTGCCGCGGCGCAGGGAGTCGGCCCAGCTCAGGGCCCCGGGTCAGGTGCCCCGTCAGGGACGCGTGGCGCGCTCCAGTTCGAGCAGTACGGAGTAGTACCCGCGCCCTGTGGCCCGGTCCATGCCCACCTCGCACATCCGGTTGGCCGACAGGTGAGCGTCGAAGGACCGCGCCGTCACCTCCGCGGCCTCGCGGGCCGTCGCCGACGCCGTCAGCTCGGGGTGCAGCATGCCGCGGTCGCCCGCGAAGGCGCAGCAGCCCGCGTCCTGCGGGACCACCACCTCCCGGGCACACGCCTCGGCGACGGTGCGCAGCTCCGCCTCGTCGCCCAAGTGACGCATGGAGCAGGTGGGATGGAGCACCGCCGAACCGACGGTGCGCCGGATCTCCAGGCGCGGCAGCAGCTCCCGCGCCGCCCACACGACCGAGTCGACGATCCGCAGCTCCGCGTGGAGCTCCCGGTTGTCCCGCGTCAGGTACGGGACCACCTCGTGCGCGAGGCCGAGCGTGCACGAGGAGGCGTCGGCCACCAGCGGCAGCCGCCCGCCGGCGGTCCAGCCCCAGGCGGCCTCGACGATGCGGTTGGCCATCAGCCGGGTGCCCTCCTCGTAGCCCTTGGAGTGCCAGATCGTCGCGCAGCAGGTGCCGGTCACGTCGCGGGGGATCCACACCGGAAGGCCGGCCCGCTCGGACACGGCCACCACGGCCTCCGGGAGGGAGGGCCCGGGCCGGCCTTCCGGGCCGCCGAAGATCCGGTTGACGCAGGCCGGGTAGTACACGGCCGCGGCGCCCACCCGCCCGGTGGCGGGCAGCCTGCGCGCGGCGGCGGCCGGGATCTGCGGCAGCCACCGCGGCACCAGGTCCGGGCGTACGGCCTTGCGCGCGGCGCCCGTGGCCGCCTCCAGCAGCCGGTCCCCGACCCGGCCGGGCACCTTGTCGGCGGCGGCCACGGCCAGCCGGGCGGCGGCCTCGACGGTCCGGAACCGCCGCGCGGCCAGTGCGGCGGCGCGCTCCTCGCGCGGGCCGTGCCGCCGGTGGCGGAAGTCCTTCATCAGGGCGCCGGTGTCGATGCCGACCGGGCAGGCGAGCTTGCAGGTGGAGTCGCCCGCGCAGGTGTCCACGGCGTCGTAGCCGTAGGCACCGAGCAGCGCGTCCAGCACCGGTGAACCCGGCTGCTGGCGGGTCATCTCGCGGCGCAGCACGATGCGCTGGCGCGGAGTGGTCGTCAGGTCCCCGCTGGGGCACGTCGGCTCGCAGAAACCGCACTCGATGCACGGGTCGGCCACCGCCTCCACCCGCGGGATGGTCTTCAGGCCGCGCAGATGGGCCCGCGGGTCGCGGTCGAGGAGGACGCGCGGGGCGAGCACCCCGGCCGGGTCGAGGGTCCGCTTCGTGCGCCACATCAGCTCGGTGGCCCTGGGTCCCCACTCCAGTTCCAGGTAAGGGGCGATGTTGCGGCCGGTGGAGTGCTCGGCCTTCAGGGAGCCGTCGAAGCGCTCCACGGTGAGCCGGCAGAACGCGTCCATGAAGGCCGCGTACCGCTCGACGTCGGCGGGCCGGGAGGCGTCGAAGGCGAGCAGGAAGTGCAGGTTGCCGTGGGCCGCGTGACCGGCGACGGCGGCGTCGAAACCGTGCCGCGCCTGGAGTTCGAGGAGCGCCTCGCAGGCCTCGGCCAGCCGGGAGGGCGGTACCGCGAAGTCCTCGGTGATCAGGGTGGTGCCGGGGGCGCGGGCGCCGCCGACCGCGGTGACGAAGGCCTTGCGGGCCTTCCAGTAGCCGGCGATGGTGCGGGCGTCCCGGGTGAAGGTGTTGGTGACGGAGGCCACCGGCGCGACCAGGTCGAGTCCGGCGAGGGCCTCGGCCGCCCGGCGCTCGTACACCGTCCGGCCCGCCTCGTCCGGAGCGCGGAACTCCACCAGCAGCGCCGCCGTTTCCCTGGGCAGGTCCGCCCAGTCGGCGGGGACGCCCGCCACGCTGACCGAGGCCCGCAGGGTGTTGCCGTCCATCAGCTCGACGGCCATCGCGCCCGCCTCGTTGAACCGCGGTACGGCCGCCGCCGCGGCGGTCAGGGACGGGAAGAAGAGCAGGGCCGAGGTCAGCTCCCGGTCCAGCGGGAGGGTGTCGAAGACGACCTCGGCGATGAAGCCGAGGGTGCCTTCCGATCCGACCATCAGCCCGCGCAGGATCTCGACGGGGGTGTTCCCGTCCAGGTAGGCGTCGAGCCGGTAGCCGGTGGTGTTCTTGATCTCGTACTTGGCTCGGATGCGGGCGACGAGCTCAGGGTCGGCCTCGATCTCCCGCTTGATGTCCATCAGCCCGTGGCACAGCGCCGGTTCGGCGCGCGCCAGCTCCTCGTCGGCCAGCGGGTCGGCCGTGTCCACGACGGTCCCGCCGGGCAGGACGAGGGTGAGGGAGGAGAGCGTGCGGTACGAGTTCCGCGTGGTCCCGGCCGTCATGCCGGAGGCGTTGTTCGCGACGACCCCGCCGAGGGTGCAGGCGATGGCGCTGGCCGGGTCGGGGCCGAGGATCCGGCCGTGGCGGGCGAGGGCGGCATTGGCCCGCACGACGGTGGTGCCGGGCCGGATGCGGGCGAGGTGGCCCTCGTCGAGCACCTCGACGCCGGCCCAGTGGCGGCGTACGTCGACGAGGATGTCCTCACCCTGGGCCTGGCCGTTGAGCGAGGTCCCGGCGGCGCGGAAGACGACGTCGCGCTGCTTGCCGTGGGCGTACGAGAGCACCGCGGAGATGTCGTCGATGTCCTCGGCGACCACGACGACCTGCGGCACGAAGCGGTAGGGCGAGGCGTCGGACGCGTAGCGGACGAGGTCCGAGACCTTCCACAGCACCTTCTCGGCGCCCAGCAGCTCGGAGAGCTCGGTGCGCAGCGGCTCGGGGGTGCCGGCGGACCGGTGCTCGGGAACCCGGTCGGGGGCGGGGGCGCCGGTGCCGCGCGGGCGCAGGGCCCCCGGGTCCGGTTCCAGCAGCGGCATGTGGGACCCCTCGCCTACTCGCGGCCAGCGCGTGGCCTTCTCAGCAGTGCCGCTCCGCGGGGGCGTCCGTCAGAGCGTTCAGCAGGCCGCCGAGCACCTCGCGCTGGTCGGCGGTCAATGGAGCCAGGATCTCCTCTGCCGCGTCGGTGCGCGCGTTGCGCAGACGGCGCAGCGTGGCGCGGCCGGTCTCGGTGAGCTCGATCCTTATGACGCGCCGGTTCGCGGGGTCGGGCGCGCGCCGTACGCACTCGGCCGCCTCCAGGCCGTCCACGAGGGTGGTCACGGCGCGGGGCACCACTTCGAGGCGGGCGGCGAGGTCCGCCATTCGGGGGGGCTCCCCGCCGTCGAAGTGCGAGACCAGACGCAGCAGCCGGGACTGGGCCGGAGTGATGCCGAGCGGCTCCAGATGGCGCTTCTGGATGCGGTGGAGCCGTCGGGTCAGGCGCAGCAGCTGCTCCGCGAGAACGCCGTCTGTGGTGTCGGTCTCGGAAGTGGTCCTCATACTGGGAAACAGTATCAGGACCAGATTCATTGTGAGCATAGGTAACAATGAGCTATGCTCATGCGAGTCTCGTCAGAAGGAGGCCCATGCGCCCCGAAGAACCGAAGTGGACCCCATCGAAAGAATCACTCGACCCCACCCGCCCGGGCCCGGCGGAGCGGCCGCGCGAGCTGCGCCGCATCGTCGGCCTCTTCCGGCCGTACCGCGGCCGCCTCGCCGTCGTCGGCCTGCTCGTCGGTGCCTCCTCGCTGGTCGGCGTCGCCTCGCCGTTCCTGCTCAAGGAGATACTCGACGTCGCGATCCCGCAGGGCCGCACCGGACTGCTCAGCCTGCTCGCGCTCGGCATGATCCTCACGGCCGTCGTCACCAGCGTCTTCGGCGTGCTCCAGACGCTGATCTCCACCACCGTCGGCCAGCGCGTCATGCACGACCTGCGCACCGCCGTCTACGCCCAGCTCCAGCGGATGCCGCTGGCCTTCTTCACCCGGACCCGCACCGGCGAGGTGCAGTCCCGCATCGCCAATGACATCGGCGGCATGCAGGCCACCGTCACCTCCACCGCGACCTCGCTGGTCTCCAACCTCACGGCCGTCATCGCCACCGTCGTCGCCATGCTTGCGCTCGACTGGCGGCTCACCCTCGTCTCGCTGCTCCTGCTCCCCGTGTTCGTGTGGATCAGCCGCCGGGTCGGCAGCGAGCGCAAGAAGATCACCCTCCAACGGCAGAAGCAGATGGCCGCCATGGCCGCCACGGTCACCGAGTCCCTGTCGGTGAGCGGCATCCTGCTGGGCCGCACCATGGGTCGCTCCGACTCGCTGACCTCGGCCTTCTCCGAGGAGTCCGAGAAGCTCGTCGGCCTCGAAGTGCGCTCCAGCATGGCCGGGCGCTGGCGGATGTCCACCATCGGCATAGTGATGGCCGCCATGCCCGCGCTCATCTACTGGGCCGCCGGCATAGCCCTGCAGTCCGGCGCGCCCTCCCTCTCCGTCGGCACCCTCGTCGCCTTCGTCACCCTCCAGCAGGGCCTCTTCCGGCCCGCCGTGAGCCTGCTGTCGACCGGTGTGCAGATACAGACCTCGCTCGCCCTGTTCGCCCGCATCTTCGAGTACCTTGACCTGCCGGTGGACATCACCGAGCGCGAGGACGCGGTGCGCCTGGAACGCGCCCGGGGGGAGGTCCGGCTCGAGGGCGTGGACTTCGCCTACGACGCCAAGCACGGGCCGACCCTGACGGGCATCGACATCACGGTCCCGGCCGGAGGCTCCCTCGCCGTGGTCGGTGCGACCGGCTCCGGCAAGAGCACGCTCAGCTACCTGGTGCCCCGGCTCTACGACGTGACGGGCGGACGGGTCGCCCTCGACGGGGTGGACGTGCGCGACCTCGACTTCGACTCGCTGGCCCGCTCCATAGGCGTGGTCTCCCAGGAGACCTACCTCTTCCACGCCTCGGTCGCGGACAACCTGCGCTTCGCCAAGCCCGACGCCACCGACGAGGAGATAACCGAGGCGGCTCGCGCGGCCCAGATCCACGACCACATCGCGTCGCTCCCCGACGGGTACGACACCCTGGTCGGCGAGCGCGGTTACCGGTTCTCCGGCGGGGAGAAGCAGCGCCTCGCGATCGCCCGCACCATCCTGCGGGACCCGCCGGTGCTGATCCTGGACGAGGCCACCAGCGCCCTCGACACCCGCACCGAGCACGCCGTCCAGCAGGCCATCGACAACCTGTCCGCGGGCCGTACCACCATCACCATCGCGCACCGCCTCTCCACCGTCCGCGACGCCGACCAGATCGTGGTCCTGGACGCCGGGCGGATAGCCGAGCGCGGGACGCACGAGGAACTGCTGAAGGCGGACGGCCGGTACGCGGACCTCGTACGCCGCGACCGGGACGCCGCACTGCCTCCGGAGGCGCAGACGGAGGAGCAGACGGAGGCGATGGTAGGGGTGAAGACGGTGCCGGGAGCCGAGCCGGTGCAGGCGCCGGAGCCGGGGACCCAATTGGCTCCGATGAATGTGTGACCGTATGGCGGGCGCACGAGTCGGGTGCCGGAAATGTCGCGCTTCGCGGGTTAGCGTTCCCGCATGCGTCATGAGTACCGGCCGCCGCAGCGCCGTTCCCGGCTGACCCGCCGGGGCCGGCTGGCGCTCTTCTTCGGCACGCTCCTCGGGCTCGGCGCAATCGTCCTGATATCGCTGCTGCGGGGTGGCGAAGACCCCGAGAAACCACGCCAGTTGGTGATCCGTGAGGGCTGGCGGGCCCCACAGGTCTATGCCGCGATCGACCGCGAACTGAAGCTCCCGGCGGGTTCCGCCAAGGCCGCCGCTGCCACCGCCGCACTGGATCTGCCCGCCGAGGCCAAGGGCAACCCGGAGGGGTACCTCTTCCCAGCGGCGTACCCGGTGAGTTCGAAGAGCACTCCGGCCACCCTCCTCACGGACATGGTGCGGACGGCGAACCAGAAACTGGCCACCAGGGCCGTCACGGACGGTGCCAAGGCCCACGGGATGACCCCGTATCAGACGGCCACCCTCGCCAGCGTCGTCCAAGCAGAGGCCGACCGGCCCGCCGACATGGCCAAGATCGCACGCGTGGTGCACAACCGGCTGGCGAAGTCGATGCCGCTCCAGATGGACTCCACCCTCCACTACGCGCTGAACCGCAGCACGGTGGACACCACCCTCGCCGACACCCGCATCGACAGCCCCTTCAACTCGTACGAACGCCAGGGACTACCGCCCACGCCGATCGAGAGCCCCGGGCTGGGGGCGATGGGAGCCGCGGTGGCTCCGACGCCCGGCGACTGGCTGTTCTTCGTCACCGTGAAACCGGGGGACACCCGCTTCTCGACGACGTACGAGGAACACAAGCAGCACGTGGCGGACTTCAACCGGATCCGCGCCGAAGCGGGCTCCCCGGCAGGTCAGGGCGCAGCCGCCGGGAGATGAGGGGCTGCCCCCCACGGGCTGAGGCGGCGGCGGGTCAGGTCGCCAGGGCCGCGGCCCGTTCCCGGGACACGAGCCGGCGGATCTCGCGGACAGCGGCGCCGCCCGCGCGGTTGGCGCCGATGGTCGACGCCGAAGGCCCGTAGCCCACCAGGTGGATCCGCTCGTCGCGCACGGCCCTGGTGCCCTCGACGCGGATGCCGCCGCCCGGCTCGCGCAGGCGCAGCGGGGCCAGGTGGTCGACGGCCGCGCGGAAGCCGGTGGCCCACAGGATGACGTCCGCGTCCACCCGGCGGCCGTCCGCCCAGGCCGCTCCGGTGGGCGTGATCCGGTCGAACACGGGCCGGCGGTCCAGTACCCCGGAGGCGAGCCCGGCCCTGACGGCCTCGTTCAGCGGCAGTCCGGTCACGCTGACCACGCTCTGCGGCGGCAGCCCCCGGCGCACCCGCTCGTCAACCAGGGCCACCGCGGCCCGCCCCTCGGCCTCGCCGAAGCTCCCGTCGCGGAAGACCGGGGGCCGCCGGGTCACCCAGGTGGTCTCCGCCGCCACCTCGGAGATCTCCAGCAGGTGCTGTACCGCGGAGGTGCCGCCGCCCACCACGATCACCCGGGCGCCGGTGAACTCCTCGGGCCCCGGGTAGTTCGCGGTGTGCAGCTGGCGCCCGCGGAAGGTCTCCTGGCCCGGGTAGCGCGGCCAGAACGGGCGGTCCCAGGTCCCGGTGGCGTTGATCAGGGCGCGCGGGAACCACGTACCGGCCGAGGACTCCACCTGCAGCCGCCCGTGGGCCCCGTCGGCCCCGGCGTGTACGGCCGTGACGTCCACGGGGCGTCGTACGTGCAGGCCGAAGCGCCGCTCGTACGCGTCGAAGTACGCGGAGATCACCTCGGACGACGGCCGCAGCGGGTCGGCTCCGGTGAGCTCCATGCCGGGCAGCGCGTGCATCCCGTGGACCTTGCCGTAGGTGAGCGAAGGCCAGCGGAACTGCCAGGCGCCGCCCGGGCGGGGCGCGTGGTCCAGGACCACGTGGTCCAGCCCCGCCCGCGCCAGGTGGTAGGCGCTGGACAGGCCCGCCTGCCCGGCGCCGATCACCACTACGTCGACCTCCGCCGCGTCCCGCACCATTTCGTTCACGGTTCTACTAACTCGCGGAGTGCGCGGGATCTTCCCCGCCCTCCTCGGCCCGGTCCGCCCTGTCCCCGTGCGGTCAGTCCGACGCGGCGATCCAGGCCGCCAGCTGCTCGGGGGTGGTGGCCGGATCGGCGACCAGGGTGGCCAGTTCGTCCTCCTGGAAGGTGGCCGTGGTGACGGCCGGGCAGCGGTGGCAGGCGTCCACGCCCGTCTGCTGCCACCACTGGCACTTGGCGCGCAGGTGGCACCGTGGGACCGCGCGGGCGTCCGCCGGGGGCGGCAGGGTCAGGACCCTCTCCACCAGGGCGCAGTCGTCGCCCCTCCGGTTGACGCAGGCGGAGACGCAGTGCGAGGCGAAGCGCAGGACCCGCGTCGGCGCGATCCCCTCGGGGAGGGAGCCGAGCACCTCGGACGCCGGTACCGGCTCGGCGAGGTAGGCCACCCGGCCGCCCTCGCCCGAGCGGACCCCGAGGACGACCGACTCGGGGGCCCGGGCCTCGCCGCTCGGGCACCACGTGACGGGCGGTGCACCGGCCGACGCGCCTGCCGGTGCACCGGCCGACACCCCTGCCGACACGACCGCCGGCACCCCTGCCGGCACCCCTGCCGGCACCCCTGCTGACTGCTCGCTTCCCACGGTGCTCACCCCGCCCGTCAGCCGTCGATCGCGTCGTGCGACTCGAGCACCGCGCGGCCCACGGGGCCGCCGATCGTGCCCTGGAGCCCGACGGCCTGCTCCTGCTCCACCGCCTGCGCGAGGCTCTCGTGCAGCTGCTCCACGGAGGTGATGCGCTCGGGGGCGGACGGGGCCGCGTTGGCCACCCCGACCGCACCGATCGCGAGCCCCGCGGCCATCACGACCGCGGCGCCACCGGCCGCCAGCTTGTTCTTCTTCGGATTCATCAAGGCCTCTCCTCGTGCGGAGCGGCGGTGCCCGCCGCTGTTCCCGGACCGAGGCTAGGAGCGGGAAGCCCGGCCGAGAGGCAGTTCGCGAGGCAGTTCGCAGGGCGGTCGGGCCGGCCCCGGCCGGCGGGGCCCAGGGATGTCAGCCCGCCCGGCGTGCGACCAGCCAGTCGTACGCCACGTCCGCACTGAACTCCCGCTGCCCGTCCGGGAAGAGCAGCCCGGCGTCCGCGAAGGCGGCGTCGTGCGCCGTGCGCGCCACGTAGGGGACGGCCACGCAGTCCATCCCGGCGGCCCGTGCGGCCAGCGCCCCCGGCGCGGCGTCCTCGACGACCACGCAGTCGGCGGGCCGGGCGCCCAGCCGCCGGGCGGCTTCCAGGAACACGTCCGGGGCGGGCTTGCCGTGCGCGACCTCCTCGGCGGACACCACCGTGGTCAGCAGGGCGTCCAGACCGGTTCCGGCCAGGACGGCGTCGATCGCCTCGCGCGAGGAGCCGGAGGCCACGGCCATCGCCACCCCTTCGGCGTAGAGCCGCTCGACGAACTTCCGCATCTCGGGGAAGGTCTCGGTCTCGGTGCGGGCCAGCTCCAGGTAGGCCGCGTTCTGCTCGGCGAGCAGCTGCTCCACCGGCGCCTGGATCCCGTGCCGGTCCTTGAGGATCTCCAGCGTCTCCAGGGTTCCGATGCCGATGAAGCGGGAGTGCTGCTCCCAGCTGAAATCGGGGACTCCGTGCCGCTCCAGGGTGCGACGCCCGGACTCGTAGTAGTTGGGCTCGCTGTCCACGAGAGTGCCGTCGAGATCGAATATGACGGAAATCATCCGCTACGCCCGTCCTGCCGGTTCTGTCTGACCCGAGCATCTTGTCAGGTTTTGCGGGCTGCCCGTCCCACGGACTCGACCAGGGGCAGCAGCCGGTGGGCGACCCGCTCGCGCAGGGCGACCTCGGTGCGGGTGCGGACCACGCCCGGGAGCTGGATCAGCCGTTGGATCACGTCCTCCAGATGGGCGTTGTCCCGGGCCGCCACGCGCGTCAGCAGGTCCCCGCCGCCGGTGATCGAAAAGGCCTCGATGATCTCGGGCACGGCCGCCAGCGCGTCACCCACCTCGTCCAGGTGCCCCTGGGTGACCTCGATGTGCACGAAGGCCAGCACCGGGTGCCCGAGCGCGGCGGGGGACAGCACGGGCCCGGTCCCGGTGATCACCCCGGTGCGCTCCAGCCGGTCCAGCCGGGCCTGCAGGGTGCCGCGCGCGACACCGAGGAGCCGGGCGTACTCGCGCACGCTGGTGCGCGGCTGCTCGATCAGCAGGCGCAGGATTCTGGTGTCGAGCTCGTCCACCGCCATGCCGCGACTGTACCAATGGCCCAGTTCATCCGGATCGTGGTGGGGTGGAGTGAGGTGGGGTGGAGTGAGGTGGGGTGGGTACGGGGGCCGGCGCGACGGGCCGCATCCGTCGCACCGCCCCACGGGAACCCCGTAGGGGGCCACTGAGCGAGGACGAGGAGCGGAGACAGCCATGACGGGCCTGAACTGCCTGGTCACCGGGGCCACCGGATACATCGGAGGCCGTCTGGTGCCCGAACTCCTCGACGCCGGGCACCGCGTCCGCTGCATGGCCCGGACCCCGGAGAAACTGCGGGACCACGCCTGGGCCGGACAGGCCGAGGTGGTCCGCGGCGACGTCACCGACGCGCGCTCCGTGGCCTCTGCACTGCACGGCATCGACGTCGCGTACTACCTGGTCCACGCCCTCGACGCGGGCTCCGGATTCGAGGAACGCGACCGCGCCGCGGCCCGCCTGTTCGCCGAGCAGGCCCACGCGGCCGGGGTCCGCCGCATCGTCTACCTCGGCGGTCTCACCCCCGCGGGCATCCCCGCCCGCGCTCTCTCCCCGCACCTGCGCTCCCGCGCCGAGGTCGGCGAGATCTTCCTCGCCGGAGCCGTGCCGGCCGCCGTGCTGCGCGCCGCCGTCATCATCGGCTCCGGCTCCGCCTCCTTCGAGATGCTGCGCTACCTCACCGAGCGGCTGCCCGTCATGGTCACCCCCAGCTGGGTCTCCACCCGCTGCCAGCCCATCGCCGTCCGCGACGTCCTGCGCTACCTCGTCGGCTGCGCCACCCTGCCACCGGACGTCGACCGCGCCTTCGACATCGGCGGGCCGGACGTGGTCACCTACGAGGAGATGATGCGCCGCTACGCCGCCGTCGCGGAGCTGCCCCACCGGCTCATCCTGCGCGTCCCGATGCTGACGCCCGGACTGTCGAGCCACTGGATCGGCCTGGTCACCCCCGTACCGCGGGCACTGGCGCGGCCCCTCGCCGAATCCCTGCGGCACGAGGTGGTCTGCGCGGAGCACGACATCGCGCGCTACGTCCCCGACCCGCCGGGCGCCCCGATCGGCTTCGACGAGGCCCTCGCCCTGGCCCTGCGGCGGGTGCGCGAGGCCGACGTGACCACCCGCTGGTCCTCGGCCTCGCTGCCGGGCGCGCCCAGCGACCCCCTGCCCACCGACCCGGACTGGGCGGGCGGCAGCCTCTACACCGACCGGCGCGAGCGGGCCGTCGACGCCTCGCCCGCTGCGCTCTGGCGCGTGGTGGAGGGCATCGGCGGCGAGAACGGCTGGTACTCCTTCCCGCTGGCCTGGGCGGTACGCGGCTGGCTGGACCGGCTGGTCGGCGGGGCAGGCATCCGCCGGGGCCGGCGCGACGCGGCCCGGCTGCGGGTGGGGGACTCCCTCGACTTCTGGCGGGTGGAGGAGATCCAACCGGGCCGCCTGCTGCGCCTGCGCGCCGAGATGCGGCTGCCGGGCCTGGCCTGGCTGGAGATGTACGTGGACCCGGGCCCGGACCGCGATCCGGATCCCGACGGCGACCGGCACGGCGACCGCGACCCGGATCCCGACCGTGACCGGGACGGCGACCGCGACCGGGACCGCGACCCCGCCCCCGACCCGCACGCGCCGGCCCCCGGCAAGGCTCCCGGCCCGGCTCCCGCGGGGTCCACCGCCGCGGGGCCGGCCCGTGCCCTGTACCGGCAGCGGGCGCTCTTCCACCCCCACGGGCTGCTCGGCCACCTGTACTGGTGGAGCGTGTCCCCCTTCCACGCCGTCGTCTTCGGCGGCATGGCCCGCAACATCGCCCGCGCCGCCGAACATCCGGACTCGGACGCGCGCTGAGCCGCCCGCCCGCCCGCCCGTCCGCCGTCCGTCCGGCAGGGCGCACCCGTCGACCCTGCCGGAGGCGGCACCGCATCCGCCGGGGCCCCGTACGCGGAAGTACCCGACGACAGCCCACCGGCCCCCGGCCCCCGGCCTCGAACGCGGAGCGAGAACCCATGAACGTCGCGGTGGTCCTCTACACCTCCGACCTGCGCCTGCACGACCATCCGCCCCTGCGCGCGGCCCTCTCCTCCTGCGACCAGGTGGTCCCCCTCTTCGTCCGGGACCGCGCCGTCGCCGCCGCGGGCTTCGCCCCGCCCAACCGGCAGGCCTTCCTCGCCGACTGCCTGGCCGGCCTCGACGCCGGACTCCGCGACCGCGGCGGCCGGCTCGTGATCCGCTCCGGCGACGCCGTCCCCGAGGTGTGCGCCCTCGTACGGGAGGCCGACGCCGACGAGGTGCACATGGCCGCCGGGGTGAGCGCCTACGCCCACGCCCGGGAGGAACGGCTGCGCGCCGCCCTCGAAGCCGACGGCCGCAGGCTGTACGTGCACGACGCGGTGGTCACCGTCCAGGCCCCCGGGACGGTCACCCCGGCCGGCTCCGACCACTTCGCCGTCTTCACCCCCTACTTCCGCCGCTGGACCGAGCTGCCCGCGCGTGCACCCGCCGCTGCCCCCCGCGCCGTCCGCGTCCCCGAGGGCATCGGCTCCGAGCCGCTGCCCTCGCGCAGCGCCGTCACCGGGGTCTCCCCGGGCCTCGCCCGCGGCGGCGAGACCGAGGCCCGGCGCCTCCTGACGAACTGGCTGCGCACCGGCATCACGCGCTACGAGGCCACCCACGACGACCTGGCCGGCGACGCCACCTCCCGGCTCTCCCCGCACCTGCACTTCGGCACCCTCTCGCCCGCCGAGGCCGTCCACCGCGCCCGGGCTGCCGGCGGCGCCGGGGCCGAGGCCTTCGTCCGGCAGCTGTGCTGGCGCGACTTCCACCACCAGGTGCTCGCCGCCCGCCCGCGGGCCGCCGTCGAGGACTACCGCGGCCGCGGGGACCGCTGGCGCACCGGTGCCGCCGCCGAGGAGGAGACCGAGGCCTGGAAGGCGGGCCGGACCGGATACCCGGTGGTCGACGCGGCGATGCGCCAGCTGCGCCACGAGGGCTGGATGCACAACCGGAGCCGGCTGCTGGCCGCCAGCTTCCTGACCAAGACCCTGTACGTGGACTGGCGGACGGGGGCCCGCCACTTCCTCGAACTCCTGGTGGACGGCGACCTTGCCAACAACCAGCTCAACTGGCAGTGGGTGGCCGGCTCCGGCACCGACACCCGCCCGAACCGCGTGCTCAACCCCGTCCGCCAGGGCCTCCGCCACGACCCCGACGGCTGCTACGTGCACCGCTGGGTGCCCGAGCTCGCCGGACTGCCCGCGCCCGCGGTGCACGCGCCGTGGCGGCTGCCCGCGCCGGAGCGCGCCCGCTACGACTACCCCGGCCCGCTGGTGGAACTCGCCGACGGGCAGGAGCGGTTCCGCCGCGGACGGGCCGGCGGATGAGCGCCTTTTCCGGGCGGGAACCGGCCGGCGGATGAGCGCCGGTTCCGGCGGGGACCTGCCCGCGGATGAGCGCCGCACAGCGGCGAGACACCCCTAGGGTGATCGCGTGCACCCCGAGCCGCGGCCCCCACTGCCGCAGGACCTTCCCGCCGCCGCGCTGTCCACCGGCGCCGTGGCCCGGCACCTGGGGGTCTCGCCGACCACGCTGCGCTCCTGGGAACGCCGGTACGCCATCGGCCCGGCCCGCCGCGAGGGTGGCCGTCACCGCCGCTGGACCCCGCAGGACGTCGCCCGGCTCGAGCTGATGTGCCGGCTCACCGCACGCGGCGTACCGCCCGCCGAGGCCGCCCGGGCCGCACGGGGCGCGGCCCCCTCGGGCCCGGCCCGGCAGCCGCGGGGCGGGCCCGGCGGGCAGGGAGCCCTGCCCCTCGGGGAGGTCCGTCCGGAAAGCAGGGGGCTCGCGCGGGCCGCCGTACGACTGGACGCGTCCGCCGTGCAGGAGCTGCTGGAGGCAGCCCTCGCGGAACTCGGCCTGGTCACCGCGTGGGAGGAGATCATCGCGCCGACCCTGCACGCGGTGGGCCGCAAATGGGCCTCGGCGGGGGAGCGTTACGTGGAAGTGGAACACCTGCTTTCCTGGCACGTCTCCGGGGCCATGCACCGGATCCGGCCCGTGCCGGGGCCGCCGCGCACCCCGCCCGTGCTCCTGGCGTGCGTGCCCGGCGAGCAGCACAGCCTGCCCATCGAGGCGCTGGCCGCGGCCCTCGGGGAACGGGGCCTGCCGGTACGGATGTTCGGCGCGGCCCTGCCCGCCGAGGCGCTGCGCGACGCCGTACGCCGTACCGGGCCGCGGGCGGTCGTGCTGTGGTCGCAGTCCCGGACGACCGCCGACCCGGCGCTGGCCCGGGCGGTGGCCGGCATCGAATGGGGCCTGCGCGGTGCACGCGGGCGCTCGGCGCTGCTGCTGGCCGGGCCCGGCTGGGGCGCGGCCGCCGCGGACCCGCGTACCGGGCGGTTGTTCGGGCTGCGCTCGGGACTCGACGTCATCGCGGAGCTGGCAGCGGGCGGGCATCCGGCCGGCGGGCTTCCAGCGAGCGGCGGAGCACCAGCAGGGCCCGCCGCATATGGCTCTTGACGGTGCCCAGCGGCAGCCCGGTGCGGGCCGCGATCTGGGTCTGGGTCAGGTCCCCGTAGAAGGCCAGGCACACCACGCGCCGCTGCGCGGACGGCAGTCGGGCCAGCTCCCCCAAAACCAGGACCCGGTCCACGACCCGTTCCGGCTCCGCCTGCGGATGCGCTCGGGCCCCCGGATTCCGGGCGGGGTCGTCGAAGGCGCGCACGGCCGCGGCGGCTGCGCGGGTCCGCCGGGTGCGCGCCTCCAGGGCGTCGGCCACCTTGTGCCGGGTGATGCCCGTGAGCCAGGCCCCGAGGCCGCCCGGCCCCGGCCGGTAGCCGCGCCGGCCGCGCCAGGCGGCCAGGAAGACCTGCTGGGTCACGTCCTCGGCCTCGCGCTCGTCGCCCAGCGAACGCCGTGCGAGGGAGTGCACCAGCGGCCGCCAGCGCCGGTAGACGGCCTCCGCGCAGTGCTCCTCGCCCGCCGCGAATCCGGCCGCGACGCGTTCCTCGTCGTCCATGGACCGAGCCTCGCCACCACGGACCGGGCCAGCCAACTCGCACCGTTTCCGCACCGTTTCCGCATCGAATCCGCGTCGGGCGGCTCCGGGCCCCGGCTCACGGTGACCCGTGAGGCGCCCCGGCGACCTGGCCGTCCGGTGCCCGCCGGCCCGTAGGGCGTGGCCGGTAGCCGCGGGATCCGCCTACGCGGTGTGCAGCCGCGGCAGCCTGCGGTGCGCCAGGGCCGCCGACGACACCACCACCGCGGCCGGCAGCAGCAGTTCGCCCACCGTCCAGCCGGCCCGTACCAGCAGCGCCCCCGCCAGTCCGCCCGCGAACATCGCCAGCACCGCCAGGCCCCGGCGCACCCAGCCCGACGTCCCGTACCCGAAGGCGGCGTCCCGTCCGAGTGCCGAACCGCCCACCAGCGCGGTCATCGACCGGGTGACCAGGGTGGTCGGCACACCGGGCAGATCGACCCGCATGCTCGTCACGTTGCGGAAGCCCATGGCCGTCGCCAGCAGCGCGGTGACCACCATGTGCCGGGCGGTCGGACCGCCGTACCGGGGCACCAGGTCCCAGCCGGTGGCCGCCGCCGCGACGACCAGTGCGGCCTCCGCGTACAGGCCGATGCCCATCCAGCGCCACCCGCGCGCCTCCGCCACCGACTCCAGCCGGGCTCCGCCCACCGCCCCGAGGACGAAGGCCAGCAGCGAGACGGCGGAGGGCAGCGCCGGGAGGTTCCCCTCCCGCGCGACCCCGAACGCCAGGAAGAGCACGTTGCCCGTCTGCATCGCGGTGAACACCGGACCCAGCGCGAGCAGGCTCACCGCCTCGACCAGTCCCGTGACCGCCGTGAGGACGATCATCAGGGCGGCCAGCGACGGCCGTGTCGGCTGTGCGTCCTTCATGACGCCCGACAGTGACACGCCCCTGCGGCCCTCCGTCGCCGACATGCCGCAGGACGTAGGCTCCGGGGGTGAGTGACCTGCTGCTGGTGAGGCACGGCGAGACGGCATGGAGTGCGGACGGACGGCACACCGGGCGCACGGACGTGCCGCTGACGGCGCGCGGCGTGGAAGAGGCCCTCTCGCTGGCCCCGTACTTCCAGAACCGGCATCCGGCCCTGGTGCTCACCAGCCCGCTGCGCCGGGCCGTCGCCACGGCCGAACTCGCCGGACTCACCGGCGGCCTCCCGGACCCCGACCTCCTCGAATGGGACTACGGCGGCTACGAGGGCGTCACGACAGCGGAGATCCGGCGGACCCGTCCGGACTGGTCCCTGTGGGCTCACGGCGTCCCGCCGGGCGACGCGGCGCACCCCGGTGAGAGCGCCGCCCAGGTGGCTGCCCGGGCCGACCGGGCGCTGGCCCGCGTCGCCCCGGTGCTCGCCGCGGACGGGGGCGCCGTGGTGCTGGTGGCCCACGGCCACTTCCTGCGCGTCCTCACCGCCCGCTACCTGCGGCTCGGTCCCGAGGAGGGCCGTCTGTTCCTCCTGCGGACGGGCACGGTCAGCGTGCTGTCCACGGAGCACGGCCTTCCGGTGATCGCGGGCTGGAACATCAGCCCCTGAGGCCTCGATGCCCTGACGCCCCGAGTTCCTGCCCCACGTGCGGCCGCTCCGCCTCGCGCGGCGGCAGCGGGTGCGTGACGATTCGTACATGGCCCACGACGGCACGGCTGGTGGCGGCGGCCCGGAGCTCGACACCACGGACGGCACGGGACTCAAGGCGAATGCGATCGGCTTCCTCGACGCCCTCGTCATCGGCCTGAACTCCACCTCGCCCGCCTACTCCCTGGCGGCAGTCCTCGGGCCGATCGTGGCCCTGGCCGGGATCTACGCCCCGGGCGTGATGCTGGCCTCCTTCGTCCCGATGCTGCTGATCGCCGCTGCCTTCTACTACCTCAACAAGGTCGACCAGGACTGCGGCACGACCTTCTCGTGGGTCACCCGGGCCATGGGCCCCTGGGCGGGCTGGCTCGGCGGCTGGGCGATCGCCCTGACCGGCGTCCTGGTCATCGGTTCGCTGGCCGACGTAGCCGTCCACTTCGGCCTCCTCGCCGCGGGCCTCGACAGCTGGGCCGCCAACGACCTGATCCGCCAGACCCTGACCGTCGCCGTGATCCTGGTCATGACCGCGATCTGCGTCATCGGCACCGAGCTCTCGGCCCACCTCCAGGACATCCTCATCCTGGCCCAGGTCTTCTTCCTGCTGGCCTTCGCGGTCGTCGCGATCTACCGGATCTACGCCGGCACCAGCACCCTCGACTCGATCGAGCCGTCGGTCGCCTGGCTCAACCCCTTCGGCGCCGGTGGCGCCGCGCTCACCGGCGGACTGCTGCTCGGCGTGTTCATCTACTGGGGCTGGGAGTCCGCGGTCAACCTCACCGAGGAGGTCGAGAACTCCGCCACCGCGCCCGGCAAGGCGGGCGTCTGGTCCACCGTGGTGCTCCTGGTGACCTACCTGTCCGTCGGCTTCGCCGTCGTCGGCTACGCGGGCACCGCCTTCCTCGCCGAGAACGCGGGCGAGGAGGAGGCGATCTTCGCGGTACTCGCCCACGAGGTGATGGGCGGTTGGGACTGGGTCGTCCTCCTCGCGGTCTGCACCTCCGCGCTCGCCTCCACCCAGACCACGATCATCCCCGCCTCCCGCACCGCCCTGTCGATGGCCCGCCGCCACGCCCTGCCGCCCGGCCTCGCGCACATCCACCCGCGGTTCCGGACCCCGGACGTGAGCACGTGGTGGGTGGCCGGCATCGCCATCGCCTGGTACCTCGTCGTCAACCAGATCAGCGAGAACGCGCTCCTCGACTCGCTGACCGCCCTCTCCCTGCTGATCGCCTTCTATTACGCGCTCACCGGCCTGGCCTGCGCCATCTACTACCGCCGCCACCTCCTGGAAAGCCTGCACAACTTCCTGCTCATCGGGGTCGGCCCGGTGGTCGGCGCGGCCCTGCTGACCTGGCTGCTGGTGGAGTCCGTCGGGGACATGTCGAACCCGGAGAACTCGGCCAGCGGCGTCTCCTGGTTCGGCCTCGGCCCGCCGCTCGTCATCGGGATCGCCATCGGCGTCGTCGGCCTGCTCGTGATGTGCTTCTGGCGGCTGAAGGACGGTACGTACTGGCAGGAGCGGCGCGGCGTGGCGGATCCGGACCTCGTCCACGGCACGAAGAAGGCGCCCGGAGGCGAAGCCTGAGGCCCCGCCCCACTGCCGAGGCCTGATGCCCCGCTATGAAGCCCAGTCCTGAGGCCCAGCCCTGAACCCCAGTCCTGAAGTCCAGCCCCGAAGCCCGCTGGCCGCCGTGAGAGGAGACCCCGATGTCCGTCGTCCTCGGGTACGACGAATCGCCCGGCGCGGAACGGGCCCTGGAGGTGGCGCTGGAGGTCGCCAGCGCCTTCGGAGAGCCGCTCGTCCTCGTCTACGGCGCTGCCGCCCCCGGCGTCACGGGGGAGGAGTACCGGGCCCACCGCGAGGCCGTCCGCCAGGCCGGGCAGAGCGCCCTCGCGCGCGCCGTCCGGGCCGCCGACGAGGCGGGGGTGCCCTCGACGGTCGAGGTGCGCGACGAGAAGCCGGCCCAGGCCCTCCTCGCGGCCGCCGAACGCCACCACGCGCGGGTCATCATCGTCGGCAGCTGGGGGGACAGCCCGATCCGCGGAGCCCTGCTCGGGTCCACCCCGCACAAGCTGCTGCACCTCTCACCCGTTCCCGTCCTGTGCGTGCCGACGGAGAACCCCTCCGCGAGATAGTGGTCCGTTGGCCCGCCGGTGGCCGAAGATCACGCCATTTTCCTGGGCCAATGGCCCAGTCATCGGAGGCTGGGTTGAGCCAGTGGGCCTTCGGATGCTTTTCTGTGGCATATCCAAGTACTTATGGCGCTGCGCAGCGCCGGACGGCAACGAGGCCGGATCCGGACCGCGGCGCCTTCGCCGTGCCCGTCCGCCGCCCACCACCCCCGGGCGGCCGCCGGGCCGGCGCGCACCACTGCAAGGGGGGCGGCACACCGCCGTGAAGAGGATGTTCGTGGCTCCGGATCCGGGGCGTCTGAGGCTCAGGAACTCACTGCGCGCGGTGCTCGGCGTCGCCCTCGCCGTGGCCACCGCCGAGCTGTGCGGTCTGTCGCTGACCGCCTCCATCACCGGGGGACTGGCGGCCCTGCTGGCCCTCTTCACCGTGACCGACTCGACCGTGCGTGCCCAGCGGGTCACCACGGCCCTGCTGCCCCTCGCCGGATTCCCCGTCCTCGCGCTGGCCACGACCCTCCACGGGGTGCCGCTCGCCCGCGACGCGGCCTTCCTCGCCGTCGTCTTCGCCGGGGTCTACGCCCGGCGCTGGGGGCCGCGCGGGCACGCCCTCGGGATCTTCGGCTTCATGCACTTCTTCGTCACCCAGTTCCTGCACGCCGTGCCCGGGCAGCTGCCCGAGCTCTACGCCGCCGTCGGCCTGGCGCTCCTCGCCGCCGGGGCCGTGCGGTTCGTGCTCTGGCCCATCGAGCGGCGCACCCCGCCGCCGGCCGCCGCGCCCGCGCTGCCGGGTACGGGGCTGGCCCGGCCCACCACCAGGCAGGCCTTCCAGACCACCGCCGCCTGCGCCTTCGCGCTCGGCATCGGCCAGGCCCTCTCCGAGGACCGCTGGTACTGGGCCGTCGGAACCGCCTGGTGGATCTTCGTGAACACCGCCTCCCGCGGGGAGACCCTCGTACGGGGCTTCCGCCGTGTCCTCGGCACCGTCATCGGCATCGCCGCCGGTCTGCTGATCGCCGTGCCGCTGCACGGCGCGGCCGCGCCCACCGCCGTACTCGTCGCCGTATGCGTCTTCGGGATCTTCTACACCGCCCCCGTCTCGTACAGCTGGATGATGCTGGCCGTCACCGTCATGGCCGGCCTGCTCTACGGACTCCTCGGCGTGCTGCACCCCGGGCTGCTGCTCCTGCGCTTCGAGGAGACCGCCGTCGGCGCCCTCGGCGCCGCCCTCGCCGTGGTGCTGGTGCTGCCCGTCACCACCCACGCCACCAACGAGGCCTGGATCCAGCGCGCCCTGCGCTGCGTGCACGCCGCCACCGGGGAGGCGGCGTCGCGGCTGGCCGGCTCGGAGTCGGCCGACCCCACCCCGCACGCCGCGGAGCTGGAGCTGCTCCTCGCCCGGGTCCGGATGGCGCTGGCACCGCTGGTGCACCCGCTCAGCCCCTTCCGCGCCCGCAAGGCCCGCGCCCGCCAGGTGATCGCGCTGCTGGACGACTGCGCCCGGGAGGTGCGCGGGCTGGTCGCGGTCGCCGCCGACCCGGCGGCCTCGCACGACGCCCGGCTCGCGGCCGCGTGCTGGCGGGTGGAGGCGGCCGTGGAGGCCCTCACCGCCGGGGAGCGGGAGCTCGAGGCGACCGCCGCCTCCCGCGCGCAGGCCCGCCCCGCGCCCGCCACCGAACCGGCCCTCGCCCATCTCCACGGCCTGGAGCGGGCGCTGGCCGAGCTGGCGACGCCCCTGCACAGCGACCCCCGGAGCCCCCTGATCCGGGCCTGACTTCTGGCCTCGCCGGCCCTTTCAGCCTCGCCGGGCCGGTTCGGCTCCGGCGGGGCTGAAGAGGCCGGTCGTCCCGGCCGGCAGCCGGTCCGGGGTGTGCACCACGCCGAGGACCTGGGTGGGGCGGGTCAGCGCCACGTACAGGTCGCTCGGCTGGAGGTCGGCCGGCTCCACCACGATCACCGTGTCGAACTCCAGCCCCTTGGCCTGCCGCGGGTCCAGGAGGACGACCTCCCGGGTCAGGTCCGGCTCCTCGTCCGCCCGTACCCCGGGCAGTACGGCGGCCAGCGGCCCGTGCAGCGCGCGCGGGGCGATCACCGCGAGCCGCCCCTCGGCCGGCAGCCCCCGTTCCACGGCCTCCCCGACCGCCCGGGCCAGGTCCCCCGTCGCGCGGGCCCAGGGCCGCACCCCGGTGGACCGTACCGACCGCGGCGGCTCGAAGCCCGGGTCGCGGGCGCGCAGGACGGCCGCCGCCACCTCCATGACCTCGGCGGGCGTGCGGTAGTTCACCCCCAGCCGGACCAGCTCCCAGCGGTCGCCCACGTACGGTTCGAGGATCCGCCGCCAGGATCCGCAGCCCGCCTCGTCGGCCGTCTGCGCAGGATCGCCGACCAGGGTCATCGAGCGGGTCGGGCAGCGCCGCATCAGCAGCCGCCAGGCCATCTCCGAGAGTTCCTGCGCCTCGTCCACGATGACGTGCCCGAAGGCCCAGGTGCGGTCGGCCGCGGCCCGTTCGGCCGTGCTGCGGTGGTCGGCCTCCTCGTGCCGCTCCGCCATCCGTTCGGCGTCGATGATGTCGTGGGCCGCGAGGAACTCGTTCTCCTCGTCCTCGAACTCGTAGGACTGCGAGCCCTCCGACAGGTCCAGCACCCCCTGCGCGTAGGCGACCCGCCGCTCCCGCTCCCGCTCCTCGGCCGCCCGGCGGGCACTGTCGTCCTCCCCGAGCAGCTCGGCCGCCTCGTCCAGCAGCGGCACGTCGGCCGGGGTCCAGGCGGGCCGGGCCGAGGGCGCGCGCCGGATCAGCTCCGCCTCGTGGGCGGGCAGGTGCGCGGGGTCCGCCAGGAAGTCGGCGACCAGCCGTTGCGGGGTGAGCGAGGGCCACAGGACGTCGATCGCGGCGTGCACCGCGGCGCTCGTCGCGATCTCCTTGCCGAGCTGGGCGACGTCGTCCGGGCCCAGCAGGTTCGGGCCGCCGTACGGATCGGCGCCCAGCCGGTCGGCGAGCTGCGCGGTGAGGGCGTCGATGATCCGGAAGGCGAAGACGGGCCGCGCCTGGTTGTGCGGCAGCCCGGTGGCCCGGGCCCGGTCGCGCGCCTCGTACGCCATCGGGCGGTCCAGCAGCAGGGTCCCGTAGTCGTCGTGGTCGATCTCCAGCGCGGCTTCGGGCACCGTGTCGTACTCCTCGCCGCTGCCCGCCGGAACCGTGTCGGGCAGCCGTTGGCGGTCGGCGACGACCGCCGCCAGCACGTCCGCCATCGAGGCCCGGCCCTTGACCGCGGCGGCGCCCGGCCGGTCGGTGCCGGTGGCGCGCACGCCGGGGAAGAGCTCGCCCGGGGTGGCGAGGAGGACGCCGGTCTCGCCGAGCGCCGGGAGCACGCCGCCGATGTAGCCCAGGAAGGCGGGGCCCGGACCGACGATCAGCACCCCGCGCTTGGCGAGCAGCTCGCGGTGGGCGTACAGCAGGTACGCGGCGCGGTGCAGGGCGACCGCCGTCTTGCCGGTCCCGGGACCTCCCTCGACGACCAGCACCCCGCGGTGGGTGGAGCGGATGACCCGGTCCTGTTCGGCCTGGATGGTGCGCACGATGTCGTGCATGCGGCCGGTCCGGGCGGCGTCGAGCGCGGCGAGCAGCACGGCGTCCGCGTCGGCGCCCTCGTACCCGGTGCGCTCGGCGTCGGTCAGGTCGAGGATCTCGTCGTGGAGGGCGGTGACCACCCGGCCGCGGCTGCTGATGTGCCGGCGGCGGCGCAGCCCCATGGGGGTGTGCCCGGTGGCGAGGTAGAAGGGCCGGGCCACGTCGGCGCGCCAGTCCAGGACCAGCGGGGTGCGTTCCGTGTCGTCGGCGCGGATTCCGATGCGGCCGATGTGGTGGTCGCGGCCGTCGGAGAACTCAAGCCGGCCGAAGCAGAGGCCGTTCTCGCCTCCATTCAGGGCGGATAGCAGACCGGACTGCTCGGCAACCATGACATCGCGCTCCAGCCGGGCCTGGAACCCGCTGCCGACATCGCGCAATGCCCCGCCGACCGCACGTTCGGCCTGGTCACGCAGATCGTCGAGGCGCCGATAGAGGTCGGTGACGAATTGCTGCTCTTTCCGGAATTCCTCGGTTGACAATTGCGCTCCCGCCGCGATAAGGTGTCCTTCGTAGCTTCTTCATGTCTGCGTTTCCGCAAGATATGAAACAACAAATATACGCATCCCGATCCCTCGGTAGTCAATTGGCGCAGCCAATTCGGCCGGGGGATTTTTTGCGTACGGTGGATCCCATGACCACCGCACACGGATCCGCCGACGGCATCGTCTACCGCCTCGCCCGCCCCGGTGACGCGGGCGCCATCGAGGCCCTGGACAGCTCCTTCACCACCGACACCGTCTTCGAGGTGGCCGTCACCGATGCCGCCTTCACCCTGCGCGAGGTCCCGGTGGACCCGCCGGTGCACAAGGTGTTCCCGCCCGAGGAGCACGACGAACAGGCCCTCGGCGGCGGCACGGACTCGGCCGGGGACGCGTGCACCTACGTGGCCCTCGACGGCGGACAGCTGTGCGGCTTCGCGGCCGTGGGCTACACCCCCTGGAACCGGCGCCTGACGATCGAGGACATCGAGGTCTCGCCCGCCCACCGGGGCCGCGGCATCGGCCGTGCGCTGATGGAGTGCGCGGCCGAGTTCGCCCGCGAACGCGGCGCCGAGCACCTCTGGTTGGAGGTCAGCAGCGTCAACGCCCCTGCGGTGCACGCCTATCGGCGCATGGGATTCGCCTTCTGCGGACTCGACACCGCCCTCTACGGCGGCACGCCCGCCGCCGGCGAGCAGGCGCTCTTCATGAGCCGGCCCTGCGACTGAGCCGCCACGCGGCGGAACCGCCGCCGATCCGTCCCCGTGGTCAACTCCCGGAATTGCGCCGGATCGTACGCCCTGCGGGCCTCGCCCGCAGGGCCGATCAGTGAAGATCACTCGGAGGAGTGTTACGGGCGTCCGAGCCGTACGGCGTTGACCTGCGGCATGTACAACGGGTGATTGTTCATTGCACATTCATCCGGCACGTACAGGGTGGATCTGGTCGGACAGGGGGTAACCGCCCGGAATGGAAATACTTCAACAGCGCTCCACCACCGCTCAGGTGTGGGAAGCGGCCGAGGAGTTCATCCGACTCTTCCACAGGGAGAACAAGAACGCCGGTGATCCGCGTGCCCGGCTCGCCGCCGTACGGGCCGAGCTCGCGGACACCGGCACCTACCGGCACACTCCCGAGGAACTGGTCCACGGAGCCCGCGTGGCCTGGCGCAACAGCAACCGCTGCATAGGCAGGCTGTACTGGAACTCCCTGCGGGTGCGCGACCGCCGGGAGCTCACCGACGCGGACGCGATCGCCGCCGAGTGCTTCGAGCACCTGCGCGAGGCGACCAACGGCGGCCGGGTCCGGCCCACGATCACGGTCTTCGCCCCCGACGCTCCCGACCGCCCCGGGCCGCTGATCTGGAGCGAGCAGCTCGTCCGGTACGCGGGCTACGGGGACCACCACTCCGTGACCGTCGGCGACGCCCGCAACGCCCCGCTCACCGAGGCCCTGCTCCGGCTCGGCTGGACCGGGGGCGCCGGCACCCCCTTCGACCTCCTCCCGCTGGTGGTCCAGGGGGTCGACGACAAGCCCCGCTGGTTCGACACCCCCGCGGACGCCGTGCTGGAGGTGCCGATCACGCACCCCGACGGCGACGGCGACGGCGACGGCCGCGGCGACGGCTGGGCCGACTGGCGGCTGCGCTGGCACGCCGTACCCGCCATCTCCAACATGTGCCTGGAGATCGGCGGGATCCACTACCCGGCCGCCCCCTTCAACGGCTGGTACATGGGCACCGAGATCGGCGCCCGCAACCTCGCCGACGCGGACCGGTACAACCTCCTGCCGGCGGTCGCCCGCCGACTCGGCCTGGACACCACCACGGAGCGCTCGCTCTGGAAGGACCGCGCGCTGGTGGAGCTCAACCGGGCCGTCCTGCACTCCTTCGACCGGGCCGGGGTCACCATCGCCGACCACCACTCCGAGTCCCGGCGCTTCCTGACCCACCTGGAGCGGGAGGAGCGCAAGGGGCGCGAGGTGGGCGCCGACTGGTCCTGGATCGTGCCCCCGATCTCCGGTTCCGCGACGCCGGTCTTCCACCGCACCTACGAGGACCGGCCGAGCAGCACGGCCTACGTCCACCACCCCGGCGCACAGGAACGCGCCCAAGGACGGGATTTGGTCTAGACCTTCTGTTACGGTCGGCTCCGTACGGATCCTGGACGGCGGAGAGGGGCACCCAGTGGACGGCGCGGACAGGACGGACCGGGGCGGCGGACACCGGTGCCACATCGGCTCGTTCACCTCGGGGGGCGGCCGCGGCATCACCACCGCGGCCGTGGATCCGGCGACCGGAGCCCTGACCCCGCTGGCGGCCTGCGACACCGTCGCGGACCCCTCGTACCTCGCGTTCGCCCGCGACACCGGGGTGCTCTACGCGGTCAGCGAGACCGCGCGGGGCGCGGTGTGCGCCTTCCGGCCGACCGCAGGCGGGCTCACCGCCCTCGGTCCGGCCGTGCCCGTCGAGGGCTCGGGCCCCACCCATCTCAGCGTGGCCGGCGGCCGGTTGCTCACCGCCAACTACACCTCCGGCAGCGTCAGCAGCCTCCCGCTCGCCGTCGACGGCCATCCCGGCGGGCCCGCGTCCGTCCTCGAACACCAGGGCTCGGGGCCCGACGCGGACCGCCAGGAGCGCCCGCACGCCCACCAGGTGCTTCCGGATCCGAGCGGCCGCTGGGTGCTGAGCGTGGACCTGGGCACCGACTCGGTACGGGTGTGCGCGCCGGACCCGGCCACCGGGGAGCTGCGGGTGCACTCCGAGACCGCGCTGCGCGCCGGGACCGGACCGCGCCACCTCGTCTTCCACCCGGACGTCGCGGTGGCCTACGTCCTGCACGAGCTGGAGCCGCAGCTGACCGTCTGCCGGTGGGATCCTGTCTCCGGGCGACTGGAACCGGTCGCAGAGGTCCCGATGGCCCCTGAGGGCCCTCCAGGTGCCGTACGGGCCTATCCCTCGGCGGTCGTCGCCTCGCCCGACGGACGCTTCCTGTGGGCCGCCGTCCGCGGAGCCGACACCGTCGTCACCTTCTCCCTCGCCGACGGGGCCGAGAAGCCGCGGCTCAGCAGCACCGTGGACTGCGGAGGCAGCTGGCCGCGCGATCTCGTCGCCGACCCCTCGGGGCGCCGGCTGTACGCGGCGAACGAGCGCTCCGGGGACGTCACCTGGTTCGAGGTGGACCCGCTGACCGGGCGGCCGCACCGGACGGGCTCGGTGGCCGTGCCCGCCGCGACCTGCGTGGTCTTCGGCTGACCCGCTCCACTGCCTGCCTGCTCGCATGCCCGGTCGGGTGGCGGCTGACGAACGAGTGCCCCGCCACCGGGATCCGGCGGCGGGGCACTCGTGCACGACGTGGGCGGGTCAGTGGGAGGTGGCTCCCTGGGTGATCCCCAGAACGGCCGCGTACTGCGCGACGGCCAGCTTGCCGAGCGCCGGGTAGGCCCCGAGCACCTCGGCGGTGGCGCAGTCGGCCTCCTTGCAGGCGGTGTCGAGCAGCCCCTCGGCGGCCTCCGGGCCGATCAGGTACGGGGCGAGCGCCAGCTGCGTGGAACCCTCGCGGCGCAGCTGCTCGGCGACCGCGGCCACCGAACCCTCCTGGTCGAGCGCGGCCGCCTGGACGGGCACGGCGAGGCGGGCGGCCAGCAGCATGCCGGTGATCCCGGCGGCCTGGACGGCCTCCTCGCCACCGGTGGTGGCCAGGACGATGCCGTCGGCGGCGGTGGTCACCGTGAAGAGGCGGGCGCGGTCGGCGCGGGCCAGGCCAGCCTCCGACAGCCGCACGTGCAGGCCCTCGGCGAGCAGCGGGTGCGGGCCGAGCACGTCGGCCAGCTCGGCGGCGGCCGAGGAGTCCATCAGGGCCTGGCGGACCCGGCGCAGCAGATCACTGTCCGGACCGGCCAGCAGCGGCACGACCACGGCGTCCGGGCCGGTCGGCGCGGGCACCTCGTGGCCGGCGGCGCGGGCGAACTCCGCGCGCGCCGCACGCTCGGTCGCGACGGCGGTCAGCACACCGGACAGGGACGGGAACTCGGAGGCGTCGTCACCGTCGAGGTAGCCGATGCGGGCGTCCAGGCCCGGCAGTTCGGAACGGCCGATGCTGATGATCTCTTCCGCGAGCCCCCGCGAGGCGGCCGAGGGGGCACCGGGCACGGCGAGCACCAGCGCGGGCGCGCCCTCGGGCGCCACCGCGGGCTCGGGCCGGCGGTGCCGTCCGGTCTGGCGGGGTCGCGGCATTCGTACGGGCAGGCCATTTGCGGGCCCAGTGGGGGAGCTCATGGCGCCGCATGCTACTGGCTTATCGGAACCGGGTGTTCGGGCAGGGCTGGCTCGCATGGCATCTGTCCGTATTTATCCGGTGAATGTGAGAAAGGTCAACTGACGGACGGCAAGCGCCAGTCCACAGGCTGTGCACCCTGGCCCTCGAGCAGCGCGTTGGTCCGGCTGAACGGCCTGGAGCCGAAGAACCCGTAATCGGCGGACTTGGGGGAGGGGTGGGAGGACTCCACCACGGGCAGTTCGCCGAGCAGCGGACGCAGGTTCCGGGCCGCCCGGCCCCAGAGGATGGACACCAGCGGCTTGCCGCGCGCGGCAAGGGCCCGGATGGCCTGGTCGGTGACGGCTTCCCAGCCCTTGCCCTGGTGCGCGTTCGACCGGCGGGGAGCGGTGGTCAGGGAGCGGTTGAGCAGCAGTACGCCCTGCCGCGTCCACGGCGTGAGGTCGCCGTTCGCCGGCCGGCCGGTCGCCAGGTCCCGGTGCAGTTCCAGGAAGATGTTGTCCAGGCTGGGCGGAACCGGCTGCACCTCGGGGGCCACCGAGAAGGACAGGCCCACGGCGTGCCCCGGGGTGGGGTAGGGGTCCTGGCCGACGATGAGCACCTTGACCTCGTCGAAGGGCTGCTGGAAGGCGCGCAGCACATTGGCCCCGGCGGGTACGTAGGTCCTCCCCGCCGCGATCTCGGCGCGCAGGAAGTCGCCCATGGCGGCGATCTGCCCCGCCACCGGCTCAAGAGCCCGGGCCCAGCCCGGCTCGACGATCTCGTTCAACGGTCGTGCTGCCACGGTGGATCACTCTACTGGCCGATCCGCCGCGCCCTCGACCGATCTCGGCTTCCGCCCCGCGTGCTCCCTGCCCGGCTTCCCCCCCCTCTCCCTACCCGCTCAGCTGCGCCGCCCGTACGCACAGCACGTCCGGCAGGTGCTCGGCCAGGAGCTGCCAGTTCTCGCCGTCGTCATGGCTGGCGTACAGCTCGCCGTTGCGGTTGCCGAAGTAGATCCCCGCCGGATCCGCGTCGTCCGTGCACAGCGCGTCGCGCAGCACCGTCCCGTAGTGGTCCCCGGCCGGAAGGCCGCGTGACAGGGGCTCCCAGGTGGCCCCCGCGTCCTGGGTGCGGAAGACCCGGCACCGGTGCTCGGCCGGGACGCGGTCGGAGTCGGCATTGAGCGGGAAGACGTAGGCGGTGTCCGGCCGGTGCGGATGGGCGGCCACCGCGAACCCGAAGTCGGAGGGCAGGCCGCCGCCGATGTCGGTCCACCTGGCCCCCGCGTCGTCGCTGCGGTAGACGCCCCAGTGGTTCTGCAGGTAGAGCCGGTCCGTGTCCGCGGCGTCCTGGGCGATCTTGTGCACGCACTGGCCGAACTCCGGATGCGGATCCGGCAGGAACACCGCCGAGACCCCTTCGTTGGACGGGGACCAGCTCTCCCCGCCGTCCTTGCTGCGGAACACCCCGGCGGTGGAGACCGCCACCGTCACCGCGTCGGGGTCGCGGGGATCGGTGATCACCGTGTGCAGGCCCTCGCCGCCGCCGCCCGGCTCCCAGCTCTTGCGGCTCGGGTGCTCCCACAGCGGGCGGACCAGCTCGAAGGACTCGCCCCGGTCGGTCGAGCGGAACAGCGCGGCCGGCTCCGTCCCCGCGTACACCACGTCCGGGGCCTCCGGCCCGGCCGGATGCAGCTGCCAGACCCGCTCCAGCGAGGCGCCGGTGTCCTTGGGGAACTTCACCGCCGGGGCGGCGGGCTCCCGCCAGGTCGCCCCCAGGTCGTCGGAGGTGAAGACGGACGGCCCCCAGTGCAGGCTGTCCGCGCCCACCAGCAGCCGGGGCACGGGGCCCCGCCGGTCGACGGCGGCCGCGTAGACGGCCTGGGCGTTGAAATGGGGTCCCTCGAACTCCCAGGGGCCGTCCCCTCGGCGGCGGCCGGTGAACAGTCCCTTGCGGGTCCCTACGAGCAGCAGTACGTCGGCCATGGCCGGCACCTCCGGACTTCGTCGTCCTCAGCGGGTGTTCGGATGTTGCATGCGATGTCTTCCGGCCAGTCTGCACCCGCCCGCTGACAGCGGCCCGGCGGGCGCCGCGGTGCCCCGAGTGGCTGATCGATAGCGACCGTTCACAGGTCGGAAATGGCTACTGCTTGCATGTAGGTGTTCGGAATCGGTTGACTTCACGCCACTACCGCCGCACGCGAGAGGACCTCAGTGGCCACCGAGCACCTGTCCCCGCTCGACCTCGCCTTCTGGCGGATCGAATCCGCCGCCCACCCCATGCACCTCGGCGCCCTCGCCGTCTTCACCGCCGGGGGTCCCGGCGCCGCCGAGCACGCCGCCGAGCTGCTCACCGCCCGCTGCGCCGCCGTGCCGGGCCTGCGCCGCCGGATCCACGACGTGCTGCTGCCCTTCGGCGCGGCCGCCTGGTCGCCCGACCCCGGCTTCGACCCGGCGCGGCACGTGTTCCTCGTACGGACCGGGGCCCACGACCCGCACACCGCGGCCGGGCCGCTGATGGCGCGGCCGCTGGACCGCGAACTGCCGCCGTGGGAGGCGCACGTCCTGGCCGGACCCGACCCGGACTCCTTCGCGGTGCTCTTCAAGTTCCACCACGCCCTCGCCGACGGCCTGGGCGCCCTGGCCCTGGCGGCCGCCCTCTTCGACGAGGGCCCGGCGCTACGGGGCCCCGCGCGGCCGGTGCCCGGGCAGCGGCCCCGCTCCGCCCTGCGCCGCCTCCCCGGAGCCCTGGCGGCCCGGGTCCAGGACATGGGCCAGGCCCTGGAGATCGGCGCGGCCGTGGCCCGCGCCGGGCTGCCGCTCGGGGTTCCCGCGGCCCTCACCACCGACCTCACGAGGGGCCCGGCCGTGCCCGGAACCCGCGCGGTCGCGGGCCTCGCCCTGGACCTGGACGAGGTCAACCTGATCCGCAAGGCCGTCGGCGGCACCGTCAACGACGTGCTGATCGCCCTGGTGGCGGGCGGGCTGCGGCGCTGGCTGGCCGGGCGCGGCGACCCCGAGCCCCGGGGCGCCGGGCCGCGCGCGCTGATCCCGGTGTCCCGCCGCCGGGGCCCGGGGACGTCGGGCGGCGCCGGGAACCGGCTCTCCGGCTACCTGCTCCGGCTGCCGCTCGCCGAGCCCGACCCCTTGCGCCGGCTGGGCTCCGTGCGCAGCGACATGGACCGGAACAAGGACGCGGGGCCCGCCCGCGGCGCCGGGGCCGTCGCCCTGCTCGCCGACCACGTCCACCCGCTCGGACACCGGCTCGGCGGCCCGCTCGTGGCCCAGGCCGCGCGGCTGCTCTTCGACATCCTGGTCACGAGCGTCCCGCTGCCCGGCTTCACCTTCACCCTCGGCGGCAGCCGGGTCCGCGAGGTCTACCCGCTCGCCCCGCTGGCCCGGGGGCAGTCCCTGGCCGTGGCGGTCTCCACGTACAAGGGGACGGTCCACTACGGCCTGGTCGCCGACGCCCGTGCCGTCCCGGACCTGGGGGCCCTGGCGGGGGCGCTGCGCGCCGAGCTCGACGCACTTGTACGAGAGGTCTCGTAGTACGGGAGATTTCGTAGTACGGTGAATCTCGTACTTAGCCGCCGATCCCCGGTGCGCCGGTGACCTCTGGAGACCTTGATGAGTGCTGCCCCCGCCGCCTTCACCGCCCTGTTCGCGCCCTGGACCCTGCGCTCGGTGACGGTCCCGAACCGCGTGTGGATGGCCCCCATGTGCCAGTACAGCGCCGAGCCCTCCGGCCCGGCCGCGGGCGTGGCCCACGACTGGCACTTCGCCCACTACGCCGCCCGCGCCGTCGGCGGCACCGGCCTGATCCTCCAGGAAGCCACCGCCGTCTCGCCGGAGGGCCGGATCTCCCCCTACGACCTCGGCATCTGGAACGACACCCAGGTCGAGGCCCTGCGCCGGATCACCTCCTTCGTCAAGGCCCAGGGGACGGTGCCGGGCATCCAGATCGGCCATGCCGGCCGCAAGGCCGCCACCGACCGCCCCTGGAGGGGCGGGCAGCCGGTCGGGCCCGAGGCGCACGGCTGGCAGACGGTCGCCCCGAGCGCCGTGCCCTTCGGGGAGGGCCACCCGGTCCCGGACGAGCTGACGGTCGAGGAGATCCACGAGATCACCGGCCGGTTCGCGGCCGCCGCCGGGCGGGCCCTGGCCGCGGGCTACGAGGTCATCGAGATCCACGGCGCCCACGGTTACCTCATCGGAGAGTTCCTCTCCCCGTCGAGCAACCGGCGCACCGACGCCTACGGCGGCTCCTTCGAGAACCGGACCCGCTTCGCCCTCGAAGTGGTCGACGCCGTACGGGCGGTGTGGCCGGAGGAACTCCCGCTCTTCTTCCGGATCTCCGCAACCGACTGGCTGGAGGAGGACGGCTGGACCGCCGACGAGACGGTACGGCTGGCCGGTCTGCTGCTGGAGCACGGAGTGGACCTGCTCGACGTCTCGACCGGCGGTCTCGCCCCCGGCGTCACGATCCCGCTCGGCCCCGGCTACCAGGTCCCCTTCGCCGCCCGGGTCAAGGCCGAGACCGAGCTGCCGGTGGCTGCGGTCGGCCTGATCACCGAGCCGGCGCAGGCCGAGAAGATCCTGGCCAACGGCGAGGCCGACGCGGTCCTGCTGGGCCGGGAGCTGCTGCGCGACCCGCACTGGGCCCGCCGCGCGGCCGCCGAACTGGGGGTGCAGCCCCGTACGCCGGACCAGTACCACCGCGCCTGGTGAAACCGGTGCGGCCCGGACCCCCCGGGCCGCACCGCACAGGTCCTACGACGGTTCTCGTACGATGGGGCCCCCGGAGCAAGCCGAGCGAGCGGAGCAGGGACATGACCGAACGGGACACGGCCCGCACCCTCGACCACCCCGAGACGGCCGAGATCCGCCTGGAGGGCGTCCTGCACGCGCTCTCCGACCCCCTCCGGCTCTCCATCGTCCGCGACCTGGACGCCTCCGCCTCGGAACTGGCCTGCTCGTACTTCGACCTGCCCGTCACCAAGTCCACGACCACCCACCACTTCCGCGTCCTGCGCGAAAGCGGGGTCGTCCACCAGACCTACCGCGGCACCACCAAGCTCAACGCCCTGCGCCGCGCAGACCTGGAAACCCTCTTCCCGGGCCTCCTGGACGCCGTCCTCACGGCAGCCGCGTCCGAAGCGACCCGCCTGGGGCGCCAGTAGCTCTCGCGGCTCCCGTGGCCGACGTGTTTCGCGCGCCGGCGTCGCGAACTCCCCGTGGTGGAGCCGGAGGTCTCCAGGGGTCCACCCGAGCCCCCGGCGGCGCTAGCCCGGGCCCGCCGCGTCCAGGAGGCCCGGCCAGTCCGGGATCTTCACCGAGCGGCGGCCCAGGGAGCGGCCCAGGTCCGTCTCGGCCGACTCGATGGCCAGCCAGCCCGGCCACAGCACCGGACGCAGGCCCGCCGCCCGCAGTGCGTCCAGCGGGTCGCCGGGGAGCTCGCGGCGGGCCAGCGCCCCCGCGTCCTGGAGCAGCGAGGAGGCGGTCTCCTTGGCGCAGGGCCGGTTGGTGCCGATCACCCCCGTCGGGCCGCGCTTGATCCAGCCCGCCACGTACTCGCCGACCGAGGCCCGGCCCGCGCGCAGCACCCGGCCCGCCGCGTGCGGGACCGTGCCCTTCGCCGGGTCGAAGGGCAGGCCCGGCAGCGGGACGCCCTTGTACCCCACCGAGCGCAGCACCAGCTGGGCGTCGAGGTCCTCGTACGTGCCCGTGCCGGTGACCCCGCCGAGGCCGTCCGGCAGGGTCCGCTCGAAGCGCACCGCCCTGACCCGGCCGTCGGGTCCGCCCAGCACCTCCACCGGGCGCAGGTAGAACCGCAGCGCGATGCGGCGCTGCCCGTCTCCCGGCCCCTGCTCCGCCCAGCCGCGCAGCACCTCCAGGTTCCGGCGCGCCACCGCGGGCAGCGCCGCCGCTGTGCCCGGGTCGGCGTACGCGGGGTCCAGGGCCAGCTCGGCGGGGTCCACGACGGCGTCCACCGAGGGCAGCGTGCCCAGTTCCCGCAGCTCCTTGGTGGTGAACTTGCCCTGGGACGGGCCGCGTCGGGCGACCATCGCGACCGTGCGCAGGCCGCTGTCGGCGAGCGCGCCCAGCGCGGGCTGCGGCATGTCGGTCGGCGACAGCTCCGGCACGCCGCGCGCCAGGATCCGGGTCACGTCCACGGCCACGTTGCCCGCGCCGATCACCACCGCCGAACCCACCCCGGGCAGGTCGAAGGCCTCGGCCGCGGCATCCGGGTGTCCGCTGTACCAGGACACGAAGGCCGTGGCGGAGTGCACCCCGGCCAGTTCCTCGCCGGGGATGCCCAGCAGCCGGTCCCGCGCCGCCCCCACGCAGTACACCACCGCGTGGTACAGCTCCAGCAGCCGCTCGGTGGGCAGCAGCTCCCCGCCGACCTCGACATGGCCGAGGAAGCGGATCCGCTCGTCCTCCAGCACGGTGCGCAGGCTGCCCTGGAGCGATTTGATCTTCTCGTGGTCGGGGGCGACCCCGTACCGTACGAGGCCGTACGGAGCCGGCAGCCGGTCCAGTACGTCCACCCGTACGCCAGGCACCTCGCGCTGCTGGGTCAGCGTCTGAGCGGCGTACACCCCGCTGGGGCCCGATCCGACGACGGCGATACGAAGCACGGCGGAACTCCTCCCGCAGGTGGTCTCAGCATGACACCAGGTGCCCCGGCCGTCAGCCCATCGCGCGCATCCGGTGGATCTCGGCGCTCTGCGTGGCGACGACCTCGTTGGCCATTTCCTCGACCAGCACGTTGTTCCCGTCGGCCAGCGCCTCGCCCGCCATCTTCAGCGCACCCTCGTGGTGGGCGGTCATCAGCTTCAGGAACAGCCGGTCGAAGTCGCCGCCCCGGGCCTGCGCCAGCTCACCCAGCTGCTGTTCCGTGGCCATGCCCGGCATCGCGCCGTGGTCGTGCCCGCCGGAGCCCGCGGCGGGCGCCGGGTAGCGGGACAACCATCCCTCCATCGCCCCGATTTCGGGCTTCTGCGCTGCCGCGATCCGCTCCGCAAGCCGTTTGACCCCGTCCGCCGAGGCCCGGTCCGGGGCCAGTGCGCTCATGGTCAGGGCCTGCCGGTGGTGCTCGATCATGCCCTGCACGTAGGTGTGGTCGGCCGCGTTGGGGCTGTCGTCGGGCCGCTGCCCGGCGGCCTGTTCGGGGGAGAGGGTACGGGCCTTCTCTCCGGGTCTGCCGGGGGCGATCACCGAGGCCTGCCCGTCCTGCGCCGCGGTCTTCGCGTCGCTCCGGCCCTCCTCCTGGCAGCCGGTGAGGGCGAGCAGGAGGCCGGCGGCCACGGCCGCCCCGGCGAATCGGCCGAGCCGTGCCCGTAAGGCCTTGCGGCCCCGGAGGTCTTTTGCCATGTCCATGGAAAGACGATACTGCCGGGGTCCTGGTTCCGTTCCCACGACGAACGGAACCGATCGGACTCCCATGGGAGGGCACAGTGACCTCGTTGCACACCACAAGAGTGCGGAACAGGAGTCTGGGAGCGGCCGTCGCCGCGGCCGGCCTGCTCGCCGCGCTCCTCGCGGCCGGACCCGCGGCCGCCTCCCCGGACCCGGGCGACTTGACGCCCGGGACCGGCAGCCAGCAGAGCGGCGGCCTCCCCGAGGGCCGGGAACTCGCGCCCGGAGACATCCCCGGCCAGGACGAGATCGTCCACAGCCGCAACATCAAACCCCTGGCCAACATCCCCAGCACCTTCCCCGGAATCACCAATTCCGACCTGGCCTTCCAGGGGAAGTACGCCTACGCGGGCAGCTACGACGGCTTCACGATCTACGACATCGGCAATCCGAAGGCGCCGAAGACCGTCAGCCAGGTGCTCTGCCCCGGCGGCCAGAACGACATATCCGTCCACGGCGACCTGCTCTTCCTCTCCACGGACTCCTCGCGCAGCGACGACTCCTGCAACAGCGTCTCGCAGCCCGCGACGGAGAAGTCCTCGTGGGAGGGCATCAAGATCTTCGACATCAAGGACAAGAAGAACCCCAAGTACATCAAGTCCGTCGAGACGGCCTGCGGTTCGCACACCCACACGCTGCTGAACGGCGATCGGGACATCTACCTCTACGTCGCCTCCTACTCGCCGAACGAGGCCTTCCCGGACTGCCGGCCGCCGCACGACGGCATCTCGGTCGTGAAGGTCCCGAAGAAGAAGCCGACCCAGGCCGCGGTCGTCGCCTTCCCGATCCTCTTCCCGGACGGCGGCAACCCGGGCGGACCGGTCAACCCGGGCGTCTCGAAGACCACCGGCTGCCACGACATCACCGTGCTGCCGTCCCAGAACCTGGCCGCCGGCGCCTGCATGGGTGACGGCATCCTCTTCGACATCAGCAAACCCGAGCAGCCGAGGGTCATCGACCGGGTGCAGGACAACGTGAACTTCGCGTTCTGGCACTCGGCCACCTTCAACGAGCGGGCGAACAAGGTGGTGTTCACCGACGAACTCGGCGGCGGTGGCGGCGCCACCTGCAACGAGGCCACCGGGCCCAACCGCGGCGCCGACGGGATCTACGACGTCACCGGCCGCGGCGACCAGCGCAAGCTCGTCTTCCGCAGCTACTTCAAGATCCCGCGCCACCAGGCCGACACCGAGAACTGCGTGGCCCACAACGGCTCGCTGATCCCGGTCGGCGGCGGCCGCGACATCATGGTCCAGGCCTGGTACCAGGGCGGCGTCTCGGTCTGGGACTTCACCGACTCCGCCAGCCCCAAGGAGATCGGCTACTTCGAGCGCGGCCCGCTCACCACGGACAAGCTCGGACTCGGCGGGTCCTGGTCGGCGTACTACTACAACGGGCACATCTACTCGAACGACATCGCCAAGGGCCTCGACGTGCTGAGGCTGGACGACTGGCGCACCGACAGCGCCAAGTGGGTGTGGATGGACCGGCTCAACGTGCAGACCCAGCCCGACTACCGATAGTTCCTGCAACCCCTGTGGTTCGTCGGTTCCCTGTGGTCCCTGACCCGGCTCCAGCGGGGCAGGCGGCTCCCGGGGTCAGAGCTGAATCGTTCCGCCGGGCGGCCCGCAGCCGTCCGGCGGGGCGCCGAGCTCCCAGTCCAGCCCGTAGCGCTGGAACAGTTCGGCCCGCAGCCGGGCCCGCGGCATCGGCGCCCCCGGCAGCAGCACGGCCACCACCGCCCCCATCAGCAGCGCCCGCAGCAACGGGTAGTCGGTGTCCACGTCCTGCGAGCCGTACCGGGTGACGGTGTGGCGCAGCAGCTCCGCCAGCCGCTGCTGCTCCGGGCACTGCACGAAGCCCTCCGCCGTGAGGATGCCCGCCATGTGCGTCCGCATCAGCAGCGGGTGGTCCCGCGTCAGCCCGAGGATCGAGTCGATGGCCCGGGCGAGCAGCTCGCGGCCCTCGGATTCGCCGGTGGGCCGCGGCTCGCGCTCCAGCGCTTCCTGGAGGGTCAGGTGCATCAGCCGGTGCACCGCCGATTGCAACAACTGCCGTTTGCCCGGGAAGTAGTACGAGATCAGGCCGCGCGCCGCGCCCGCCCGGTCGGCGATGTCGCCGAGGGTCGTGGCCTCGTAGCCGCGCTCGGCGACGAGCTCGACCGTGGCCTGGAGCAGCCGCTCCCGGGAACGTCTGCGCAATTCTTCATTGACCGATGCGCTGCGCGGGGACATGCTTACTCCTGCGTTGACTGGCTCGGAGCCAATATACTCAGCGCACGGGGTCGCCTGCTCTGGGTGACACGGGGGATCGCCCAGAGCAGGCACACCACATCGCGCCGTTCGGACTCAGGGACGGCCGTCGGGCAGGACGAAGTGGGCGCCGTTTCCCGCGCTGTCGACGTGGACGACGTGACGGCCCACCCGGACCGTCTGGGTCCCTCCGGCACGCCACGAGCCCTCCGGCGCGCCTTCGCCGGTGCCCCCGTCGGCCGCGCTGTCGTCGTCGGTGCCGTCGAGCGGAGTCCAGACCTCCATGAAGGTGCTGCCGTCAGGATTCTCGCCGGTCTCGATCAGGTCGGCGCCCTCGCGGCGCAGCGTTCCCACGTCATGGCCGGGACTGCCGACCTCGTGGCGGAAGGTGACCTGTCGGCCGTCGTAGACGGTGGTTCCGGCGAACCCGCGGCTGTCGGCGTAGTACTCGCCGCTCTGGACCCACACGACGTGCCTCGTCTCGTGCAGCGGGCCACCGTCACGGCTGATTCCGGCGCGCAACCAGGCGCCGGGGATGGGTGCGTTCATGACCCGAGCCTGACACGTACGCGGTCCCGGCCTTCGCGGGCCCCCCAGGTCGTCGCGCACACCACCACGACCACGCCCAGCAGCCAGCCCGCGAGCACGTCGGAGGGCCAGTGCACGCCGAGGTAGACGCGGGTGAAGCCGACGCCGAGCGCCGACACCACGGCCAGGGACCACGCCGCCCAAGCCGTCCACACCGGCCACGCCCTCCGCTCCTGCCCCGCTGGGCGCTCCGGCGGCCTGCGCGGGAGCAGCCACAGCAGCATGCCGCACACCACCGTCGCCGTCATGGCGTGGCCGGAGGGATAGGCCGCGTACTGAGCCGAGTCCACCGGATCCGTCCACACCGGGCGCTCCCGCCCCACCAGTGCCTTCAGCCCCTGCTGCACCGCCGAGGCGATCACCGTGGCCAGCGCCACCCGCACCGCCCGCCCACGGTCTCCGCGCCACCACAGCCAGACACAGGCCACGACGGCCAGGACCCGCATGGTCCAGGGGTCCCACACCCAGTCGCTGAGCACGCCCATGAGCTGCGTGACCCCCGGGTGGAGGACGGCGTAGCCGTGCAGGTCCTCGGTCACCCGGTCGTCGTACGAGAGCAGCGGCCGCCACTGCGCCAGCACCAGCGCGGTCAGCACGGCCACCAGCAGCGCGCAGCCGGCGCCCGTCCACCGAAGTCGTTCGTTCCGCATCGGCTGATCCTCGCAGCAGCGGGCCCCCTGGGGCCGGGCGGGCGCGCCAGCGGCCACGCGCTACCTATGCGGGTTCGTCAAAGTCCCGTCCGCAGGCGGGACTTTGACGACCTGCCTACGCCAGGGCGCTCAGACCCGGTACGAAGGCCACCAGCAGCGGGACCGCCGGGACCAGCGTGGCCAGCGCCGTCAGCCGCAGCCGCCGGACCGCCGAGAGCCGGGGCGCGGCCGACAGGAGCCGCCGCACCCGGAGCGTGACGTGCGCGTGCGGGGCGGGGCCGGGCCCGAACACCCCGCGGTCCTCGTTCAGTCCGACCAGGGCCAGCGCGACCGTCAGTCGGCCGAACCGCCGCGAGGCCACGTCGTCGGCGGCCATCTCGACGAGGCGGTGCATCTCGGCCTCGAACGCGGCGAAGACCGGCACCCGCGGGAAGCCCCCGGCCAGGGCCCGCGCGCAGTTCAGCAGCCAGTCGTGGCGGGCCGCGGCGTGTCCCTGCTCGTGGGCCAGTACGGCGTCCAGCTGGCTCCCCTTGAGCCGGCCCAGTGCGGCCGTCGTGACCACCAGCTGCGGGGCCGTCCCGGGCAGCCACCAGGCGTCCGGCCGCGCCCCCTCCAGTACGACGAGCCGCGCCGCGGCCGGGTCCTCCCCGGGCATCAGCGGGGCCCGGACCAGCAGCTCGGTGCCCTGCGCCCGCCGGCGCGCCCGCGCCCGCAGCACCTCCGCGGTCAGCTTCGCGCCCGTCCACAGGGCGCCGCCCGCCAGGAGCAGCGCGGTGGCAGCGGCCCACGGCCCGCCGGCGGCGCCCAGCCCGTAGGCGTCGACCACCCCGTGCGGGGCGACGGCGAAGAGCCCGTCCCGGACCGCCAGCCATGCGGCCGCCGCGCTGAGCAGCATCGACAGGCCGAGGCACAGGAGCACGGCGCCGACGACGCACTGCCACACCCACAGGGCGACGACGGGTTCACGCTCGGGCCAGTCGGCCCGGGCCAGCAGACGGGGGGCCAGCACCGCGGTCAGGGCGCCGAGCAGCAGGAGAACGGCGGGGACCATCATGTCCGCCAGCCTATGAGCGCGGGGCTACCTGCGGGTATGGCCTTGGGGGATTGGTGACGCAGGACACGTCCGCGGGCGCCTTCACAGGGTGAGCAGCATGGCCAACATCCCTATCCCCATGGCCAGTCGGCAGGCCCGGGTCAGCTCGGCGGACTTCAGGGGCGCGTCACTCGCGTCCGGGCCGGTGAGCGGCCGGGTGCCACCGCCCGCCGCCACCAGCCGGGCCCCGCCCAGCAGGACGTACCCGGCGAAGTAGAGCAGCAGCGCGCCGGTGAGGAGCGGCAGTCCGGCGCCGTGCCCGCCTCCGGTTCCGTACCCGGTGGCGGTCGTGGGGGCCGCCGCGGCCGGCACCGTCATCGTCAGCGCCATGTAGGCCATCGCCAGCGAACCGACGAGGTGGTGCGCGTGGTGCACCCCCTCGCGCAGCAGCCACAGGGCGTGCAGCGCCGCCCCGCAGAAGACGGCCAGCAGGACCGGGGACCCCCACGCGCCGAGTCCCGTGGGCGCGGCCATCACGGCCATGCCGAAGCCCATCAGCGCCTCGCCGGCCGCCGCGCCGCGCCCGCCCCGGCCGGCTCTGCCCGCCCGCACCAGGCAGTAGCCGCCGCTCGCCGCGCACAGCAGGACCAGCAGCCAGGCGGAGACGGAGGCGGGAAGGGACGTGGCGGGACCGTGCACGGCGGAACCTCCCGGTTCGTCGGCGTCACGGGAAGCAATGCCCGCCCGCGGGGGTCCGCACGCCGCTCCGGGTTAGGCTCTCCTTGCCGTACCAGGCATGTCATATGCCACCGCGCAGAACGGAGCCCGCATGTCGACCCCCAGCCCCGCCCCCCTGAGCTTCCGCAGTGCCGTGGAGGCGGACGTACCGGAGCTGGTGGCCCTGGTCGAGTCGGCGTACCGAGGGGATGCCAGCCGCGCGGGATGGACCACGGAGGCGGACTACCTGGAGGGCCGGCGTACGGACGAGGCCGGGGTCCGCCAGATCGTCGACGCCCCGGACAGCACCCTGCTCGTCGTCGAGCGGGCTGGTGCACTCGTCGCCTGCTGCCAGCTCGAACACCGCGGCGACCACGTCTACTTCGGGATGTTCGCCGTCCGCCCCGGACTCCAGGGCGGCGGCCTCGGCAAGGAGATACTGGCCGAGGCCGAGCGCCGCGCGGCCGAGGTCTGGGGCGCCGAGGAGATGCGGATGACGGTGGTGAACGTACGGGAGGAGCTCATCGCCTACTACGTGCGCCGCGGCTACCGGCGCACCGGCGAGCTGAGCCCCTTCCCGTACGGCGACGAGCGCTTCGGGGTACCGCTCCGTCCCGACCTGGCCTTCGAGCTCCTCGTCAAGTCGCTCTGAAACGCGCCGTCACGCCGTGAAGCGGCCCGTGCTGCGGATCTCGGGGAAGTCGGTGGCCGCACCGTCCAGTCCGAGGGCCCGCGCGAGCCGCAGCTGATCCAGGGTGTTGACCGTCCAGCCGGTCACCCGGATCCCGGCGGCGTGCGCCGCCTCCACGGTCTCCAGGGTGAGCTGCCGGATGTCCAGCGCGATCGTGGCGGCCCCGGCGGCCAGCGCCCGGTCCACGACCTCGGGGCCGTGCGTGGTGCAGTACAGGGTGGTCCGCAGGCCCGGCACCAGCCGGGCCGCCTCGGCGAGCACCGCTTCGTCCGCGGAGGCCACCTCCACCCGCGCGGTCAGGTCGCGGCGCAGGACGAGCTCCGCGAGCACCCCGGCGGCGGCGCGGTCCGCCACCCACACCTGCAAGGGGGTCCGGACCGCGTCCAGCACCTCCTCGAAGAGCGGCACGTGCTCGCCCTGACCGGCGTCGAGCTCGCGCAGGGCGGCCAGGGTCAGATCGGCGACGGCCCCCGAGCCGTCGGTGGTCCGGTCCACCTCGGGGTCGTGCAGGACGACGAGGGTGCCGTCCTTGCTCAGCTGGAGATCCAGTGCGATGACGTCCATGCCGGAGCGTTCCGCGCGGACGAACGACCGCAGGGTGTTCTCCGGTTCGACACCCATGACCCCGCGGTGACCGATGGTGAGGAAAGTCAAGGTTCTCTCGCTTCCGTCGACGGCGGCTCTCCGCGCGGTCGCGATGTCCCGACCGGCCGCGCGCGATGAGGACGCATGCTAGTGCGCCACGGGTGCGATGGGACCGCCCGTGCAGTGCCCTCGGAGGGCCGTACGGCCGCATCCCGCCAGGGCCCGGAGCCCGCCCGACGGTCCTGCCGCGTCACCCGGGGGTGGGCGCGTCACCGCCGGCTTGACGGACGGAGTTCCCGGCACCGGGCGTGACCCCTGCTCCGGCCTCCGGTCCGGCCTCCACGTTGGCCTCCGGTCCCGTCTCCGGTCCGGCCTCCGCCGGTCCCGGGAGGTCCGCCAGGTCCGCCAGCAGGGCCTGCGCCAGCTCCAGTTCGGCCAGGTGCTGCCGTTCGCTCCAGCGCAGGGCGAGGACCGGGAAAGCCCATTCCGTCACGTCGCCCGCCTGCGCCATCGCCTCCCGTACGGCGGCCAGCTCGACCCGGGCCCGCTCCAGGTGCTCGCCGACCATCGCCCGCAGCCGCTCCGGGTCGGCCAGGTGTCCCAGCCAGATCCGCAGCAGCAGCCCGTGCTTGAGGACCGGGGGCCCGGCCTCGGAGACGTCCGCGGCCCAGCCGGACAGGGCCGCGCGGCCCGCGCCGGTGATGGCGTACCGCCGCTTGGCCCGCGCCTCCTCCGGTCCCGAGCGCGCGGAGGCGGCGTACCCGAGCTCCTCCAGACGGCGCAGTTCCGCGTAGATCTGGCTGATCGCCGGTGACCAGTAGAAGAAGCGGAGCGAGGAGTCCGCCCACTTCTTCAGTTCGTAACCGGTCCGCTCCCCGGGGAAGGAGAGCAGACCGAGAACGGCCCACGCGGTCGGCGGCAGCTCTTGCTTCTTTAGCTTCTGACTACTAGTCATATTCCTAATTGAAGTAAGCCGGGGCTCAGGACGCAACCGTGGAGGCACCGTGAAATTCTCCGTGATCTTCGAAGCTCAGCTCGCCGACCCGACGGTGGAACGGGAACACCAGGTCATCCGCGACTGCGTCGAGCAGGCCGTGCTCGCCGAGCGGATGGGATTCGACCGGATCTGGGCCGTGGAGCACCACTCGCTGAAGTGGTACGCACACATGTCCGCCCCTGAGATCTTCCTGACCTGGGTCGCGGCCAGGACGAACACCATACGCATCGGGCACGGCGTCGTGTGCATGCCCTTCAACTTCAACCACCCGGTGCGCGTCGCCGAACGGGCCGCCATGCTCGACCTGCTCTCGGGAGGGCGGCTCGACCTGGGGGCCGGCCGCGGAGGCACCGTGCAGGAGACCTCGCTGTGCGGGGTGGACAAGGAGCGCACCACGGCAGAGGTCGAGGAGGCGCTGCGGATCATCGGCAAGGCCTGGCAGGAGGAGGAGCTGGAGTACCACGGGGAGCTGATCGACATCGACCCCCACCCGATCCTGCCGCGGCCCGCGCAGACCCCGCACCCACCGCTGTTCCTGGCGTGCAGCCGGGAGGAGACCCTGGTGCAGGCCGCCGAGCTGGGGATCGGGGCCCTGGTGATGGGCTTCGCCGGGCCGGAGTCGACAGCCCGGATGCGCTCGGTGTACGACGCCGCGGTCGCCCGGAGGGACGGCAGCCGGTTCGTCTCCTCCGTCGTCAACGACCACTTCTCGGTGCTCTGCCCGACGATCGTGCTCGACGACCCGGAGGAGGCCCGCCGGATCGGGATCCGGGGCCAGCGGTTCTTCGCCCAGTCCATCGGCCACTGGTACGGCGGGGCCGGCATCCCGGACGAGGCGGTGGTCGAGGGCGCCGACGAGGCCGCGGAGATGCGCAGGGCCGCCGAGCAGGTGGTGGCGAGGCTGCACGAGCAGGACATCCCGGTGCGGCCGAGCTCCACGGCCACCTTCCACGCCGACCACGCCTACGGCAGCGCCGATGACGCCATCGCCTACGTGCAGCGGCTCAAGGAGGCGGGGGCCGACGAGATCATGTGCCTGATCCAGATGGGCACCGTGGAGCAGGAGGCCTGCCTGGAGACCCTGCGGCAGTGGGGCGAGAAGGTCATCCCGCACTTCACCGAGGGGCCCGGCGCGGTCGCATCCGGCCGGAAGGGCTGAGGGGCCGCGGCGATGACCGGTCCCGCCGACTGCCTCTCCTCTGCCGAGCCCGCCGATCCTCTTGGTCCGGGCGACCCCGCCGACCCCGCCGACCGTCTCGACCCGGCCGCCCGGCCCTTCGTGGATGCCCTCGCCGCCGCCTTCCCCGATGTCGGCGGCAGCGTCACCGACGCCGCCGAGGCCCGCCGGATCCTCGCCGCCGCGCCCGCGTCACCCGCCGGGCCGCCTCCCGTCGGCTCGGTCGAGGACCGGGAGATCCCGGGCCCGCCCGGGGCGCCGCCGCTGGGCGTCCGGGTCTACTACCCCGACCCGGAGCAGTCGCCCGGGCCCCGCCCGACCGTGGTGTTCTGCCACGGCGGGGGCTGGGTGCTGTGCGATCTCGACACCCACGACGCCACCGTCCGCGCGCTCTGCCGGGCCTCCGGCGCCGTACTCGTCTCCGTGGACTACCGGCGCGCCCCCGAGGCCCGGTTCCCCGCGGCCGCCCTCGATGCGTACGCCGCCCTGTGCTGGGCCGGCGGCCACCTCGACGAGCTGGGCGGCGATGCGGCCGCCCTGGTCGTGGCGGGGGACAGTGCCGGAGCCAACCTGGCCGTGGCCTCGCTGCTGCTGGCCCGGGAGCGCGGGGGACCGGCCGTCGCGCTCCAGGTGCTCGTCTACCCGGCCCTGGACGCCGCCCAGGACAGCCCGTCGTACCGGACCAACGCGCGGGGGTACTTCCTGACCGCCGCGCACCTGCGCTGGTTCTGGGAGCAGTACCTCGGCCCGGCGGACCCCGGTCATCCGCTGGCCTCCCCGCTGCGCGCGGACCCGGCCGGGCTGCCGCCCGCCCACGTGGTGGTCGCGGGGTGCGATCCGCTGCGGGACGACGGGGTGGCGTACCACCGCCTGCTGGCCGCGAACGGGATCGGCTCGACCCTGGACAGCCATCCCGGGATGTTCCACGGCTTCCTCGCGCTGTCCGGCGTCCTCCCGCAGGCCCGGGAGGCCATGCGGCGACTGGGCGGAGTCATCGATTCCACCCTTAAGCACGGGAAGACTTTCGGTGAAGGAGGGGGTGACGCAGGATAATTTCCCGCTTTACCTCTTGAGCAGGAGAGCCTCGCGTGCATACGCTGTCTTAACGTGAGGTTCTCCTGTGGAGGAAGTGACATGACGGAAACTCTTGTGCCGGGTCCCGGCGGTACCGCGATAGCCGCCGATGCGCGGGTGGTCGACCACCCGGCGTGGCCCGAGCTCAAGGCCGCCGTGGAGGAGATCCGCCCCTGGCAGGCCAAGGACGGCTCCATCGACTTCGAGGCGGAGGGCGCCCCCGCCCCGGCCACCGTCGAGGCCGGCGTCGAGCGCGTGGTCAGCGCCGTCCAGGCGCTCTCCCCGCTGATCCCGCACGCCACGGCCTACCACCAGGCCCTCGTCGGCGACCTGCGCAAGTGGGCCGCGGACGGTTTCAAGGTGCCGGACTTCCTCGACTCCCTGCTGGCCTTCCAGCCGGCCGCCGAGCGCGCCGACGGTCTCCAGCACCTCGTGGTCTTCCCCATGTACACGCAGAACGGCAACCCGGACCGCAATCTGGAGGCCGTCGCGCTCAGGATGGTGTGGCCCGAGTGGCTCGCCGAGCTGGAGCGCACCCGGTACGACAACCCGCTGTTCCTCGGCATCACCTTCGAGGACTTCACCCCGGGCTACGACACCAACTCCGCCGTGCTCTTCCCGGAGACCATCGCCGTGCGCGAGGCCCCCGAGCGCTTCACCTGGGGCGGCATCTTCTGCGACCGCGAGGCCGCCCGCTACCGCAAGGTCACCGAGGCCGCCGTGGACATCCTGGGCATCGAGCTGCCCGAGGACATCGCCGCCATGGTCCAGGACCAGGGGCGCTGCGAGAAGGCCTTCGTCCTGTGGGACATGGTCCACGACCGCACCCACAGCCACGGCGACCTGCCGTTCGACCCCTTCATGATCAAGCAGCGCCAGCCGTTCTGGATGTACGGACTGGAGGAGCTGCGCTGCGACCTCACCGCCTTCAAGGAGGCGGTGAAGCTCGAGTCCGAGGGCAACGAGCACGGCCGCGACGTGCAGTACGCGGTCCTCTTCGACCGGATGTTCCGCTTCCCCGTCTCCGGTGACCGTAACCGCAACTACGACGGTCTCGGCGGCCAGCTCCTCTTCGCGTACCTCCACAAGCACGACGTCGTGCGGTGGACGGACAACAAGCTGAAGATCGACTGGATGCGTGCCCCGCAGGTCACCAACCAGCTGTGCGGCGAGATCGAGGACCTCTACCGGGCCGGCATCGACCGCCCGAAGCTCGTCCACTGGTTCAAGGCCTACGAGCTGGTCTCCACCTACCTCGCCCCGCACCCGGGCTCGAAGTGGGCCAAGGGCCCCGACGCGCTCGACATGACGCAGCCTCCGCGCAAGCTCGTGGACGACGTGCTTCCGGACGAGTTTCCGCTCAGCATGTTCTATGAGGCCCTCGCCAAGAAGCTCAAGGGCGTGATCGCCTCTACGAAGGGCATCACCGCCCGCAACGCGGAACACGCCGAGAACGCTGCGCGGGTCGCCGCGTGAGCACTCGCCCTCAGGAGGCTGCACAGATGAACGGCTCCGGGAACGGCAACGGCAACGGGAAGCTCCAGGGAGCGGTGGTCGCGGTGGCCGGGGCGGGCGGGCCCGCCGGCCGCGCCACCCTGCTCCGCCTCGCCGAGGCGGGTGCGGTGGTCGTGGCCTCCGACGCCGACCCGGCACGGCTCGCGGAAGCCGTGGACGCGGCACGCTACGCCCACGGCGGCGCCACCATCACCGGTGACACCGTGGACCTGCTCGACCTGGACGCCACCAAGGCCTGGGCCGAGCAGACCGAGAAGGAGTTCGGGCACGTGGACGGCCTCGTCCACCTCGTCGGCGGCTGGCGCGGAAGCAGCACCTTCACCGACACCGACCTCGCGGACTGGGACTTCCTGGAGAAGCTCCTCATCCGCACCGTCCAGCACACGTCCCTCGCCTTCCACGACAGCCTGCTGCGCAGCGACCGCGGCCGCTACGTCCTGGTGAGCCAGTCCGGCGCGCACAAGCCGGTCGCCAACAACGCCGCGTACAACGCGGGCAAGGCGGCGGCCGAGGCCTGGACGCTGGCCCTCGCCGACTCCTTCCGCAAGGTGGGGGGCGATGACGGTCCGGGCGCCGCAGCTGCGATCCTGGTCATCAAGGCACTGGTGCACGACGCGATGCGCGCCGAGCGTCCCAATGCGAAGTTCGCGGGCTTCACCGACGTCAAGGAGCTGGCCGAGGCCATCGCCGGAGTCTGGGAGCGGCCCGCCACCGATGTGAACGGAAAGCGTCTGTGGCTCACTCCGCAACCGTGAGAACCGATGCGCGCCGCCACCACGACCCGGCGGTACGCGGTTTTGCGAGCGACAACTACGCGGGGGTGCATCCGGAGATCCTGGAGGCCGTCGCGCTCGCCAACGGCGGCCACCAGGTCGCCTACGGCGACGACGAGTACACCGAGCACCTGCAAAGGGTCTTCCGCAGCCACTTCGGACCGTACGCGCAGGCCTTCCCGGTCTTCAACGGAACCGGCGCCAACGTCACGGCCCTCCAGGCCCTGACCGACCGCTGGGGCGCCGTGATCTGCGCCGAGTCGGCGCACATCAACGTCGACGAGGGCGGTGCGCCGGAGCGGATGGCGGGCCTGAAGCTGCTCACCGTCCCGACCCCGGACGGCAAGCTCACCCCGGAGCTCATCGACCGCCAGGCCTGGGGCTGGGAGGACGAGCACCGGGCGATGCCCCAGGTCGTCTCGATCACCCAGAACACCGAGCTGGGCACCGTGTACACCCCGGACGAGATCCGGGCCATCTGCGAGCACGCGCACGGCAAGGGCATGAAGGTCCACCTGGACGGGGCCCGCATAGCCAACGCCGCGGCCTCGCTCGACGTGCCGATGCGGACCTTCACCAACACGGTCGGCGTGGACGTGCTGTCGTACGGCGGCACCAAGAACGGCATGATGTTCGGCGAGGCCGTGGTGGTGCTCAACCCGGACGCGGTCCGGCAGATGAAGCACATCCGCAAGATGTCGATGCAGCTCGCGTCCAAGATGCGGTTCGTGTCGGTGCAGCTGGAGGCGCTGCTCGCCAAGGACCTGTGGCTGCGCAACGCCCGGCACGCCAACGCCATGGCGCAGCGGCTGGCCGCGGGCGTGCGCGAGACCGACGGGGTGGAGATCCTCTACCCGGTGCAGGCCAACGCGGTGTTCGCGCGGCTGCCGCACGAGGTGTCGCGGCGGCTGCAGAAGCGCTACCGCTTCTACTTCTGGGACGAGATGGCCGGTGACGTCCGCTGGATGTGCGCCTTCGACACCCGGGAAGAGGACGTGGACGGCTTCCTCCAGGCGCTGAAGGAAGAACTGGCGCGCTGAGGGCGTGGCCGTCCTGCCCGGACGGCTGCCCCGGCTCTCCCATAATTCGATAGTCATGTGTGAAGTCGCATAGGTATGCTCCTGGATCATGGAACTGATCCAGGAGCAGCCCGACCTCGCCGCCTATCTGGCGGCCGACGACGTCATCGACCACGGCCACCCGCTCGTACGCGAAACCGCCGACGCCCTGTGGACCGCCACGGGCGCCGACGCCCGCGCGTACGCCGAGGTGGCCTTCGCGTTCGTGCGCGACACCGTCCCGCACTCGGCGGACTCCGGCGACCCGCGCGTCACCTGGCGCGCCTCCGACGTACTCGCCACCCGCAACGGCATCTGCTACGCCAAGTCCCACGCCCTGGCCGCCCTGCTGCGCGCCCAGGGCATCCCGGCGGCCCTCTGCTACCAGCGGCTCACCGAGGATCATTCGTGCAGCGACAGCTGCTCCAGCGGAGCCGGGGCTTGCCCCGGGGGATCGGATCCTGTCGTCCACGGGCTGATCGCCCTGCGCCTGCCCGGCCGGACGCGGTGGTCCCGCCAGGACCCGCGGGGCAACAAGCCGGGCGTGGACGCGCAGTTCAGCCTCGACCGCGAGCAACTGGCCTTCCCCGTACGCCCGGAGCTCGGCGAGGTCGACTACCCCGAGCTGTACGCCGCCCCGCACCCGGCCGCGCTCAAGGCCCTCCAGGAATCCGCCGACCGCCAGGAGCTGTGGCGCAAGCTCCCGACGTCCCTGTGAGCCCCGCCACCGCCGCCGGCCGGCGCTGGAAGACAGGAAAGTTTCCTTCCGGATAACGTTGTCAGGCTGTCATGAGCATGAGTATCTTCGGGCCGCAGGAAGTCCCCCCACCTCCGACCGGAAGGCGCTTCATGCGTTACGGAGTCCCCGCCGGGCTTGCCGCCCTCGCCCTCGCACTGGCCGTCTCCCTCACCCCCACACCCCCCGCGCAGGCCCAGCCGCCGCTGCCGCAGGCCGCTGCCCCCGCCCAGTTCGCCCACCCCGGAGTCCTCAACAGCCGCGCCCAGCTGGACTTCGTACGCACCAAGGTGCAGGCGGGGCAGCAGCCCTGGAAGGGCGCCTTCGACGCCATGCTCGCCAGCCGGTACGGATCGCTGACGCGCACCGCCAAACCCCGGGCCGTCGTCGAGTGCGGCTCGTACTCGAACCCCAACATCGGCTGCACCGACGAACGCGAGGACGCGATCGCCGCCTACACCCACGCCCTCGCCTGGTCCGTCACCCGCGACGCCAAGTACGCCAGGAAGTCCATCGAGCTGATGGACGCCTGGTCCGCGAAGATCACCGACCACACCAACAGCAACGCCCCGCTGCAGAGCGGCTGGGCCGGTTCGACCTGGCCGCGCGCCGCCGAGATCATCAAGCACACGTACACCGGAGGCTGGCCGAACCAGGGCCGGTTCGCGACCATGCTGCGCGACGTGTACCTGCCCGAGGTGATCAACGGCAGGCCGAACAGCAACGGCAACTGGGAACTGATCATGATGGACGCCGCCGTCGGCATATCCGTCCACCTCGACGACCGCGCGAGCTACGACAAGGCGATGGCCGTCTACCTGGGCCGCGTCCCCGCCTACTTCTACCTGGCCTCGGACGGGGCGCAGCCCGCGTACCCGCCGCGCTCCGACATCGACACGCGTGGCGAGCTGGTCGAGTACTGGCACGGCCAGAGCACCTTCGTGGACGGGCTCGCCCAGGAGACCTGCCGGGACTTCGGGCACACCGGCATGGGCATCGCGGCGACGATGCACGTCGCCGAGACCTCGCGGATCCAGGGCCGCGACCTGTACCCGCAGTTCAAGGACCGGTTCAGGCACGCGCTGGGCTTCCACGCCAAGTACGAGCTCGGCGCGGCCGTGCCCTCCTGGCTGTGCGGCGGGACGGTGGCCAAGGGCATCGGACCGGCCACCGAGGTCGGCTACAACGCCCTGAACACCCGGCTCGGCGTCACCATGGAGAACACCCGCAGGCTCACCGAGGAACGGCGTCCGGCGGGCACCGAGAACCACTTCGAGGCCTGGGAGACCCTGACCCACGCCCAGAACCCCCACTGAGGGCGGCCCGGTCCAGGGCATGCGGACGGCCCGTGGCCCCGTACGACCCCGGCAGGGTCGTAGGGGCCACGGGCCGCTGCCGTGCGGGCGGGTCAGCCCGCCTCGCGCACCTCGGCCGCCGTGGGCGCGGTACCGCCCAGGTGGGCCGGCAGCCACCAGGAGTCCTCGGCGCCCTTGGGCTTGTCCGGGTAGGCCCGCTGCGCCGCGTCGAGCAGCTCCTGAACGCGCTCGCGCAGGCGGCGCGTGATGGCGCCCGCGTACTGGTCCGCCGGGGCCTCCATGGGCTCGCCCACCCGCATGGTCACCGGGATGTGGCTGCGCTTGAGGTTCTTGGGGCGGCCCTTGGTCCAGAGCCGCTGGGTGCCCCACACGGCCACCGGGATCAGCGGGACGCCGGCCTCCTGCGCCATCCGCGCCGCACCCGACTTGAAGCTCTTGAGCGTGAACGACTGGGAGATCGTGGCCTCCGGGAACACCCCGATGATCTCGCCGGCCCGCAGCGAGTCCAGGGCGTGCTGGTACGCCGTCTCACCTTGCTTGCGGTCCACCGGGATGTGCTTCATGGCGCGCATCAGCGGGCCGGACACCTTGTGCCGGAACACCGACTCCTTCGCCATGAAACGCACCAGGCGCTTCTGCGGCCGCGCCGTCAGCCCGGCGAAGATGAAGTCGAGGTAGCCGATGTGGTTCGACACCAGGACCGCGCCGCCCGTGCGCGGGATGTTGTCGGTTCCCTTCATGTCGATACGGATGTCCAGCGCACGGAACAGACCGTGCGCGGCGCCGATCACCGGGGGGTAGACGAGCTCAGCCATGCTGGGGAGACCCCGCTTTCTGCCTGGGGAGGTGCTCCCGGCCGGAAGTTACGGAAGCGTAGGTACGCGACCATGGGGATCGTGCCCCATACGCGGGCTGCTGGCCAGCCCAGACGCCCGCGCCCAGGGAGATTCTCGTCACGCAGGGAATGCGGGGCAACCACGCGGCGCTCCGAACAGGGGTACCTCCCGGCGACGACCGGGTGATGGACACGTACGGGGGACGAGGGATCCACATGACGACGCGGACGGGAGCGCCGGTGCCGGCACAGGGAGACGGGCGGGTCCTGCTGGGCTCCGCCGAGCTGGGCCTGGGCGCCGCGGAGCTGGGCGCGGAGCCGGGCGAGCGGGCCAGCCTGGTGCAGTTCTCCAGCGCCTTCTGCCAGCCCTGCCGGGCCACCCGGCGGATCCTCGCCGAGGTCGCCGCGATGGTGGACGGGGTCGCGCACATCGAGATCGACGCCGAGCGCCACCTCGGCCTCGTGCGGGCGCTGGGGATCGAGAAGACTCCGACGGTGCTCGTCCTGGACGCGGCGGGCCGGATCGTCCGGCGGGCCGCCGGGATGCCGCGCAAGGCGGACGTGATCGCCGCCCTGGGCGCCGCGCTGTGACGGGCGTCCGCCCGTGCGCACACCCGCACGCAGCGTGACGCACCTGACATCTGCCCTTTCTCGCTTGACTGTGTACACGGGAAATCGCCAGGCTGGCGGCATGCGGTATGAACTCCTGCTCTACGGACGGGTCCACGTGGACCTCGTCCGACACGCGAGCGCGCGCTGTCCGGGTCGCTGAAGGCCCGACCCCTGATCCCGCCAGTGCCCGCGTTCCCCGTGGCAGAAGGAAGCACCCTCATGACGGCCCCGACGGCCCAGTACTCCCGATCCAGCGCCGGCCGGCCCGGCACGCCCGAACTGCTGCGCTCCGTGTTCCGCCGGCATGCCGCCGGGGTCGCGGTGATCACCGCCCAGGACGGCGGCCGGCCGGTGGGCTTCACCGCCACCTCGCTCAACTCGGTCTCCGCCGACCCTCCGATGCTGTCATTCACCATCGGCACCGGGTCCTCCAGCTGGCCCGCGATCCGCGACTCCGACCACCTCGGCGTCCACATACTGGGGGAGCACCAGCAGGAGCTGGCGGGCCTGTTCGCCCGCAGCGGCGCCGACCGCTTCGGGCCGGCCACCGGCTGGAGCCCCGGTCCGTACGGGGTCCCGGTGCTGGACGGCGTACTGGCGTGGCTGGTGTGCCGGGCGGTGGCGCGGGTGCCCGCGGGGGAGCACCGGGTGATCATCGGGGAGGCCGTCGCGGGGGACCCCGCGGGGGAGGGCCGGCCGCTGCTGTACCACCAGGGGCGCTTCAACGCGTTGCGCGACTGAATAGTGCCTGCTGGGGCGGGTTCGTCCGGCGTTGGCAAGGTCACAGTTCACCGGCCTTGCACCTCGGTGGGACCCACGGTGTACTGACGAGTAACATTCCCTTCGGAGCGCGGGCCGCCCCGACCGGGATCCGCCCGACAAGGCGCCTATGCTGCCTGCACAAGGCGGTACCAGAAAAGACGATGCGGTAGGAGAGCCGGCGTGAGCCTGAGGATCGTTGTCTGTGTGAAGTACGTGCCCGACGCCACCGGCGACCGGCAGTTCACCGAGGACTTGACCGTCAACCGTGACGACGTCGACGGCCTGCTGTCGGAGCTCGACGAGTACGCCGTCGAGCAGGCGCTGCAGATTGCCGAAGAGGCCGACGACGCGGAGATCACCGTCCTGACGGTGGGCCCCGAGGATGCCAAGGACGCGCTGCGCAAGGCGCTCTCGATGGGCGCCGACAAGGCCATCCACGTCGAGGACGACGACCTTCACGGCACCGACGTCATGGGCACGTCGCTGGTGCTCGCCAAGGCGATCGAGAAGGCCGGCTACGACCTGGTCATCACCGGCATGGCCTCGACCGACGGCACCATGGGCGTGCTCCCGGCGATCCTGGCCGAGCGCCTGGGCGTCCCGCAGGTCACCCTGCTCTCCGAGGTCAAGGTCGAGGACGGCACCGTGACCGGCCGCCGCGACGGCGACACCGCGAGCGAGCAGCTGGAGGCCTCCCTTCCCGCGCTCGTCTCGGTGACGGACCAGTCGGGCGAGGCCCGCTACCCGTCCTTCAAGGGCATCATGGCCGCCAAGAAGAAGCCGGTTCAGTCCTGGGATCTGGAAGAGCTGGAGATCGAGTCCGACGAGGTCGGTCTGGAAGGCTCCTGGACCGCGGTCGACTCCGCGGCGCAGCGCCCGGCCCGCACCGCCGGCACGATCGTCAAGGACGAGGGCGAGGGCGGCAAGGCGCTGGCCGAGTTCCTGGCCAGCCAGAAGTTCATCTAAGAACTTCGGTTCCCCTCTTAGCCCCCAGACACTTCGCAATCGCAGGAGAGCAGTCCCATGGCTGAAGTTCTCGTCTACGTCGACCACGTGGACGGCGCCGTCCGCAAGCCCACCCTCGAGCTGCTGACGCTGGCCCGCCGCATCGGCGAGCCCGTCGCCGTCGCCCTCGGCGCCGGTGCGGCCGACACCGCCGCGGTGCTCGCCGAGCACGGCGCGGTCAAGGTCCTCACCGCCGACGCCCCCGAGTTCACCGAGTACCTCGTCGTACCGAAGGTGGACGCGCTCCAGGCCGCCTACGAGGCCGTCTCCCCGGCCGCCGTGCTCGTCCCCTCCTCCGCTGAGGGCAAGGAGATCGCCGCCCGCCTGGCGCTGCGCATCGGCTCCGGCATCATCACCGACGCCACCGACATCGAGGCGGGTGACGAGGGCCCGGTCGCGACGCAGGCCGTCTTCGCCGCGTCCTTCACCACCAAGTCCCGTGTCTCCAAGGGCACCCCGGTCATCACCGTCAAGCCGAACTCGGCCCCGGTCGAGGCCGCCCCGGCCGCGGGTGCCGTCGAGGCCCTCGCCGTCACCTTCGGCGCCCTGGCGACCGGCACCAAGGTCGTCTCCCGCACCCCGCGCGAGTCGACCGGCCGCCCCGAGCTGACCGAGGCCGCGATCGTGGTCTCCGGTGGCCGTGGCGTCAACGGTGCCGAGAACTTCCACATCATCGAGGAGCTCGCGGACTCCCTCGGTGCCGCCGTCGGCGCCTCCCGCGCCGCCGTCGACGCCGGCTGGTACCCGCACTCCAACCAGGTCGGCCAGACCGGCAAGTCGGTCTCCCCGCAGCTGTACATCGCCTCGGGCATCTCGGGCGCCATCCAGCACCGGGCCGGCATGCAGACCTCGAAGACCATCGTGGCCGTCAACAAGGACGCCGAGGCCCCGATCTTCGACCTGGTCGACTACGGCGTGGTCGGCGACCTCTTCGCGGTCGTCCCGCAGCTGACCGAGGAGATCAAGGCGCGCAAGGGCTAGTCCGCCTCCCGGTGGGTCCTGCGGATCCGCCGGCTGGCCTGACCAGCGCATCTCTGTGCCTCCGGGGCCGTGTGGTGATTCTCACCGCGCGGCCCCGAGTCGTTTGCCCCCGAGAGCGGGGGGACCATTGACTGAGCGGAACCCCGTGACTAAATTCTGCAATGCGGATCTAAGCTTCCGTGAAGCGGAAAAGAGGAGAGTGCACGATGGGTCAGCAGGAGAAGGTGGCGACGAGCCTCGCAGGCGCGGTCAGCGAGGGCATCAGCGCTTCCCTGGCGCCGGTGGACGCGGAACTCGCGCGCCACTACCCGGGCGACCCCGGCACCCGCCAGCCCATCCACACGGTCTACGTGCCCGGTGACGTCTTCGCCGCCGACACCATCCGCTCCTGGGGCGACCAGGCCCTCGCGGCCCTCGACGAGCACGCCCCGGACGCCGCCACCTTCGCCAAGGTGCTCGGCATCTCCGAGGAACTGGCGGTACCCGTCTACGACCGCGTCCGCGCCAAGCTGGCCAGCGAGCCCGTCGAGGACCTCCGCGTCGACTTCGAGGACGGCTTCGGCGTCCGCTCCGACGAGGAGGAGGACCAGACCGCGGCCCGCGCCGCCCGCCTCGTCTCGGAGGCCTTCTCCAACGGCACGAACGCCCCGTACATGGGCATCCGCATGAAGTGCATGGAGTCCAACGTCCGCGACCGCGGCATCCGCACCACCGACATCTTCCTCTCCGGCCTGCTGGAGCACGGGGGCCTGCCCGAGGGCCTCGTCCTCACCCTGCCCAAGGTCACGTACGCCGAGCAGGTCAGCGCCTTCGTCAAGCTGCTGGAGGCCTTCGAGACGACCCGGGGCCTGCGCCCCGGCCGGATCGGCTTCGAGATCCAGATCGAGACCAGCCAGTCCATCGTGGCCTCCGACGGCACCGCCACCGTCGCCCGCATGATCGAGGCCTCGAAGGGCCGTGCCACCGGCCTGCACTACGGGACCTTCGACTACAGCGCCTGCGTCGGCGTCTCCGCCGCCTACCAGTCGAGCGACCACCCCGCCGCCGACCACGCCAAGGCGATCATGCAGGTCGCGGCCGCGGGCACCGGCGTACGCGTCTCCGACGGCTCCACCAACGTCCTGCCCATCGGCACCACCGAGCACGTCCACGAGGCCTGGAAGCTCCACTACGGCCTGACCCGCCGTGCCCTGGCCCGCGCGTACTACCAGGGCTGGGACATGCACCCGGCGCACCTGCCGACCCGCTACGCGGCCGTCTTCACCTTCTACCGCGAGGGCCTCGAAACCGCCGCCGCGCGCCTGAAGGCGTACGTCGCCAAGATCGAGGGCGACGTGATGGACGAGCCCGCCACCGCCAAGGCGCTGGCCGGCTACCTGGTCCGCGGCCTGGACTGCGGCGCGGTCGGCGCCGATGAGGTCACCGCCCTGACCGGTCTGTCCCGCGCCGAGCTGGACGCCTTCGCGATCCCGCGCCGCTCGGCCACGCTGACGGCCACCGCGTAACCCGCCGGGGCCCGGCCCCGCGCGTCCGCGCTCTCGCACCCGTAGGGCGTACGCCCCGCCACGCGGCGGGGGGTACGCCCTACGGTCTTGCGGCGGTCCGGCGGTCCGGCGCGCCCGCGTCAGGGCGTCGGGCACTCCTTCCAGGTGAAGTGGTACAGGCTGCTGAAGCTGCCGTCCGTCGAGTCGAGCGCCATGAAGCTGGTCCTCGTGGCGTCGGAGATCCCGACCTCCGCGCGCAGCTCGGTGTTGATGTTGAAGTTCCGCTTCTCCCCGCAGGGTGCGAAGACCAGGGCCTCGATGCCCGTCGTGTCGGTCGCCTGCCAGTTGTCGTCGAGCGCCCCCTGGAACCGGTGCGTCCGGTAGGCGGTCTGGCTCATGCCCTGGAAGTAGTAGCTGGCCTTCTGCGTGCCGACTGCGCCCGGCTGGAGGCTGCCGAAGCCCCGGTAATCGACCTTGCTGACCGCGTAGGTGTAGCCCTGCGGGACGTTCACGACCAGGGACAGCAGGCAGTTCTTGCGGCCCTCGACCGAGGGCACGTTGCCGCCGGCCTGGGCGATGTACTCGCTGTAGGTCACGGTGAAGGCCGTGTTGTCCGGTGCGACGGCGACGGCCGCGCTGCCGGGCCGGCAGCCCGAGCCGTTGACGGTGGCGACGTCCACCGTGATCTGTCCGGGAGGCGCGGGAGCCGGAGCGGCGGCTCCGGCCGGCGGTGCGAACGCGGTGACCAGCAGGACCGTCGCCGATCCGGTGAGAAGCACCGGCTTGAACATGGGGGATCCCTTCTCGTACTGGCGGGCCCCGCGTGATGTGGGGCCCGTGCCGCCCCCGGCCGTGCGTGGGACGCGCACCGGAGGGACGGGATTCAGCCTGTGAGAGGGGCGGCGTGCGCGCACCCGAAGGTGGGCCGTCTGGCGCAGCGGACGGCCGGGCCTGGGGAGTGTCGTCAAAGTGGCGTCGGCCGCCCGTAGGGCGGTGCTGGTGGGGTCTGGTGCGTGCGATCGCAAGGCGGAGGAGGGAGTCGATGCGGAGCATCGGTGACCGACGACAACGCGGCGAGCGTGCGTGCCGGACCCCGCCGGCCAGACGCGACTTTGACGACACGACCTAAGGGGGAGCGGGGGATCAGCCCGCGGGCGGGAACTCCCCCGAGCCGCGCGGGATCAGCCGCGTCGGCAGTTCGATCCGCGAAGGCGGGAGATCGGCTCCCGCGAGCCGCTGGAAGAGCCGGTCCGTGGCCACCCGGCCCAGCGCGGCCGCGTCCTGGGCGACCACCGTGACCCCCGGCCGCAGCAGGTCCGCCAGCTCGAAGTCGTCGAAGCCCACCAGGGCCACCGGACGCTCCCGCGCGGCCAGCACCCGTACCACCGTGACCGTCACCCGGTTGTTGCCCGCGAAGACCGCCGTGACCGGCTCCGGGCCCGACAGCATCTCCCCGGCCGCCGCCGAGACCCGCCCGGGGTCCGTAGAGCCGAGGGACACCCAGGATCCGGCCACCGGCAGGCCCGCGTCCGCCATCGCCGCGCGGTAGCCGCGCAGCCGCTCCGTCGCCGTGTGGATGCGGGGGTGGTCGCCGATGAAGCCGATCCGGCGGTGGCCGCCGGCGATCAGGTGGGCTACCCCGTCGCGGGCGCCGCCGAAACTGTCCGACAGCACCACGTCCGCGTCGATCCGGCCTGCCGGGCGGTCCACGAACACCGTGGCCACGCCCGCCCTCATCTCCGGCTCCAGGTAACGGTGGTCGTCCCCGGCCGGGATCACGATCAGCCCGTCCACCCGTCGGGCGCACAGCGCCAGCGCCAACTCCCGCTCCCGGTCCGGGTCCTCGGCACTGGAGCCGTTGATGAGCAGCGCCCCGTGCGCCCGAGCCACTTCCTCCACCGCCCGGTTCAGCGGACCGTAGAAGGGGTCGGCGAGATCCTCAAGGACCAGGCCCACGGTGGCGGTACGGCCCTTGCGCAGTACGCGGGCGCTGTCGTTGCGGCGGAACCCGAGGGCCTCGATGGCCTCCTGGACCCGCTTCTCCGTCTCGGGAGTGACCCCCGGCTCGCCGTTGACCACCCGCGACACCGTCTTCAGGCCGACACCGGCCCGGGCCGCCACGTCCTTCATGGTCGGCCGGTTGCCGTAGCGGGGCTCGGACGGGAGGCGGCTGTGAGGCACGGCGGGAAACCTCCGGAGATAACGTGACACGGGCTCTGACCTTGAGGATAAGCACTCGGCTGATAGTTGGGTTTCCGTGGCAGGGTGGGGCGGGCAAGCCATTGGGGGCTCCGGACGAGCCATGGGGAGAGGGGTAGACGTGATTCTCTGGATCAACGGCACATTCAGCGCCGGGAAGACCAGCACGGCCCGCGAACTGATCGGACTCATTCCGGACAGCACCCTGTTCGACCCGGAGCTCATCGGTGACGCGCTGCGGGTGCTGCTTCCGCGCAAACGGCTCGCTGAGGTCGGCGACTACCAGGACCTGCCGAGTTGGCGGCGCCTGGTGGTGGACACCGCGGCGGCGCTGCTCGCCGAGGTCGGCGGGGTGCTCGTCGTACCGATGACCCTGCTCAGGCAGGAGTACCGGGACGAGATCTTCGGCGGGCTGGCGGCCCGTCGGATAGCCGTGCGGCACGTGCTGCTGGCCCCGGCGGAAACGATCCTTCGGCACCGGATCGCGACACGGGAGGAACCGGGCGCGCCCGAGGACGTGGACCTCCGGGTGCGCCAGTGGGCCTACGACCACATCCCGGCCTACCAGCAGGCGCTCGGCTGGCTCACCGCCGACGCGCACGTCATCGACAACGGCGAGCTGACCGTGCGCGAGACGGCGGAGCGGATCGCCGAAGCCGTCCGCACCGAGCGGGCCGGGGTCTGCGACATCGTGCAGACCCCGGAGCCGACGCGGGAGACGGTGGCGGCCGGGGTCCTCCTCTTCGACGAGCAGGACCGGGTGCTGCTGGTGGATCCGACGTACAAGCCGGACTGGGAGTTCCCGGGCGGGGTCGTCGAAGCGGGCGAGGCACCCGCGCGGGCCGGCGTACGGGAGGTCGAGGAGGAACTGGGCCTCGTCCTGGACCGGACCCCCGACCTGCTGGTGGTCGACTGGGAAGCCCCCCAGCCGCCCGGCTACGGGGGACTGCGCCTGCTCTTCGACGGCGGCCGCCTCCCGGACGCGGCGGCGGCCCGGCTCCGGCTCCCCGGCCCCGAACTGCGCGCCTGGCGCTTCGTCACGGAGGCCGAGGCCGCCACCCTCCTCCCGAGCCACCGCTACGAACGCCTGCGCTGGGCCCTGCGCGCCCGCGAGGCCGGCCGGCCCCTGTACCTGGAGGCGGGCAGCCCGGTGTAGGGGGTGTCAGGGATGTCTCGCCGATCAGGCCGGGGTGCCGGCCGCAGCGCGGGTGAGTTCGGCCGCGGTGTCCACCGTGAGGGGGTCGCCGTGGCCGAAACAGGCCACCGAGGGGGCGAGCGCGGCGAGGCGGTGGAACGATTCCAGCGCCCGCCCGTGGTCCACGTTGAAGACGCCGAGCATCACCGGGCCGACGGCGGCGACGCAGTCGCCCGTGAACAGCACGCCGTGGCGCGGGAGATGGATGCCGATGCTGCCGTCCGTGTGGCCCGGCGCGTGGACCACGTACGCCCCGTCCCCGAAGCCCAGTTCCTCGCCGTCCTCCAGCTCCCGGTCCACCGGGGTGGGCGGGGCCTCGGGCAGGCCGAGGGTCTTCTCCCACAGTGGGAGTTCCCAGTCCCACAACACCGGCTCGGGGACCGGCCGCTCGCCCCGGATCACGGGTGCGTCGAGCCGGTGGGCCAGCACCCGCGCACCCCAGCGGGCGGCGAGTTCACCGGCCGCGCCGATGTGGTCGCCGTGGCAGTGCGTCAGGACGATCCGCTCCAGCCGCTCGGGGCGCAGCCCGAGGGAACGTATCGCCCCCTCGATCTCGGCGGCGGACCCTCTGTTGCCCGCGTCGACCAGGGTGAGGGCCTCGCCGTCCTGCCAGAGGTACGCCTGGCCGATCGGGAAGCGGAACATGTGCAGCCGGTCCGGAAGTACTTCAACAAGATCCATGCGGTGAACCTACGCACCGCCACCCGCCCCGCGGCGGCGACTTCACCGTCGGCGAAGTACGCCCGGGGCGCAATGCGCCCCGGGCGAACACCGCGGCCCGACGGAGCGTCAGCCGCGCTTGGATTCCGCGTAGTTGACGAGGAAGACGGCCTCCGCCACCGAAAGGCGCTCCAGCTCCTCCGGGGACACGCTCTCGTTCACCGCGTGGATCTGCGCCTCCGGCTCGCTCAGCCCGATGAGCAGCATCTCCGCCTCCGGGTACAGCGACGTCAGCGTGTTGCACAGCGGGATCGACCCGCCCATGCCGCTGACCTGCATCTCCTGGCCGGGGTACGCCACCTCCATGGCCGCCGCCATCGACGCGTACGCCGGGCTGGCCGTGTCCGCCTGGAAGGGCTGGCCCTGGCCCACGACCTCGAGCTCCAGCCGAGCCTTCCACGGGGTGTGCGCCACCAGGTGCGCCTCCAGCAGCTTGATGGCCTCCGCGGTGTCCACGCCCGGCGGCACGCGCAGGCTGATCAGCGCGCCGGCGCTCGCGTGCACGGACGGGGTGGCACCTATCACCGGCGGGCAGTCGATGCCCAGCACGGTCACCGCCGGGCGGGCCCACAGCCGGTCCGCGACCGTGCCCTCGCCGATCAGCTCGACCCCCTCCAGCACCCGTGCGTCGGCGCGGAAGTCCTCCTCCGGGTACTGCAGGCCCTCCCACACCGCGTCCGAGGCCAGCCCGTCCACCGTCGTGGACCCGTCCGCCGCGCGCAGCGAGTCCAGCACCCGGATCAGCGCGGCCAGCGCGTCGGGGGCGACGCCGCCGAACATGCCGGAGTGGAGGTTGCCGCCCAGTGTGTCGATCTTCACCTTGAGCAGGGTCATCCCGCGCAGGGTGGCCGTCACCGTCGGCAGGCCCAGACGGAAGTTGCCCGCGTCGCCGATCACGATGGTGTCGGCCGCCAGCAGCTCCGGGTGCGCCTCCGCGTACTGCTGGAGACCTCCGGTGCCCTGCTCCTCGGAGCCCTCGACGATCACCTTCACGCTCACCGGCACACCGCCGTTGGCCTTCAGCGCGCGCAGCGCCAGCAGGTGCATGATGAACCCGCCCTTGCAGTCGGCCGAACCGCGCCCGTACCAGCGGCCGTCGCGCTCCGTCAGCTCGAACGCGGGGGAGATCCAGGCGGCGTCGTCCAGCGGCGGCTGCACGTCGTAGTGCGCGTAGAGCAGCACGGTCGGCGCGCCCTCCGGGCCGGGCAGGAAGCCGTACACCGACTGGGTGCCGTCAGGGGTGTCGAGCAGCGCCACGTCCTGGAATCCCTCGACGCGCAGTGCGTCGGCCACCCAGTTCGCCGCGGCTTCGCTCTCGCTCTTGGGGAACTGTGCCCAGTCCGCGACCGACTGGAAAGCCACCAGCTCGGTCAGCTCCTGCTTGGCGCGGGGCATCAGCGAGGCGATGGTCTCGGCGATCGGATTCTGGGACATGGGCACGCTCCTCTTGGGTGCGACGTTGTCGTATGTGTACGCCGCCCGCATCCGCGTGGTGCGCGTATGCCGGGTACGGCGGAGTCAGCCCCGATCCTCGCACAGCAGGACGAGGCGGACTCGCGCGTAGGATTTCCCCGGCATCGGAGCAACGGGTGATCAGGAGCAGCAGCACATCGTGAGCAGCAGCGACGACGGACGCGACGCAGGCGCAGACGCAGGGCGGGCCGAGCAGGGTGCGGGCGACGGGACGGCCGGGGAAACCGGCGGGGTGTGGGACGTGGTCGTGGTCGGGGCCGGGCCGGCCGGTGCCTCGGCGGCCCACGCGGCGGCGAAGGCCGGGCGGCGCGTACTACTGCTGGAGAAGGCCGCACTGCCCCGGTACAAGACCTGCGGCGGCGGCATCATCGGCCCCTCGCGCGACGCTCTCCCGCCGGGCTTCGTGCTGCCCCTGAAGGACCGCATCCACGCGGTCAGCTTCTCGCTGAACGGCAAGCTGACCCGGACCCGGCGCTCGAAGCAGATGCTCTTCGGGCTCATCAACCGGGCGGAGTTCGACGCCGGGCTGGTCGCCGAGGCCGAGAAGGCCGGCGCGACCGTGCGTACCGGCACGGCGGTGGCCCGGGTCGAGCAGCACGGAGCGGCCGTGCCCGACCGGCGCACCGTCGCCGTGGTGCTCGCCGACGGGGAGACCGTCCTGGCCCGCGCGGTGGTCGGCGCTGACGGCAGCGCCAGCCGGATCGGCGCGCACGTCGGCGTCCAGATGGACCAGGTGGACCTCGGGCTGGAGGCGGAAATCCCGGTTCCGGCTACGGTCGCGGAGGACTGGAAGGGGCGGGTGCTGATCGACTGGGGCCCGCTGCCCGGCAGTTACGGCTGGGTCTTCCCCAAGGGCGACACCCTGACCGTCGGGGTCATCTCGGCGAAGGGCGAGGGCGCGGCGACCAAGCGCTACCTGGACGACTTCATCGCCCGGCTGGGCCTCGCCGGCTTCGAACCGGCCGTTTCCTCCGGGCACCTGACCCGCTGCCGCAAGCCCGATTCCCCGCTCTCGCGCGGGCGGGTGCTCGTCGCGGGCGACGCGGCGGGACTGCTGGAGCCGTGGACGCGCGAGGGCATCTCCTTCGCGCTGCGCTCCGGGCGGCTCGCGGGGGAGTGGGCCGTGAAGATCTCCGAGGCGCAGGACGCGGTGGACGCGCGCCGCCAGGCGCTCAACTACGCCTTCGCCGTCAAGGCGGGGCTGGGGGTGGAGATGGCCGTGGGCAAGCGGATGCTGACGGTCTTCGAGGGCCGGCCGGGGATGATGCACGCGGCGATCACCGGCCTGCGTCCGGCGTGGCTGGCCTTCGTGCAGATCACCCGCGGCGGGGCGACACTGGCCGACCTGGTGCGTACGTACCCGCTGGCCCGCAAGGCGCTGCACGTGCTGGACGCCCGGCAGGCGGCCCGGGCCGGGCGCCGCGAGGCCTGAGAGCGCGGCGGACGAGTCGACCGAGTCGAACGGGTCGGACGCGGCGGACGAGGAACGGGTGGACGGGGTCCCTCCCGGCGTGAGGCCGGGAGGGGTCATCGCTCCACCGTGATCCGGAAGACGGGGTGGTCGGCGGCGGCCGCCTGGAGCTCCGCGTCGGAGGACTTCGCCGTGACCCCCTGGAAGAACCGGTTGACCTCCCAGCCCCACTTCTCCAGGTAGGCGCGCAGGATGGCGGCCTGCTGCACCGGGTCGGTGACCTCGACGGCGGTGAAGGTGCGCACCTTGCGTCCCACGCGCAGCTCACCGCCACCCGCGACGCGCATGTTGCGGACCCACTGGGAGTGGCCGCGGGCCGAGACGAGGTACTGGGATCCCTCGTACGAGTGGGGGTTGACCGGGATCCGCTGCATCTCGCCGGACTTGCGGCCGCGGACCGACAGCTCGGCCGTGCCGGCCAGGCTGATGCCGAGCCGGGCCAGCTTCCCGAGGAGCGCGTTGAAGCGGACGCCGAAGGGGCTGGCCTGGACGTAGTACGGGGTGGGCGCGTTCATGGTGGCCTCCGAAGCTGGTTTCCCGAGAATCTGAGAGAGCACTGCTCTCGCTTGAGAACAGTGTGCACGGATCAGTGCACCAAAGCAAGAGCAGTGCTCTCGAAATAGAGCGGCGATCCGTTTCTTGGGCAGTGCTCCGTAGGCGTGGCAGACTGACGCGCATGAACACCGTGCGAGGGGCCAGGGAACGGGCCCGCATCGAGGTCACCGCCGCTATCAAGGACGAGGCGCGCCGCAGGCTCGCGGCGGAGGGCGCCGCCAAACTCTCCCTGCGTGCCGTCGCCCGCGAACTGGGCATGGTCTCCTCCGCGCTCTACCGCTACTTCCCCAGCCGCGACGAGCTGCTCACCGCACTCATCATCGACGCGTACGACAGCGTCGGCGCCGCCGCCGAGCAGGCCGACGCCCGCGCCCTCGCCGCCGGTGCCCAGCCCCGCGCCCGCTGGATCGCGGTCTGCGTGGCCGTCCGGGACTGGGCGCTGGAGCACCCGCACGAGTACGCCCTCATCTACGGTTCCCCCGTTCCCGGCTACAGCGCACCCATGGACACCGTCGGCCCCGCCTCCCGGGTCGGCAACGCCTTCATCGCCGTCCTCCGCGCCGCCTACGAGGGCCGCGGCCTGGCCCTGCCTCCCCTGCCCGCCGCACTGCGCCCGGAAGCCCTCCGGATGACCGCCGATTTCGCCGAAGGCCTCCCCCCGGAGGTCACGGCCGCGCTGGTCGCCGCCTGGGCGCAGCTGGTCGGCCTCGTCTCCTTCGAGCTGTTCGGCCAGTTCGACCGGGTCGTCGAGGACCGCCCGGCCTTCTTCACCCACGCCGCCGGTCAACTGGCCCACGCGGTCGGGCTGCCCGCCGTATGACGCCGGCGAGGCACCCCGTCCGGGGGCGCCGGTGGGCCGACCGCCGCCGGACCCTCGGAGGGGCTCGCCCCCGACGGGCGTGACAGCATGCGGTCATGTCCTTCCCGCACCCCGACGGCCATTACGCGATCACCTCGATGTACTCCCTGCCCGATGACGCCTGGTACTTGGAACTTGAACTCGTTGCCGAGCAAGAGCACCTGGTGACCGCGGTCATCCCCGACGAGGACCCCGCACGGGAGCCGACGGTGTGTTTCGCCCCGCGCGGGCGACACCTGGAAGTCCCGTACGAGGTCATGCGCTGGTTCATGGACCAGGTCGATGAGGAGATCAGCGTGTCCCGCGACTGGATGCGGCTGAGGCCCGAGCTCGTCGAGGTCATTCACCGACTGCGTCAGGAACACATGGGTGTCATCGATGACGACGACTTTCCCCACGTCCTGGCCGAGGTGCGTGCCGCACTCCCCGAGGCGGATCTCCCCGCCGTTCTCGCGGCCGCCTTCGGCCGGAAGCCCGACGGCACCGCCGCGGACCGTCCGTAAGCGCCCCGGCCCGCGGACGCATTCGCCTGGCCGGATCCCGTTGCGCAGCGCACCACAGGCGTCTGCGGCTACCGCGTTCCGCGGGTCCGGCGCAGGTAGTAGGCGCGGGTGACCACGGCGAGCAGCGGGCCCCACGCCAGGATCGGGATGTAACAGGCCCACAGCGCCCAGGCGCCCGGTCCGCTCGTGGGGAACGCCTCGCCGTTGTCGTTCAGCGGCGGGACGAAGTGGAAGAAGTAGTTGAGCGTGGCGTAGGCGGACAGCGCCGTGGCGAGGAAGGCGCCCACCGAGGCGGGCACGACGACGGCGCGGACCGACAGCGTGCGTCCGCCGGCGAACGGGACCCAGCCGGGGAGCCGTTCGCCCGACGGCTTGACCAGTCCGAGCGTGAGCAGCGCCAGGCATTCCGCGATCAGCGAGAGCGAAACGACGTAGGGCCGCTCGCCCGGCAGCCATGCGTGGCCCGCGTACCAGTCGGGCCACCCCGAGACGAGAGCGATGCGCCACAGCCCCGACGGCAGTGCGCAGAGCGGGATCGCGTACGCCGCCCACATGATGGCGCGTGACACCTGCGGCATGCGCACCACGGAGTGCGCGCCGGCCGTGGCACCGGCCTTGGGCAGAGTCTCGGTCACGCTCATCGTCGTCGTTCCTTTCGGCGGGGACACCCGGGGAACCGGAGAAGCCCGGGAGTTGCTGCTGTCCCCATCCTCCGGCGCCCTTCCGCAGCCCGGCGTCCGTCCCCGGTCCTGCCGTCTCCCCCGCACGGGGGAGGCGGCCCCCACCCGAGGCCGACCCGCACACGGCCAGGAAACTGCCGACCGGGGTGGACGCCGCCGTGCCATCGCACGCAACACCGGACGACCCCACCGAGGCTGACCTCCGGTCGCCACTTCGCGGACGGAGCTCCCAGGTCCCGACGGAGGATCACACGCCGGGACGGGGGATAGCACGGCTGTTCCTCATATCAATGCGAGCGGTTCCGGCTTGAACGAACGGCCGCCCGTCTAATGTTCCTCGGGTCGCCCACCTGCCGCCGCCGAAGGAACGTTCATGCGCCGCGCCGTGAAGGCCCTGTACGCCGTCCTGGTCACCGCCTTACTGGCCGCGCCGGCGCCCGCCCTCACGGCGTCGGCGCGTTCCGAGGAACCGGCGCGGGCCGCCGACGCACCACGCCCCGCACGGCCGACGGCCCCGGGCGAACGCATAGCCCCGGCCCCGGCCCCCACCGCGCCCCCCACCCCCCGGATACCCGGCGTGCGGGGGCTGGAGATCGGCGTCCCCGCCTACGTCTGGGCCAACGACCGCGTCCTGAGCGACCTCACGGCGACCGGCCCGGCCGCCTCGGTCGTCGTCCTCAACCCCGGCAACGGCGACTCCCCGTTCGACGCCCCCTGGCAGGCCCGCGCCGACGCCCTGCGCGGCGGCACCACCGCCACCGGCGAGAAGACCAAGGTCCTCGGCTACGTCCACACCGACCACGGCAACCGCGACCCGGCCGCCGTCAGGGCCTCCGTCGACAACTACCTCAAGACACCCGACGGCCGCCTCCACGTCGACGGCATCTTCTTCGACGTGGTCAGCCGCGACTGCGGCCCCGGCAACGCCACCCGCGACCTCTACGCGGACCTGCGCCGCTACGTCCAGGACACCATGCACGCCGCCGACCCCGCCGCCCCCGACCTGGTCGTCAACAACCCGGGCACCGCCATCGCCGACTGCTACCTGGAGCCGGGCCGCCGGACCGCCGACATCTTCGTCACCTACGAGGACACCTACGCCGCCTACACCGCCGGCGGCTGGCTCGGCGGCAACGTCTTCAACCAGCTCACCGGCTACCGCTCCGGAACCGAACTCGACCCGAGCGGCACGGCGTTCTGGCACCTGGTCCACGGCGTCCCCGACGACGAGGCGATGCGCACGACCCTGCGCACCGCCTTCGACCGCGGGGCGGGCTACGCCTACGCGACCGGCGCGGCCATGCCCAACCCGTGGAACACGGCCCCGGCATGGAAGTACCACCCCCAGACCACCTACGCCGCCACCCTCGGCTGAGAAGGCACCGGACCGGGCCCGGTCAGCGGTAGTCGTCCGGGTGGCCATGCATCCAGGTGTTGATCTTGTCGCGAGTGCCGATCAGCACGGTCTGGTGCTTCTTCAGGTTCTCGAAGGAGCGGTCGCCGCCGAGCTGCTTGTCGAGCTCGACGATCAGGTCGATCGGCTCCGGGAAGTGGCCGGGCCCCTTGGCGTCGGCCTTCATCGCGCGGTCCAGGCGGTGGAGCTCGTCGTAGACCCGCCCCAGGAAGTACGCGCAGTTGCCCGGGGTGCACGCATCGTCCAGCGTCGCCTGGAGCCCCGCGAACGCGTCCCGGACCTTCTCCGGCGGCAGTTTCTCGGGATCGGGCAGGGCGGCCGTCGGCGAGGGCGCGGTACCGGCCGAAGGAGAGGAGGCGGCGGAGGAGGCGGAGGAGGCGGAGGAGGCGGACGCGGCGGGCGGCGCGGCCGGCTCCGCGTCGCAGGACACCGTGAACGCCGCCAGGGCGACGGCGAGGACCGCCGCGCTCCGGGCCGTGGAGAAGGACATCGACTACCCCCGATCGTGAGACAGCCGACCCTACCGAGGGCCCGCCGAACGCGGCACCCAGGGATGTTCCACGGCCCGGACCGGTCAGTGAGGCACCCCCTGCCGCCAGGATCCCTGCCTTCAGTTCCGCGCCGCCGGATCCCTGCCGTCAGATCCGCGCCGCGGGATCCCCGCCGTCGCACCCCAGCCGCCGGACCCCCACCGCCGGTCCCCGCCCTCAGATCCCCGCCGTCTCGCTCCACAGCCGGGCCAGCGCCAGGTCGCCGGTCACCGCCGGGCCCGCCAGCGGCAGCCGGTTCCACAGGGCCGCGTAGAGCCAGGCCGCCTCGGCGGTCACTTCGCAGTCCGCCGGGTCCGCGTCGCCCAGTACCGTACGGGCGGGCTCGGGCGACAGGTGTACGGTCCACACGGCGCCGGTGTCGGCGGCCCGGACCCGCAGCACCCGGGGCTCCGGGGTCCGCACGCGGCTGCGCGGCCGGGCGTGGAAGCCGGTCAGCAGCTCGTCCACCCCGTCCTCCGCGAACCCGGGCTCCACCGGCGCGTACACCACCCCCAGCGCCGACTCCGCGTCCATCCGGTGCACGGCGGTCTCATGAGCCTGGCGCCGCGCCCAGAAGGCCAGCGGCGAGGGCGAGGCCGTCGGGAGGAAGGTCCAGCACTGCACATCGGCCGGTGCCTCGTGCAGGGTGCGCACCAGCTCGGCGTGGCCCGCACGGAACCAGGCGAACAGCTCCGCACCGGCCAGCTCAGGCGCGTCGGGGAACGGGGCCGGCTCCAGCCGCGCCTCCCCGACGTACGCCGCGGCCCAGCGGTGCACCGAGCCGGTGTGCCGCAGCAGGTCGGCGATCCGCCACTGGGGACAGGTGGGAACCAGGGCGTCCGGTCCGGCCTGCTCGGCCAGATCCGCGAGCAGCCCGCCTTCCCGCTCCAAGGTCTTCACATAGTCGTTGATCTCCATGCGGGGAGTCTGCCAGCCGGCCCGCGACAATGGAGAGATGGACGGTGAACTCTTCGCGCGCGAGCGGACCGAGATCGCCCCGGGCGCCGTGCACGTGCCCGACTGGCTAGGGGCCGCCCGGCAGCGGGAGTTGCTGGCGGCCTGCCGCGCCTGGGCACGCCCGCCGGCCGGACTGCGCACCGTACGCACCCCCGGCGGCGGGGCGATGACCGCCCGGCAGGTGTGCCTCGGCCTGCACTGGTACCCGTACGGCTACGCCCGCACCGCCGTGGACGGCGACGGCGCACCGGTCAAGCCGATGCCGCTCTGGCTCGCGGAACTGGGGCGCGAAGGGGTGGCCGCCGCCTACGGGGAACCCCCGGCGCCGGGCACGGCGGAGTACGACATCGCGCTGATCAACTTCTACGGCGGCGACTCCCGGATGGGCATGCACCGCGACGCCGAAGAGAAGTCCGGGGCGCCGGTCGTCTCGCTGAGCCTGGGCGATGCCTGCGTCTTCCGCTTCGGGAACACGGTCTCGCGCGGCCGCCCGTACCGTGACGTCGAGCTGCGCAGCGGTGATCTCTTCGTCTTCGGAGGTTCGAGCCGACTGGCCTATCACGGGGTGCCGAAGGTCCTGCCGGGCACGGCGCCCCAAGGGCTCGGGCTGACCGGGCGGCTGAACATCACGCTCCGGGTCGGCGGGCTCGGCTGAGCGGCGGCGCCCCGCCGCCTCCGGCCGTGCGAGGATCGCTGTCATGAACGGCAACGGGGCCCCGCCGCGGGTGGGGGATGTGACCACGGTGTCCACTGCTTCCGCGAGGACCAAACTGGAACGGGGCCGCGGCGCGCTCGGCCCGGCGCTGGAGCTCGTCCACACCGGCCGCGCCCCGACCCGGGCGGTCCTGACGGCCGAGCTCGGCGTCACCCGGGCCACGGCCGGGGCCGTCGCCGCCGAGCTGGAGGCGCTCGGGCTGATCCGTGTCGACTCCCGGCCCGGCGGCGCGGGCGGCGGCACCCAGGGCCGCCCCTCCCACCGCCTCTCGGTGGACGAGAACGGCCCGGTGGCGCTGGCCGCCCAGGTGCACTCGGACGGCTTCCGGGCCGCCCTGGTCGGTCTCGGCGGCCGGATCGTGGCCACCGCACCCGGCAAGGTCACCGTCTCCGCCGACCCGGCGCAGGTACTCGGCGCGGTGGTGGAAGCGGGTGCGGCGCTGCTCGAACAGACCGGGCGCCGCTGCGTCGGCGCCGGGCTCGCAGTGCCCTCGGCCGTCGCCGAACCGGACGGCACGGCGCTGAACCCGCTGCACCTGGCCTGGCCGGCCGGTTCTCCCGTACGGGCGATCTTCGCCGAGTGCGTGAAGGCGGCCGGGATCGACGGCCCCGCCCTGACCGGGAACGACGTCAACCTCGCGGCGCTGGCCGAGCACCGGCACGGCGCCGGCCGCAGCGCCCAGCACTTGCTGTGCGTGGCCACCGGGCACCGCGGCGTCGGCGGGGCGCTGGTGCTCGACGGCCGTCTGCACAGCGGGAGTTCGGGCCTGGCCCTGGAGGTCGGCCACCTCACCGTGAACCCGGAGGGGCGCGCCTGCCACTGCGGCAGCCGCGGCTGCCTGGACGTGGAGGCGGACCCGCTGGCCTTCCTGACCGCGGCGGGCCGTACGCCCGGCCCCGAGGTGTCGCTGCTCCAGCAGGCCCGCGACCTGCTGCGCGAGGAGTACGCGCAGCCCGCGGTACGGGCAGCTGCCGAGGAGCTCATCGACCGTCTCGGGCTCGGCCTCGCGGGCCTGGTGAACATCCTGAACCCGGACCGGATCATCCTGGGCGGTCTGCACCGGGAACTGCTGCACGCCGACCCGGAACGGCTGCGCGCGGTGGTCGCGGACCGGAGCCTGTGGGGGCGCAGCGGGGGCGTGCCGATCCTGCCGTGCACCCTTGACCACAACAGCCTGGTCGGCGCGGCGGAGCTGGCCTGGCAGCCGGTGCTCGACGACCCGCTGGGGACCCTGGGGGCGCCGGCCTAGGCAGCGGACACGACCTCGGGCCGGTCCCCTCGTACGGCCGCGCACCGGCGGGCTCCGGGCCGGCCGGACGCCGGGGGCCGGGCCGGGCGGCAGGGGCGGTCCGCAGCGCCGCCGGCCGCGGGCGTCCCGGCCGGTCCGCGGCGCCGCCGGCCGGGACGCCCGCAGGGGTCCCGCGGCCTACCCCGGCCTGGCACCGATCGTCGCGGCCACCGGCAGGCCCGCCGCGGCGGTTCCCGGCTCCACGGCGACGAGCACCGCCCGCGCGGGCTCCCGTACGGGCTTGGACCCGATCGACACCGGGTGCGGCGGCGCCGAGGACGCGGGATGGGTCCGGAGCGAGAACCAGACCACCTTGCCCGGACCGTCGGCCTGGTGCCGCGCGCCCCACGCCTCGCTGACCGCCGCGACGAGCGCGAGCCCGCGTCCGCAGGTCTCCAGCGAACCGGGCTGCGTCTCGCGCAGGACGGGGAGCCGGGGATCGCTGTCGAAGACCGAGACCGTGAGCCGCCCGAGGCGGAGCTCGATCTCGACCGTGCAGGTCTTGTCCGGCTGCGCGTGGCGGTGGACGTTGCTGAGCAGTTCCGTCACACCGAGCGCCGCCCGGTCTATGAGCGGATCGAGCTGCCAGTGGCGCAATTGCGCAGAAACGATTCTGCGGATCTGGCCTATCCGCGACGGCAAGGCCTGCAGTTCGACGACGCAGTGCCTGCGGGAATGACTGTTCACGGCTGCGACTCCCCGACATGAGTGTTACGGGTGCTGCACCCTCGGTAATGCTCCACCAGGGTCACCTACGGTGCGCCGCAGTGCAACCGAACGCGATCGAAAGCGTTTCGCATAGGAACCCAAAGTGACTGTTTGTGCAGGTGAGGGAGGTACATTTCGAAAGCAGGGGGCGAAGAGACATACCTAAGGAGCACGGCGCATGAGCACGACCCGTCCGACCGCCACGGCTGCCACGACCGGTACCACCGCCACGACCGTCGACGTAGACCGCAGCGACGCGGACTACCGCGCCTGGCTCAAGGAGGCCGTCCGCAAGGTCCAGGCGGACGCCAACCGCTCCGCCGACACCCACCTGCTGCGTTTCCCTCTCCCCGAGGCCTGGGGCATCGACCTCTACCTCAAGGACGAGTCCACGCACCCGACGGGCTCCCTCAAGCACCGCCTCGCCCGCTCGCTCTTCCTCTACGCCCTCTGCAACGGCTGGGTCCGCCCCGGCCGCCCGGTCATCGAAGCCTCCTCCGGTTCCACCGCCGTCTCCGAGGCGTACTTCGCCAAGCTGATCGGCGTCCCGTTCATCGCCGTCATGCCGCGCACGACCAGCCCGGAGAAGTGTCGCCTCATCGAATTCCACGGCGGCGAATGCCACTTCGTCGACGACCCGATGAAGATGTACGAGGAGTCGGCGGAGCTCGCGGCCCGCACCGGGGGCCACTACATGGACCAGTTCACCTACGCCGAGCGAGCCACCGACTGGCGCGGCAACAACAACATCGCAGAATCGATTTATCAGCAGCTGCGCCTGGAGCGTTACCCCGAGCCCTCCTGGATCGTGGCGACCGCCGGCACCGGTGGCACCTCCGCGACCATCGCGCGCTACGTGCACTACATGCAGCACGACACCCGCCTGTGCGTCCCGGACCCGGAGAACTCCTGCTTCTTCGACGGCTGGACCAACCACGACCCGCACGCGAGCAGCGACTGCGGCTCGCGCATCGAGGGCATCGGCCGCCCCCGGATGGAGCCGAGCTTCGTCCCGGGCGCCATCGACCGGATGATGAAGGTCCCGGACGCGGCGAGCGTCGCCGCCTGCCGTGCGCTGGAACAGGCCATCGGCCGCAAGGCGGGCGGTTCGACCGGCACCGGCCTGTGGAGCGCCCTGAAGATCGTCTCGGAGATGGCGGCGGCGGGCCACAAGGGCAGCGTCGTCACCCTGCTGTGCGACCCGGGCGACCGGTACCTCGACAAGTACTACTCCGACGAGTGGCTGGCGGCCCAGGGGCTCGACATCGCCCCGTACGCCGCCACCCTCGACACGCTCCTGACGACCGGGGTCTGGCGCGAGCCCGCGGCCTGACCGGCCGTCCCGCCTTACGGGGCGGACCGGCCCCGGCTACTGGTCCGCCCGGCGCCGTACGGCCAGCCGCCCGTCCAGCGTGCGGACCGCCGTGCGGAACGAGTGGCCCAGGCCCGGGCGGAGGGCGGTCAGGGCCAGCCGGAAAGGGGTCGGCCCGTCCGCGGCGAAGGTCCAGCGCACGTGCGTGCCCGAGCCGGCCGGCGTCAGCCGCCACTCCTCCAACAGGGCGCGGACCCCGGGGGCGTTGGTCTCGTCGACCCGGTAGGCGTACCGCTGCTCGGGATCCGCCGCCATGATGGTCTCCTGGAAGCGGACCCCGCCCATCAGCTTGATCGCGCGGCCCGCGCCGCCGTGGGTGGGCCGGGCCAGGGTGACCGCCCTGAACCACCTCGGCCAGCCCTCGACCTCCTCGGCCAAGGCCTGGTAGACGGCCTCGGGCGACGCCTTCGTCTCGGCAGTGAAGACCAGGCGGACCGGTGCGTCCTCGGCGAAGTCCAGCCCCACCGGGCGGAGTCGGCGACCCATGGCTTACCCCCTCGGGTGAGGTGCGGAAGGCGAATGCGGGCCACCCTAACTGGCTGACCGTCAGATGTCCGCTCCGGAGGCTGAATTCGCCCCGGGGGACTGGTTCGGCCGTCCGTCGCGGGAGATGCTGGAACCGCGCCGAAACCGCCCCGCGAGCGGAGCCCGCCGTGCCGGACACCCCAGACAGCCCAAGCGCCGAAGTCAGCCCCAGCCCCGAGCACAGCCTGAACACTGAGCAGAGCCTGAACACCGAGCAGAGCCCGAGCATCGAGCAGAGCCCGAGCACCGAGTACGGCCCGAGCACCGAACGCAGCGCCGGAAGGCCCCCGGACAGCCCGGACCCCCTGGGCAGCCCGGAAGACGCCACCCCCCGGCGTCCGGCCCCGCCCCTCGCCCTCGAACTCCTGGTCCACGGCGTCGGCGGCGCCACCCCCGGCGAGATGCTCGGCGACCCCCGCACCGTCCGCGTCACCGGGGACTCCACCGCCGCCGTCTTCCGCCGCACCGACGACGCCGACGCCGAGACCCACCCCGAGCGGTACGCCGGCCGGCCCGTCCCCGAGGCCTACTGCTGGTCCCGGCTCACCTCCGGCAACGGCACCCGCGCGCTGTGGCTGCTGCTCCTGCCCTTCATGGTCGTCAACCTCGCCCACTGGGCCCGCCCGGCCACGCCCGCCGCCCGCCCGGCCCGCCGCGCGGTGCGCACGTACGGGGTGCTCGTACGGATCCTCGCCCTCAGCCTCACCGTGCTCCTGGTCTGCGCCGCCTGCGAGGTCGCGCTCGACCTGGTCGCCTGGCAGTGCGCGGGCTCCGGCGGCTGCACCGGCTCCCGCTCCTGGCTCTCCTTCCTCTCCGACGGCGGCTGGTGGTCCCAGCCCGGCCGCCGCCTCGCGCTGGGCGCGCTCGTCCCGGCGGCCCTGACCGGACTGCTCTGGTACCTGTCGAAGCGCACCTGGAACGCCTACGAATCCCAGCCGCCCCCCGCGGGCGCCGCCGACCCGGTCACCACCGATCCGGTCACCGCCGGCCCCCTCACCACCGGCCCCCTCACCACCGGCCCCCTCACCACCGGCCCCCTCGCCGCCGGCCCGGACACCGCTCCCGGCAGCGCCCGCGACGGCGTGCCCGCGCTCGGCCGCCCCGGATTCTGGTACGGGCGCAGGCTCGTGGCCCGGCTGCGCGCCGCGCACACCGCCGCCGGGCTGCTCACCGTCGCCGCAGCCGTCGCCGTACCCACCGCCCGCTACGACCGCCGGGCCGGCGCCCCCGTACTCGAAGCCCTCGGCTGGACGGTGGAGGCGCTGCTCGCCGCCGGGGCCCTCGCGGTGGTCTGGGTCGTCTGCCGCCGCGGCCGTACCGAAGCCCGGGCCGACCACCACCGCGACCGGGCCGCCGTCACCCTGCTGCCCGGCGCCGCCCTCGGCCTCCTCGTCGCCGTCCTGCTGTACGCCGGCTGGTCGCGCCCCGGCTGGACCTCCGCCGGGCGGCTCCCCGGGGACTTCGCCTTCGGCGCGCTCATGCTCGGCCAGGGCCTCGGCGTGCTCGCCCTCGCCGCCGTCGCGGCACACCTGCACCGCCGGGCACCCGACCCGGCCGCCGCCCTGCGCGGCCTCGGCGGGCCCGCCATCGCCATGCTGGGCTGCGCGCTCGGCGGGGTGATGTCCGGCGGGGTCGCCCAGCGCGTCGCCGACTGGCTCGACGGGGGCGCCACCCCCGGGATGGCCGGAGCCCCGCTGCCCGGGCCGCCCGTGCTGCTGTCCTGGCAGGCCGCCGTACTGCCCCCGCTGCTCCTCGTACTGGCCCTGCTCGCCGTCTGGTTCGTGGTGCGCGGCGCCCGCGTCCGGCGCCGGCTGGCCGCGGGCGTGGCCGCCGAGTACCCGGGTGAGCGGCCGGACGCGGCCCGCAGCCGGCGGATCGCCGGAGCCCGGGCCGCCGCCGCGCTCACCGATTCCGCGCCCTGGTTCGCAGGGGCCGTCTCCGGGATCACCCTGCTGCTCGGCACGGGCGCCCTCGCCGGGGCATGGCTCAGCGGGCAGGTCCCGGGGGAGGCCGCCCGCGGCGCCCACCCGCTGCTGGAAGCCGCCGCCCGCGCCGCGCAGGAAGCCGGGTCCTGGCTCATCGGCCTCGGGTTCGTCCTGTTCGTCGCCTGGGGCCGGCGCGCCTACCGGGACCCCGCGGCCCGCCGCACCATCGGCATCCTGTGGGACGTCGGCACCTTCTGGCCGCGCGCCGCGCACCCCTTCGCGCCGCCCTGCTACGCCGAGCGGGCCGTCCCCGACCTGACCTGGCGGATGACCGGCTGGACCGGCCGCACCGGCGGCCGCCTGGTGATCTCCGGCCACTCCCAGGGAAGCGTGCTCGCGGCGGCCGCCGTCTGGCAACTGCCGCCGCCCGTCCGCCGCAGGGTCGCCCTGCTCACCTACGGCTCCCCGCTCAGCCGGCTCTACGGACGCTGGTTCCCCGCCCACTTCGGCCCCGGGCCGCTCGCCGTGCTCCATCGGGAGGTCGACTGCTGGCGCAACCTGTGGCGGGCCACCGACCCCATCGGCGGCCCGGTGCTCCCCGGCACCCCCGAGGGCGTGGACCGCGGCCCGCTGGCCGACCCGGTCGCCTACGGGCGCAGCGCCCGCCACCCGCTGCCCGCCCCGATCCTCGGCCACTCCGATTACCAGGCGGATCCCGCCTTCGCCGCCGAACGCGACGCCCTGCTCGCCCGGTTGGACGCGGCCGCACGGGCCGGCGTACCGGGGATGCCGGGAGTACCGGAGGTACCGGGTCAGCGGCTCGGCGTCGGCGTCGGTGTCGGCGTCAGCAAGGAGCCGGCAGGGCGGGCAGCGCCGGCAGATCCGCCGGGAACAGCAGGGTGAGCTCGTCCGTGCCCGGCTCCGACAGCTGCGCCACCCGTCCCGCGTGCCGCTCGACCATCGATTCGAAGGTCTGGCGCGCGGTGCGGCCGTTACCGAAGGCCGGGCCCTTGGGCAGCTCCGTGAAGTACTCCAGCAGCGCCTCGGCCGTGCCGTCACCGAGCCGGTACTCGTGCTCCTCCGCCTGCTGCTCCACGATCCGCAGCAACTCCTGCGGCCCGTAGTCGCCGAAGGTGATGGTCCGGGAGAAACGCGAGGCCACACCCGGGTTGACGGTCAGGAAGCGGTCCATCTCCGCCGTGTACCCGGCGACGATCACCACCACGGCGTCCCGGTGGTCCTCCATCAGCTTCACCAGCGTGTCGATCGCCTCGCGCCCGAAGTCCCGGCCCGAGTCCTCCGGGGCCAGCGCGTACGCCTCGTCGATGAACAGCACCCCGCCGCGTGCCCGCTCGAAGGCCTCCTGCGTGCGGATCGCCGTGGACCCGATGTGCTCGCCGACCAGGTCCACCCGGGAGACCTCGACCAGGTGCCCGCGCTCCAGCACCCCGAGGGAGGCGAGAATCTCCCCGTACAGCCGGGCGACCGTGGTCTTGCCGGTGCCGGGGGAGCCCGTGAAGACCAGGTGGCGGCGCACCGAGGCCGCCTTGAGTCCCGCCTGCTGCCTGCGCCGGCCCACCTCGATCATGTCGGTCAGCGCGCGCACCTCGCGCTTCACGCTCTCCAGGCCGACCAGTGCGTCGAGCTGGCCCAGCACCTCGCCCGAGCCGCGCGCGGCCCCTGCCGCCGCCGGGCCGTCCGGCAGGTCCGCGGGCCGCGGCGCGGGCATGTCCGCCGCCCCAGGTACGGGGCCCTGTGCCGCGGTGACCGTACGGATCGCCGTCTGCGCCCCGGCGAACGCGCCGCCCGAGGACGCCTGGGCCGCCAGCCGCGGGCCGGACTCGTCGCTGGTGCACTCCTGCGCGAGGGGCCCGTCCTCGGCGAACTCGTAGCCCCCGCGCGCACAGCGCTCGGTGTGGCAGCGCGTCAGCGTGGTGCGGCAGCCGTCGAGCACGTGGAAGCCGAAACCGGAACTGCCCGTGACCCGGCAGGAGGTGAAGGTGCCGCGGCCGCCCGCCGACACGTAGAACCCGGCCTCGGCGGGGGAGGTGACCGTGCACCGCTCCAGGGACGGATCGGCGCCCTTGGTCACGATCACGCCGGTCTGGACGGCGTCGATGGTGCAGTTGGCGAGGGTGCCGCCGCTGCCGTGGTCGCGGAACCAGGCGCCCGTGGCCGCTTCCCGGATCCGGCAGTCGTCGAGCTGCGCGGTGGCCCCGTCGCTCACCGAGACGGCCGTGTTGCGCACTTGGGACAGGTCGCTGTCGACCACGTCGGCCCGCGAACCGCGGTCCAGGACGAACACCGCGTCCGGCACGTCGTGGACCCGGCAGGAGTTCAGCGAGGCGGTGGCCCCGTCGCTGATCCACACCGCCGGATAGTCGCCCGTACTGTCGTGGATCTCGCAGGAGTCGGCATCGACCCGGGTGCCCGGGTCCCACACCGACAGGCCGTTGCGGCCGAACCGGCGCACCGTGGTGCGGCTGAGCGTCAGCACCGAACGGGAGCGCAGATCCACCGCGTTCTCCGGGATGTCGTGGATGTCGCAGCCCGCCAGCATCAGCACCGCGTCCGTGTCGAGGGTGACCCCGTCCGTCGAGGTGCGGTGCACCGCGCAGTCCGTCAGCCGGGCCGTGGCCCGCGCCGCGACCTGCACGCCGGTGCCCTTGATCTCGTACACCTCGCAGCCCAGCGCCTCCAGGCCTGAGCCCTCACCGGTGATGCCGATGCCCGTGCCCGTGGCGTGGTGGACCCGGCAGCGCTCCAGCCGCGGGTGCCCGCCGCCGCGGACCGAGACCCCGGCCTGCCCGGCGGCCACCACCTCGCACTCCTCGAACACCCCGCCGCCGCCGTCCAGTACGGCGATGCCGACCCCGGTCGGGTTCTCCACCGTGCACCGCCGCACCAGGGGCCGGGCCCCGCTGCCGCGGACCTCGATCCCGGCCGACGAGCGGGTGTGCACCCGCAGATCGGTCAGTTCCGGAGCGCCGTCCTCGACGAGCAGCGCGGGCGCCGCCCGGTCCTGGCCCTCCAGGTGCAGGTCCTGCACCACGGCCGAGGCGCGCACGGTCAGCGGGACCCCGTCGAGCGGGGCGATGCGCACCGACCCGAGCCCGCCCTCGGGGCCGCGCAGGGTGACGGCATGATGCAGCACCAGGTTCTCCCGGTAGGTGCCGGGGGCGATCGACAGGACGTCCCCGTCGCCCGCGACGGCCAGCGCGGCGGTCAGCGTCGGATACTCACCGGAGCGGCGCCGCCACCGCGACGTCCCGCCGTGCGTCACCTGGACCGTGCCCTGAGCCATGGTGCTGTCGTGCCCCCACCCTCGTACTCGCGCTGTCGAAGCCACCGGAGCCGCCCGAAGCCGACTGATCTGGCCGTCCCACCGTAGCGCGCGCGGGGCCGGTGAGTTGCCAGGTCAGCTGCCCGCGCCCGCCCGGCCCCAGTCCGGCCCGGCCGCCGCCCACGCGCGGTCCAGACATATGTACCGCTGATGCATGAGCCGGCGTACGACCAGCCGCCGGACCGTCTCCACCAGCGCGGCCGCGCAGATCGCGGCGGCCGCGCCCGCCATCCCGGCGTGGAGGGAGGCGGCGGCCGGGTCGAGCGGCTGCCCCACCACCTGGCCGTTGGTGTCGGTCCATATCCGGAACCGGTCGCCCGGACGCGGCGGTTCCTCCGCGGCCGGCACCGTGCCCTCGTGGCTGCTGCCGTCGGGCGCGGTCCAGGCGGCCACGATCTGCGTGCGCTGCGGGGCCTGCTGCCGCGCCGAAGGATCGGCGGACGCCTCCCCGGCCGCCCCCGGGGCCTGGCGGACCACCGTCGCCGGGACGAGGTAGCGCTCCTGCCGCTGCTCGCGCGCGGCCCGCTGCAAGGTCCCGTCCACCTGAAGTCCCGCCAGGCAGCCCACGGCCGGGGCCACCACCAGGACGCACACAAGAGCGGCGAACGCCACCCACGCCTCGAAAAGATCGGTCGGTCGGCGCAGCGGATTGCGCCGCCAACGCCACACACCCATTGCTGTCCGCACGGTCCGGCTCCCCCTCGCCCCCGTCTGCCTCTGTGGTCATCCGGTCCGGCGCGTGGTCCCCGCACCTTCCCGGCGTGCACTCCCATGACGCGTCATGAGTGTGCACCCGTCTCGGATGATCCAACGGCCGCGTCGTGCACGTTGGTTCCAGCAGTACTCGAGAGACCCTCGAAGGTGTCATTCCAGCAGGGCGGTCCGGGGTGAGTCATCCCAGGACGCGGACTTCGTCCCCCACGCGCACCGTGCCCAGCCGCACCGGCACCAGCTGCCGTCCGAACGCCAGCGACTTGCCGATCCGCCGGTGCCGGGCGAGCGTCGCCAGCGGCTCCTTGCCCCGCCGCGCGGTGCTCTGGTCGGTGGTGGTGACGATGCACCGGCTGCACTCGCGGGCGCCGCGGAAGACGGCGTCGCCGATCGCGAGGCGGCCCCAGCCGTCCTCCGCCCAGGCCTCGGCGCCGGAGACCACCACATTGGGCCGGAACCGGTTCATGGGCACGGGCCCCTCCTCGGGGTGGTCCCCCTGCGCGATCAGCGAGTTGAGCGCGTCCAGCGAGGCGTCGGTGGTGAGCAGCAGCGGATAGCCGTCGGCCAGGCTCACCGTCTCGCCCGGCAGCGCGTAGGCCGGGTCCACGGGCCGGCGCACGGCCGGGTCGTCCAGGTGCACGAGCCGCGCCGGCACCCCGAGGTAGTCACTGAACCAGTCGGCCGCGGCGCTCGCCGCGGCCACCGTCTCGACCTTCTTGCCGAACAGCAGGACCGGCTCCAGCGGCCCCGGCCCGGGCACCTCCACGACCAGTCCGGCCATGCCCGGCGCGGACACCGCGATCCCGCCGTCCCCCGTCGGCCGGGCCGCCGCCAGTGCCAGGCGCGGCTGCTGGCGCTGCGTGATGACCGCGCCCCCGGCGTCGACCAGCGCCCACCGCCGGTCCCCGGACAGGCCCCAGGGCTCCACGGCCACCTCGTCGGGAGCGGTTCCCGCTACCGATTTGACGGGATGCACGTGGAGCGCCCGGACATACAAGTTCGCCATGGGGGCATAGTGCCAGCCGCCCCCGTGACCTCCCCAGTCGGTCCCAGCGGATCCGTCAGTAGCCGCGCCCCTGGTACGGGCGGCCGTACGGGTCCTCGTACGAGGCGGCCGGGACCTGGGCCGGGGCCTGCATCGGACGCGGAGCGGCCGGGCGCATGGCCTCGTACCCGGTGCTCGCGGGCACCGGACGGGGCTGCTGCGGATGGGGCTGCGGCGCGTATCCCGCACGGGCCGCGAGCGGCTGCTGCTGCGGGATGTACGGCGCGGGCGCGTGCTGCAGCGGCATCGGCGCGGCCTGCTGCTGGTACGGGTAGCCGTACGCCGGGGCCTGCTGCTGCGGCATGGCCGGGGGCAGCGCGGGCATGGCCGAGGCGAGGGCCGGCAGGTACCCACCGCTCGAATACCCGGCACTCGGGGAGTCGTACGCGGCGGGGACGCGGATCGGGGCGATCTGCGGAGTGCCGCGTTCGGCGACGAGGGAGTCGTAGATGGGGGTGTCCGGGAAGGAGGGCGCGGAGTAGTAACCGCCGCCATAAGTGGAGCGGGGGGAGGTCATGGGACCTAAGTTAAGCCCACGACTTCACCGGGTCCATAGCGAGGTGTCGTCAACACCCCCCTGACCTGCATATTCGCAGGTCAGGACCCCAGCTTTCACTTGACGTTCACGTGCACGATTTCGCCACTTCCACCCCAGCTTGTTCGTACTCGTACTCATCGGTTGCGTGGTGCACCGACTTCTTGCTGACGCAGCGTCACAATGCGGTGACCTCGGATGACGCTGTTTCGTGCAGTAGTTCACCGTTTCAGGCGTCGCTGGGGCGGGCATAGGTACGGCCCTTCCAGGCCGCGCCGCGGCCCCGGTAGTGCTGGACGGCCGAATCGACCGTCATCAGCAGGTACAGCAGGGCGGTGAACGGAAGCAGCGGCGCGAGCGCGGCGGGCTGCCGGTAGTGGCGCACCATCGGCAGGTAGGTGCCGGCCATCAGCAGCCAGGCCAGCCCCCCGGCCCAGGCTACGTCCGGGCGGCCGGCCGCCAGTCCTGCGAGGAGCGCCACCGGGGGCACGAGATAGACCAGCACCAGCCCGGCCACCGTCCCCGCCAGCAGGAGCGGCTGGTGGCGCAGTTGGGCGTACGCGCTGCGCGAGACCATCCGCCACAGGTCCGCGAGCGCGGGGTACGGGCGCACGCTGTCCACCCGCTCCGCCAGCCCCAGCCAGATCCGGCCGCCCGAGCGCTGGACCGCGCGGGCGAGCGAGACGTCGTCGATGACGGCCTGGCGGATGGAATCGGGCACGCCCGCCCGGACGGCCGCCGCGGTGCGCAGCAGGACGCAGCCGCCGGCGGCCGCCGCCGTGCGGGAGCGGGGGCGGTTGATCCGGCGGAAGGGGTACAGCTGGGCGAAGAAGTAGACGAAGGCCGGTACGACGAGCCGTTCCCACGGGCTGACCGCGCGGAGCCGGGCCATCTGGGAGACGAGGTCGAGGTCGGCGGAGGTGGCGGCGGCCACCAGTTCGCGGAGGCTGTCGGGCTCGTGCGCGATGTCGGCGTCGGTGAGGAGGAGGTAGTCGGGCTCGTCGGCGTGCGCGGTGCGGGCGAGGGCGATGCCGTGGCGCAGCGCCCAGAGCTTCCCGGTCCAGCCGGGGCCGGGGTCGCCGGGGGAGACCACGGTCAGGGGCAGCCCGGGGTGCTCGCGGGACAGCCGCAGCGCCAGGTCGCCGGTGCCGTCCGAACTGCCGTCGTCGACCAGGATCACCTCCGCCTCGCCGGGATAGTCCTGGGCGAGGAGGGAGGGCAGGCTGTACGGGAGCACCGCGGCCTCGTCCCGGGCGGGGACGACGATCGCGACGGACGGCCAGCGGGCCGGGGCGGTACGGGGCGGCAGGCGGACGTCGGTGCGCCAGAACATGCCCTGGGCGAGGGTGAGCCAGAGCCAGGCGGCGAGGGAGGCGTAGGCCGCACAGGCGGCGAGGAGGGGGCCCATGGCGGCAGTGTGCCGGGCCCGACGACGCGTGTCGCGCACCCCGCCGGACCGGGCCCTGTCGGGAGGATGTGCGGAGCCGCGCGGTGCGGAGCCGTGCGGTGCGGGCTGTGCCTTGCCCGGCCAGGCCGGGCTGCGCCCCGGGCCCGCGTCGGGGAGGCTTTGCCGGGCGGGCAGGGCCGCCCCGGGCGACCGCTCACCCGGGCCCCGGCTGCGGCGGGTTGACCGGCAGGGTGTGCGGGGGTGTCGGCTTCGGCGCGGGGCCACCGGAGCTTGGGCCCTGGGTGGGGCTTCGTCGGGTGGGTGGCGGTGTCCTGGCGGGCAGGGGCGGTCCCCGGGCGACCGCTCGCCCGGGTTCCGGGTGCGGGGGTGGCCGGGCGGGTGCGTGGTGACTGCCGGCGCCGACGCGCAGCCATGGCGCCCCGGGGGCCCTGGGTGCGGCCCTGCCGGGCGGGGTCGGGCTCCAGGAGGCTACTCACCCGGGTCCCGGGTGCGGCGGGTTGACCGCGGGTGCGCGGTGTCTGCGGGCACCTGCGCGCGGCTATGGCGCCCCGGGCTCTGGGTGCGGCTCAGTCGGGCGGGTGCCGGTGCACTGGCGGGCGGGGACGGGTCCCGGGAGGCCGGTCACCCGAGCCCTGGACGCGCCGGGTTGACCGGGCGGGTGCGGGCAGCTGCCGGCATCGGCACGAGGCCACGGTGCCTGGGTGGCAGTGCACTGGCGGGCGGGGTCGGGCTCCAGGAGGCCGCTCACCCGGGTCCTGGGTGTGGCGGGTTGGCCGGGCGGGTGTGGAGGCGTCGGCTTCGGTGCGTGGACGCGGTGGCCGGGCCCTGGGTGCGGTTTCGTCCGCCTCTGTCCCGCCGCACCGCCGGTGGGTGGTGGTGTCCTGGCGGGGCCTGGGTACCGCGGGGGAGTCCGGTCCGGATCGTGGGCGCGCGGCGCGGTGGGGTTGCCGGGGTGGTGGGGTCTGCCGGGGCGTGGGCCTGCCTGCGGGTGGGGGTTTCGGCGGGGCCCGTGGACCCGCCGGGGGGCGGGGGCCGGGCGGGTTCGGCGGGGGCTTCGACTAAGGTGGCCGGGTGAAGATCGCGCTCATGGACTCCGGAATCGGCCTCCTCGCGGCGGCCGCCGCGATGCGGCGGCTGCGGCCGGACGCCGATCTGCTCCTCTCCTCCGACCCCGACGGGATGCCGTGGGGCCCGCGGACCCCCGCTTCGCTGACCGAGCGGGCGCTCGCCGTCGCCAAGGCCGCCGCACCGCACCGGCCGGACGCGCTGATCGTGGCCTGCAACACCGCCACCGTGCACGCCCTGCCGGCCCTGCGGGCCGAGCTGGAGCCCGCGATCCCGGTCATCGGCACCGTCCCGGCGATCAAGCCCGCCGCGGCCGCCGGCGGCCGCGTGGCCATCTGGGCCACCCCCGCGACCACCGGCAGTCCCTACCAGCGCGGGCTGATCCGTGACTTCGCCGCCGGGGTCCCGGTCACCGAGGTGCCCTGCCCCGGCCTCGCCGAGGCCGTGGAGGCCGCGGACGAGACCGCCGTCGCCACCGCCGTGGCCGCGGCCGCCGCGCTGACTCCCGCCGACGTCACCGACGTGGTGCTCGGCTGCACGCACTACGAGCTGGTCGAGGACCCCATCCGCGCCGCCCTGGCCGCGCGGACCGGGGGCGCGGACCTCGTGTTCCACGGGTCCGCCGAGGCCGTCGCCGTACAGGCGCTGCGCCGCATCGGCGCGGCGCCCGGGCCCGGCCTGCCCGTCACCGGCACGCTGACCGTCCTGCGCAGCGGCCGGCACGAGGAGCTCCCCGCCGCCGCCCTCGGCTATGCGGAGGGCCGACTGCTCGCTGGACAGGGCGCGGTCGTCGCGTAGCACCTGACCGTCTGAGTCTGACCGTCTGACCGCTGATCCCACCTGACCCCCACTGGCGAGACGTAACGTCTTGCGGGACTCATCCCGGTCGGCTACTGTCGAGATCGCGAGACGGAGCGTATCGTCTCGCTTCGATCTCTGCCGACCTGAGGAACCGCCCTTGCATGCTCCACTCGCCTCCCGCCAGATCGTCCTGTCCGAGGTGGCCAAGAGCTACGACACCCGTGTCGTCCTGGACCGCGTCAGCTTCACGGTCCGGCCCGGCGAGCGGGTCGGAATCGTCGGCGACAACGGCTGCGGAAAATCCACCCTGCTCCGCCTCCTCGCCGGACGGGAACGCCCCGACCACGGCGAGATCACCGTCACCGCGCCCGGCGGCCTCGGCCACCTCGCCCAGACCCTCGACCTCCCGCCGACCGCCCGCGTCGGCGAGGCGATCGACCTCGCGCTCGCCGGTCTGCGCGCCCTGGAACGCCGGATCCGGGACGCCGAAGCCCGCCTGCGCGAGGCCGGTCCCGAGGGACTCGCCGCGTACGGGGACCTCGTCGCCGCCTACGAGGCGCGCGGCGGCCCCGACGCCGAACGCCGGGTCGCGACCACCCTGCGCCGCCTCGGCGAACGCGCCCCGCTCGACCCGGACCGCCTCCTCGGCACCCTGTCCGGCGGGCAGCGCTCCCGGCTCGCCCTCGCGGCCACCCTCGCCGCCGAACCCGAACTGCTGCTCCTCGACGAACCCACCAACGACCTCGACGACAAAGCCGTCGGCTGGCTGGAGGAGAGGCTGCGCACCCACCGTGGCACCGTCGTCGCCGTCACCCACGACCGGATCTTCCTCGACCGGGTCACGACCGCGATCCTGGAGGTGGACGGGGACCGCCGTACGGTACGCCGCTACGGCAACGGCTACGCCGGCTTCCGCACCGCCAAGGCCGCCGAACGGGCCCGCTGGGAGCGGGAGTACGAGGAGTGGCTGGAGCAGGTCCGTGACGCCGAGCGGCTCGCCGACACCAACATCGCGCGGTTCGCCGGGATCCCGCGGAAACTGCCCCGCGGCTTCAGCGGGGCGGGCGCCTTCCGGGCCCGTTCCCGCACCCACGGCGCGGCCGGCCGGATCCGCACGGCCCGGGAGCGGCTGCACCGGCTGACCGAGCACCCCGTTCCGCCGCCGCCGCGCCCGCTCACCTTCACCGGGCGGTTCACCTCGGGCTCCGCCGCGGTGGTGGAGCTGGCCGCGGCCGCCGTGCCGGGACGCCTCGCGCCGCTCTCCCTGCGCCTCGAACCGGGCGAGCGGCTCCTGGTCACCGGTCCCAACGGGGCGGGGAAGTCAACCCTGTTGCGGCTTCTCGCCGGTGAACTCGACGAGCCCGCCCAGGGCCTCGTACGCACCTCACCGCGGGTGGGGATCCTGCGGCAGGACGACCTGTGGGCCCGCGAACGGCGCGACACTGTCGAGGTGTTCGGCGAGGAGTACGCCGACCGGGTCGCCGCTCTCGGGCTGCTCGAACCCGGCGATCTCGGCAAGCCGGTACGCGCCCTCTCGGCCGGCCAGCGCCGCAAGCTCGAGCTGGCCCGGCTGGTGGCGGGGCCGCTCGACCTGCTGTTGCTGGACGAGCCGACCAACCACCTGGCCCCGGCCGTGGTGGAGGAACTGGAGGCGGCCCTGGCCCGCTTCGAGGGCACCCTGGTCCTGGTCACCCACGACCGGCGGCTGCGCGCGGCCTTCCGGGGCCGCCGTCTGGAGCTCGCCCCCGGGCGTCAGCCGGAACCTGAAGCGGCGTCGGCGTCGGCGTCGACCTCGGCCTCGGTGCCAGAGCCGGGACCGGAACCGGAGCCGGATCCGGAAGTGGAAGCGGCCCGGGCGCCGGCCGCCGCGAGCCGCTGAGCCAGTTCGCGCAGGTCGTCCGCGTCCAGGACCTGGTCCCCGAAGCCGGGCAGCGGCACGTGCAGCGGGTCGGTCCAGTGTCGCGGCACCGCCCCCTGGCCGTACCGGGCCCCGGCCAGTGTTCCCGTCACCGCCGCCACCGTGTCGGTGTCCCCGCCCAGGTCCACGGCGGCCCGCACGGCCTCCGCGAACCCGGTGGTCGTCCGCAGCGCCCACACCGCCGAGCCCAGGCACGGCCAGACGGCCCCGTTGAACTCGGTGGCCAGGTCCGGGTGCCAGTCGGGGGCGAGGACCCGGCCGTACCGTTCGCGGTGGTCCGGATGCACCGCGGCCAGCGCGCCGGGGAGGGCGGCCAGCGGATCGGCTCCGTCCAGGGCCACCCGTACGAGCTCGTGCAGCAGGGCCGTGCCCTCCCAGGCGGCCCGGTCGCCGTGCGTCAGGGCGGCGATCCGCCGGGCCGCGTCCATCGTCCGCTCACGTCCGGCGGCGGCGAAGTACACCGCCGAGGTGGCGGCGCGCATCAGCGAACCGTTGCCCGCGGCCCGGGTATTGACCTGGAAGTGCAGGGCGGCGGCCAGATCCCAGGCGGCGCCGTTCGTCAGTACGTCCTCGGTCTGGAGCCCGATGTCCTTGGGCTCTCCGGCTGCCCACCGCTGGAACCGCCGGAAGACGTCGGGGAGTTCGAGGCCGCCGCACTCCAGCAGGGATTCGCCGACCAGGACCGCCATCTGCGTGTCGTCGGTGGCCTCGCCTGGGTCCCAGCCGCCGCCCCCGCGCATCTCCTGCCCGCGCGCGGTCAGCTGACCGGCGGGCCCGAACTCGTAGGGGCCCCCCAGGGCGTCGCCCGCCGCCGAGCCGAGCACGGCGCCCACGGCCCGGTCGATCCGTGTGGTCACGGCGCCTCCCCGGGGTGGACGGCGGCCAACAGGCCGCGGGTGAAGGCCTCCAGGTCGTCGAGGCCGGCCGCGGCCAGCGTGCCGGGGGCTCCGGCCAGCAGGTGGAGGAGCGCGCCGTGCAGGGCCAGGGTGAGGGCGCGGACCCGCTCCGGTCCGGCCGGCAGCCCGGCGGAGCGCAGCAGGTGCGCGTACGCGGCGAAGTCCGCCGCGCCGATCGGGTCCAGCAGATCGGCCAGCCAGGGCCGCCGCGCCGCCTCCGTCTGGAGCTCCAGATAGGCCAGTACGCGCGGGCGCCCGGGCCCGGCCACGTCGCGCAGCATCCCGGCGAGGAGCGCCGCCAGCTCCCGGGCGCCGGCGGGTCCGGGCCCGGCCCCCGCGAGGGCCGCGGCCATGGCCAGGTACTGCTCCAGGCAGCGTTCGGCCACGGCCCGCAACAGCGCGTCGCGGGTGGGGAAGTAGTTCTTGGCCGTGCCCGCGGGCACGGCCGCGGCCGCGTCGACGGCCCGGTGCGTCAGCCCGCGCCCGCCCGATTCGGCCAGTACGCCGATGGCCGCGTCCCGCAGCCGGTCCCTCCGGTCCTGATTCACGTTGCCAGCTTAACCACATCCGTGGTACCACAGGTGTAGTACCACGGATGTGGTGGTCGTGGTCGTGGGTCGGAGTGGTCACGAGAGCGAAGGGGTCCGTCATGGGGGCACGAGCCGGGGGCACAGCCGTCGTCGTCGGAGCGGGGGTCGGCGGGCTGGCCACCGCCGTCGGCCTGCGCCGCGCGGGCTGGGAGGTGACCGTCCTGGAACGCCGCACCACGCTCGAACGCTACGGAACGGCCTTCGGGATCCACCCCACCGCCCAGGCCGCGCTCGACCGGCTCGGCCTCGGCGACGCGCTCCGGGCGCGTGCGGTCCCGTACCGCGGGGCCTCGATCCGGCGCCCCGACGGCAGGGTGTTGGCCGCGCTCCCGCTCGAACGGATCGAGCGCAAGGCGGGCCGTCCCGAACTGCTGATATCGCGCCCCTACTTGATGGACGCCCTGCTGGCCGGACTCGACGGGCTCGGTGGCGTGGAGATCGCGTACGGGCAGCACCTCACCGACCCGGCGGCCCTCGGTGCCGACCTCGTCGTCGGCGCCGACGGCATCAACAGCACCGTCCGCACCGCGCACTTCGGCGGGCGCAGCCGCCCGTGCGAGGTCGGCACCGTCGCCTGGATCGGCATCGCCGGATTCGAGACCGGGCGGTACGGGGAGACCTGGGGCGACGGCCGCTTCTTCGGCATGACGCCCATCGAGCCGGGACGCACCAACTGGTACGCGACCGTCCCCGCGGGCACCGCTGCCGCCGGATCCGCCACAGCCGCGGGGTCCGCCACAGCCGCGGGGTCCGCCACAGCCGCGGGGTCCGCCAAAGCCGCCGGACCCGTCACCGCCGCCGGACCCGGTGGCCCCGCCGAACAGCTGCGGGCCGCCTTCGCCGGGTGGCACGACCCGATCCCGCGCGTCCTGGCCGAGACCGACCCCGCCACCTGGATCCGGTACGAGATGCGCCACCTGTACCCGGCGCTCCCCTCCTTCACCGCGGCCGGCCGGGTCGCCCTGGTCGGGGACGCGGCCCACGCCATGACCCCCAACCTCGGCCAGGGCGCCTGCACCGCCCTGCTCGACGCGGAGGCCCTGACCCGCGCCGTGGCGGAGGCCGGCCCGGCCCGGCTGCCGGCCGCCCTGCGCGCCTACGACGCCGAGCGCCGCCGCAGCGCCCAGCGCGTGGCCTTCGGCTCGCGGAACCTGCACCGCCTCATGACCGCCCGCCGCCCGGCGCTGCGCGACGCCCTCGTCGGCCTCCTGCCGAGCGGCGGCGCCGAGCCCGCCGCCTGAGCCAGGCGGCGGGTGATCGGGCACCAGGGGGCCCGGCCGCATCCGAAAGGCACACCCCGACCAAGGGGTGTCCGCACCAAGGGATGTCGTTACTGAGGGGTGTCCGCGAAGCGGCGCTTCAGCTCCTCCTCCGACAGCTCCTCCAGGTGGGTCAAGAAGACCCACAGGTGGCCGAACGGGTCGCGGAGGATGGCGGTCCGGTCGCCGTGGAACTGGTCCGCCGGCTCATGGATCAGTTCCGCGCCGGCCGCCACGGCCGTCCGCGCGAGCGCGTCCACGTCCGGCACGAACACGTGCAGCGCGACCGAGGTCCCGCCCAGGGCCGAGGGTGCGACGAAGGGGCCTTCGGAGGTGTCGCCGAGCATCAGCACGGCCTCGCCGACGCGGATCTCGGCGTGGAGCACCCCGCCCTCCGGAGCCGCGAGCCGGAACTCCTCGACCGCCCCGAAGGCCTGCTGGTAGAAGGTGATCGCGGCGGCCGCGTCGGACACCATGATGTGCGGCACCACCGCCGTGCGGTAGCGCTCGGGAGTGCTCTGTACTGCCTCGTGAGTGGTCATGTGACGACCGTAAAACCTCAAGTTTGGTTCAGGTCAAGAGCGGGCAGGCGCGGATGCGTGAGCCGCGCTGCACCGACTGGTCGAGAGGCGGTGGCGGGCATGCGGAACGTGAGTACGCTGCTACTCATGACCGGTCACCCCCCGGGTCCGCTCTGGACGGGCCGGGCCTCGAACCGTGCGCAGTGGCTGCTCGCAGCGGCCGGTGCGGCCTGTCTGGCGCTGGGCATCCAACTCGCCGTCGACAGCGCCTGGACCGCCGGCATCATCCCGCTGCTGATGGCCGTGGTCGGCTGCCTCGCGGCCGGGCTGCTCATCCTCTACGGAACCATCACCTTCGTGTACGTCGCCGTCACCGTCGACGCCGAGGCCCTGGAGGTGCGCTGCGGCCACATCGGGCTGCCCCGCCGAAAGATCCGCCTGGCGCAGGTCACCTCCGCCGAGTTCCTCCCCAGGATCACCCCGCAGCAGTGGGGCGGCTGGGGCCACCGCTGGCGGCCCGAGAAGGGCACCGCGATCATCGTCCGGCGCGGCGAGGGCCTGGAACTGAGGCTCGACGACGGCAAGCGGTTCACCGTCACCGTGGACGACGCCGAGAACGCCGTCCGCGTCATCCGCACCCACCTGCGTACCCTCGCCCGCTAGTGCCGTGCCGGGCGGCGCGACCCGGTGAACCTTTCCGGCCACAGCACTAGGCCCTGTCCGGGCGATCTTCGCGGGCCCGCGCCGCCTGGCACGGCACCTCGCCGCGTTGTCGGACCGCGCGAGTACGGCCGAGTACGAGC
>NZ_JBEZMA010000016.1:0-136874 GCF_040652415.1 Streptomyces sp. NPDC048255
CCAGACCCCGCGCCTCAAACGCCGGCGAGGCTGGATGGTGCGGGCACCGGGCTCTGCCGGACCCGCGCCTCAAACGCCGGCGAGGCGGAACGCGGCCAGGAGCCGCTTGGCGGCGGCCCGGCCCGTGGCCACGCAGGCGGCCACGCCCACGCCCTCGTACGCGGCTCCGCACAGGGCGAGGCCCGGGAGCTTCGACGCGGCCCCGCGGATCCGCGCGACCCGCTCGCGGTGGCCGACCCCGTACTGGGGCAGGCCTCGGTCCCAGCGCGTCACGCGCGCGGCGAGGGGCTCGCCCATGGGGCCCACCGCCCGGTGGAGTTCGGCGATCGCCGAGCGGACCAGGTGCCGGTCGGGGCGGCCGAGGAGCTCGTCCTCGCCGATCCGGCCGACCGAGGCCCGCAGGACGAAGGTGTCCGGGGCCGCCGCGTGCAGCCACGGCCACTTGTTGGACAGGAAGGACGCGGCCTTCAGGGTGTGCCCGTCCACCGGCGGGACCAGGAACCCGTTGCCCTCCGGCAGGAAATGGGCCCGCGTCCGGGAGAAGGCCATCGTGATGACGGCCGTCGAGGCGTGCGGGATGGCCGAGAGTTCCGCCTCGGCGAGCGGGGAGTGCGGGCGCAGCAGCTCCGCCGCCGCGAAGGCCGGCAGCGCGAGGACCACCGCGTCCGCCTCCATGGTCAGCGCGCCGTCACCCGTCATGGCCTGGACCCGCCACCGGTCGCCCGGGATCCGCTGGAGGGCGCGGGCGGTGGTCCCGGTGAGGATGCGGGCCCCGCAGGCCGCGGCGACCGCCTGCGGGAAGCGCCCGGTGCCGCCGGCCAAGCCCTGGACGGCCACGGCCGCCGGGCGCGGCGCTCCCGGCGCCCGCATCCGCCGCAGCGCGGGCAGCAGTGGCGCGCCCTGTTCCGCCAGGGCGGCGATGCGCGGCATGGTCGCCCGCAGCGAGAGCCGGTCGGCGCGGCCCGCGTACACCCCGCCGAGCAGCGGTTCGACGAGCCGGTCGACGGCCTCCTGGCCGAAGCGGCCCGAAAGGTACTGGGCCACCGAGCAGTCCCCGGCCAGCGGGGTCGCCGGGAGGCTCTCCTCGGCTGCTACCCGGGCCAGGCCCTCGGGCGTGAGCAGGCCGGTGCCGGCCAGCGCCGAGGGGTCGGCCGGGACGCCCATGACGTGCCCGGGCGGCAGGGCGCGCAGCGCGCCGTGGGTCCAGACGGTGGTGGGGGCCTCGGCCGGGTCGCACAGGGCGTCGCCGAGTCCGACCGCGGCGGCCAGCTCCACGGCCTCCGGCCGCAGCGCCATGAGGGATTCCGCGCCCTCGTCCACGGTGACTCCGGCGACGGTGCCGGTACGGAGTTTGCCGCCGACCTTGGTGTGGCTCTCCAGCACGGTGACGTCTGCCCGGCCGCGCAACTGCCACGCGGCGGCCAGACCGCTGATGCCGCCACCGATGACGATCACTGAACGCATTGTCTTCTCCCGCGGCCGGTATGTGCCCCTACGAAACGTAGGGGACCTGTGAGGGCCGGCGCCTCGTGCTTTCGGTCAGAGCTTTCTCTCGGTCAGCGCTTTCAGCTCCTCCTGGTACGGGAAGCTGCCCGGCTCGTACGCGCAGTACGGGTCCGCCTCCAGCACGTCGCCCGTGCATCCGTACGCCCGCGAGCGCGACCCTCCGCACACCGCCTTGAACTCGCACCGCCCGCACCTGCCGCGCAGCAGCGAAGGGTCGCGCAGCGAGGTGAACAGCTCCGAGTCCCGGTAGATCGCGGTCAGCGCCCGCCGCTTCACGTTGCCCGCCGGCACCGGCAGGAAGCCGCTGGGGTGCACCTCGCCGGTGTGCGAGACGAAGACGAACCCGCGGCCCGAGGACACGTCCATCGGCGGACGGCGCACCGCCCGCCGCTCGCCGTCGAAGAGCCCCAGCTCCGCGGCCCGCTCGCGCAGGCGCTCGTACAGCGGCCCCAGCCGGGGCCGCTCCCCGCGCGCGTCGAGGATCCGGCGCTGGAGCGCCACCCGCCGGAAGTGGTGGCCCTCGGTGGTCTTGGTGGCCAGCACGGAGCCGCAGTCGTAGAGGAAGTGCAGGACGTCCTCGGTCTCGGCGGGCGCCAGGGAGTCCAGCTGCCCGCCGCGGCCCGTCGGCACGAGCAGGAAGCCGGACCACAGCATCGCGCCCTCGCGGCGCACCAGCGCGGCCACGTCGGCGAGGTCCGCCAGGCTGTGCCGGGTCACGGTGGTGTTGATCTGCACCTTGAGCCCCAGCTCCCGGGCGGCCCGCCAGCCGTCCAGGGTCCGGTCGTAGACCCCGGGCACACCGCGGAAGGAGTCGTGCCGCTCGGCCGTCGAACCGTCGAGGGAGAGGGACAGGGCCACGGCGCCGGCGTCGCGCACCGCGGCCAGGGCGGCCCGCGTCAGCGTCGGCGTACCGGAGGGGGAGACCGCGACGCGCAGGCCGAGCGAGGTCCCGTAGGCGATCAGCTCGGTGAGGTCGGCCCGCTGGAAGGGGTCCCCGCCGGTGATCACGAACAGCGGGCCGGGCCGGCCGAAGGCGGCGCTCTGGTCCATGACCCGGCGGGCGTCGGCCCCGTCGAGCTCCTCGGGGTGGCGGGCGGTCTGCGCCTCGGCCCGGCAGTGCAGACAGACCAGCGGACAGGCCCGGGTGGCCTCCCAGATGACGATGAACGGCCGCTCGGAGACGGCGTGCCGCGGGCGGCGTACGACGGTGGGCGGCTTCACGAGACCCGCTCCCAGCCGCGCCTGGCCGGGCGGTCGGCCAGCTGCTCCGGATCCCGGCGCCGGTACACCACGTACGGCCGGACCAGGTACTTCAGCGGCGCCGAGAACATGTGGACCAGCCGCGAGTACGGGATCAGGGCGAAGAGGGCGAAGCCGAACAGGACGTGCAGCTTGAAGGCGAGCGGGGCGCCCGCCATCAGCCGGTAGTCCGGGCTGAGGGCGAACAGGCTGCGGAACCACACCGAGACGCCCTCGCGGTAGTTGTAGCCGCCGGTCTGCCCGGTGGAGTTGAGGACGGTGGCCGTCAGGCCGAGCACCATCGCCCCCAGCAGGACGGCGTACATCAGGTGGTCGCTGCGCAGGGTCGCCTTGCGCACGGCCGGGACCGTGAAGCGCCGGTGGACCAGGATCCCGATCCCGGCGGCGGCCGCCACCCCCGCCACCGCGCCGGTGGAGACCGCCAGCAGGTGGTACGCGTGGTCACTGAGGCCCACCGCGTCCGTCCAGCTCATCGGGATCAGCAGCCCCACGACGTGCCCCAGCACCACGAACAGCATGCCGAAGTGGAACAGCGGCGAGCCGATGCGCAGCAGCCGCGACTCGTGCAGCTGCGAGGAACGGGTGGTCCAGCCGAACGTGTCGTACCGGGCCCGCCAGAGCGTGCCCGCGACCAGCAGGGCGACCGAGACGTACGGGAGCACGCCCCACAGGAGGAGGTCCATCAGGCCGTTCGCCTTTCGGGTGTCGTGGGCCACGGGAGATCGGCCGGCAGGTCGATGCCCGGGCCGAACGGTTCGAACGGTTCGAGCGGCGAGCCCGCGCCCACCAGCTCCTGCGGCGGCCCGCTGCGCGCGAGCGCCTTCGCCTCCGCCCTGGTCTCGGGGGAGGGGCCGGGCAGGGTGGCACAGACCGCCTCCAGCACCCGCCCGTACGGGAACCCGGACTCGGTGAGCGCGAGGCGCAGCAGCTCCAGCCCCGCCCGGTGCTCCTGGAGCAGCTCGGTGCCGGCCTCCTCGCGCAGCGCCGCGAACTCCAGGGCCACGGGGAGGAAGTCCGGCAGCTCCTCACCGGCGAACTCCAGCCCGAAGTCCCGGTAGATCCGCTTCAGGCGGACCAGGGACAGCCCGCGGCGGCGGGTGTCGCCGTCCACCCACCAGGTGAGGTAGAGGCAGCGCCGGTTGCGGGTGTCGAAGGTGGAGGTGTACTCGGCGCACAGCCCGATCGGGTCCAGGGACTCGGCGTGGTCGAGGAACGCGCCGAGCAGTGCGGCCGGTTCGGCGGGCGCCCCGGCGAGGGCCGCGCGCAGCCGGGGGAGTTCGTCGTGGAAGTGGTCGCCGGGGTACTGCAGGACACAGCCCGCGACGAGGCGTACCAGGGCATCCGGGTTCACGGACTCCTCCTTGTGGGGCTGAGGTTGAGCATCACGCGCGGCCCGGGGGCATCCCCCACGGGGCATTCGGCGTCCAGCGGATGCGTGGCGGCGAGCGCGTCGGCGTCGGCGCGCGCGGCGGTGGGCACCACGAAGCGGTCCTCGGCCTTGGCGACGGCGAGGAGGCGGAACATGTCCTCCATCTCCACGCCGGTCAGGCCCACCGCCTCGGCGATCGACTCGTCCCGCTCCTCACCGAGGTTGATCTTCCGCATGTAGCCGCGCATGGCCGCCATCCGCCGCAGCACCGCCTCGACCGGGTAGGTGTCGCCGGCCGTGAGGATCGCCGCCAGGTACTCGACGGGGATGCGCAGGGCGTCGATCGCCCCGAAGAGATTGCCCGTGTCCTCGCCGTCGCTGCCGGTGGCGGCGACCGCCTCGACGACGGGGGAGAGCGGGGGCACGTACCAGACCATCGGCATGGTCCGGTACTCCGGGTGGAGGGGCAGCGCGACCTGGTAGGTGGCGATCAGGTCGTAGACGGGCGAGCGGCGGGCCGCCTCGATCCACTCGTGGGTGATCCCCGAGCGCCGGGCGGCGGCGGCCACCGCCGGATCGTTCGGGTCGAGGAAGCACTCCACCTGCGCGGGGTAGAGGTCGTGCTCGTCCTCCACGGCCGCGGCCTCGGCGACCTTGTCGGCGTCGTAGAGCATCACGCCGAGGTAGCGCATCCGGCCCACGCAGGTCTCCGAGCACACGGTCGGCATGCCGACCTCGATGCGCGGGAAGCAGAAGGTGCACTTCTCGGCCTTGCCGGTCCGGTGGTTGAAGTACACCTTCTTGTAGGGGCAGCCGGTCACGCACATGCGCCAGCCGCGGCACCGGTCCTGGTCGACGAGGACGATGCCGTCCTCCTCGCGCTTGTACATCGCGCCCGAGGGGCAGGACGAGACGCAGGCCGGGTTCAGGCAGTGCTCGCAGACCCTCGGCAGGTAGAACATGAAGCTCTGCTCGAACTCGAAGCGGATCTTCTCGCCCACCTCGTCGCGGATCTTCTCCACGATCGGGTCCTTCGGCGCGTGGGCGGGGGCGCCGCCGAGGTTGTCGTCCCAGTTCGGGCCCCACTCGATCCTGTCGATCGGCTCGCCGGTGAGCTGGGAGACGGGCCGGGCGGTGGGCAGGTCGTCGCCCGCCGGGGCCTCGGTGAGGTTCTTGTACTCGTAGGTCCAGGGCTGGTAGTAGTCGTCGATCTCCGGCAGGTGCGGGTTGGCGAAGATCTGGCCCAGCTTGGCGAGCCGGCCGCCCGCCTTGAGGCGGAGCCGGCCCGAGCGGGTGCGCTCCCAGCCGCCCTTCCACTTCTCCTGGTCCTCCCAGCGGCGCGGGTAGCCCTGGCCGGGGAGGGTCTCGACGTTGTTGAACCAGACGTACTCGGTGCCCTGCCGGTTGGTCCACGCCTGCTTGCAGGTGACCGAACAGGTGTGGCAGCCGATGCACTTGTCGAGGTTCATGACCATCGCGACCTGTGCCATCACTCGTCCGACAGTCGCTTCGCGACGGGTCATGTCCTAGTACTCCACCTTCTGGTCGCGGCGGCGGATGACCGTCACCTCGTCGCGCTGGTTGCCGGTCGGGCCGAGGTAGTTGAAGGCCCAGGTGAGCTGGGCGTAGCCGCCGATGAGGTGGGTGGGCTTGAGCATCACCCGGGTCAGGGAGTTGTGGATGCCGCCGCGGCGGCCGGTCTTCTCGGTCTTGGGGACGCCGACCGTCCGCTCCTGCGCGTGGTTCATGTAGACCGTGCCGGGCGGCATCTTGTGGGAGACGATCGCGCGGGCGGTGACCACGCCGTTGCGGTTGACCGCCTCGATCCAGTCGTTGTCCGCGACCCCGATCGCCTCCGCGTCCTGCGGGGACATCCACACCGTCTGGCCGCCGCGGCCGAGGGTCATCATGTAGAGGTTGTCCTGGTACTGGCTGTGGATCGCCCACTTGTTGTGCGGGGTCAGGTACCGCACGGCGACCGACTTCTGGTCTACGACGCCCAGCTCCGGCTCGCCGTACAGGGTGTGCATGTTCAGCGGCGGCTTGTAGACGGGCAGCGACTCCCCGACCTCGTGCAGCCAGTCGTGGTCGATGAAGAAGTGCTGGCGGCCGGTGAGCGTGTGCCAGGGCTTGAGGTGCTCGGTGTTGACCGTGAAGGCCGTGTACCGGCGCCCGCCCGCCTCGGAGCCCGACCACTCGGGCGAGGTGATCACCGGGACGGGGCGGGCCTGGGTGTCGGCGAAGGTGATCCGCTTGCCCTCGGCCTCGGCGGCCAGATGGGCCATGTGCGTGCCGACCTGCTTCTCCAGGGTCGCGAAACCCTGGGTGGCGAGGCGGCCGTTGCTCGTCCCGGAGAGGGACAGGATCGCCTCGCAGGCCCGCTGCGCGGTGTCCAGCCGGGGACGGCCGTCGGCCGCGCCGCCGCGGACCAGGCCGTTCTTCTCACCGAGGTACGCGACCTCCTCGGCCACGTCGTAGGTGATCGCCTTGGTGGTCACGCCGAGGGTGTCGACGAGCGGGCCGAGCGCGGCGAACTTCTCCCCGACGGCCCCGTAGTCCCGCTCCACCACCGCCAGGTTGTACATGGTCCTGCCCGGTACGGGCTCGCACTCGCCCTTGGACCAGTCCAGCGCGACCCCGCCGGGCTGGGCCATCTCGCCGCCCGGGGTGTCGTGCTGGAGGGCCGTCGCCACCAGGTCCTTGCGCACGCCGAGGTGGGTCCGGGCGAGCTCGCCGAAGCGTTCGGCGAGGCCGCGGAAGGCGTCGTAGTCGGAGCGGGCCTGCCAGGGCGGGTCCACGGCCGGGGTGAAGGCGTGCAGGAAGGGGTGCATGTCCGTGGAGGACAGGTCGTGCTTCTCGTACCAGGTCGCCGCCGGGAGGACCACGTCGGACAGGAGGGTGGTGGACGTCATCCGGAAGTCCATGGACATGAGGAGGTCCAGCTTCCCCTCGACGTCCTCCTCCCGGTACGTGACGTCCCTGGGCGTGCAGCGCGGGCCGTCCTCGGGCAGGTTGGAGTGGGTGCCGAGGAGGTGCTTGAGGAAGTACTCGTTGCCCTTGGAGCTGGAGCCGAGGAGGTTGGCCCGCCATACGTTGAGCACGCGCGGCCAGTTGCGCGGTGCGTCCGGGTCCTCGCCAGCGAAGCCGAGGGTGCCGTCCTTGAGCTGCCGAATCGTTTCGGCAACGGGGTCGGCGGCCTCGCCCAGGTCGAGGGGGTTGCGGTCGAAGGTCGGGTAGGAGGGCATCCAGCCCATCCGGGCGCTCGCCGCCAGGCAGTCGGATCCCGTCATGCCCTCGAAGGCACCCGTGCCCAGCGGGGAGGCCAGCGCATCGGCGGGGAGGGTGTCGTAGCACCACTGGTCGGTGTGCAGGTAGAACCAGGCCGCGCCGATCATCTGGCGCGGCGGGCGCGACCAGTCCGAGGCGGCCGCGAGGGTGGCCCAGCCGGTGACCGGACGGCACTTCTCCTGGCCGACGTAGTGGCCCCAGCCGCCGCCGTTGCGGCCCTGGCAGCCGGTCAGGGTGAGCAGGGCGAGGAAGGCCCGGTAGATGGTCTCGGAGTGGAACCAGTGGTTGGTCCCCGCGCCCATCAGGATCATGCAGCGGCCCCGCGACTCCTCGGCGGTCCGCGCGAACTCCCGGGCCACGCGGGCGGCCTGGGCCGCGGGGACGGAGGTCAAGGACTCCTGCCAGCCCGGGGTGCCGGGCTGCGAGGCGTCCTCGTACGAGGCGGGCCACTCGCCGGGCAGGCCCTCGCGGCCGACCCCGTACTGGGCCAGCATCAGGTCGAAGACGGTGGTGACCAGCCGGTCCCCGAGGCGGCGCACGGGGACCCCGCGCCGCACGGTGCCGCCCTGTCCGGCCGTCCGCTCCTCGTCCTCGAACCGGGGCAGGAGGACCTCGGCGCTCAGGCCCTCCCCGAGGAGGGAGAGCCGGGGCACGGTGTCGCCGAGGTCGAGGTTCCACTCGGGGGTCTCGCTCCGTCCCCAGCGGTGCCCCAGGGTGCCGTTCGGGACGACGGGCGCGCCGGTCACGTCGTCGACGAGTACGGTCTTCCACTCGGCGTTCTCGGTGTCCTGCCCGAGATCGGCGGCGGTGACGAACTTGCCCGGCACCAGACCATGTTCCGTCTCCTTCAGGGAGACGAGGAAAGGCAGGTCGGTGTACGTGCGGACGTAATCCGTGAAGAAGGGGGTCTCCTTCTCCACGAAGAATTCCTTAAGGATCACATGGCCCATAGCGAGGGCGAGCGCGCCGTCCGTACCGGGGTGCGGATGCATCCATTCGTCGGCGAACTTCGTGTTGTCCGCGAAATCCGGGGAGACGGTGACGACCTTCTGTCCGCGGTAGCGGGCCTCGGCCATCCAGTGCGCGTCGGGGGTGCGGGTGACGGGGACGTTGGAGCCCCACATCATCAGGTAGGCGGCGTCCCACCAGTCGCCCGACTCCGGCACGTCGGTCTGGTCGCCGAACACCTGCGGGGAGGCCACCGGGAGGTCGGCGTACCAGTCGTAGAAGGACAGCATCGGCGCGCCGATGAGGGAGTGGAACCGGGCACCGGCCGCGTGCGAGGCCATCGACATCGCGGGGATCGGGGAGAATCCCGCGACCCGGTCCGGCCCGTGCTCCTTGATGGTGTGCACGTGCGCGGCGGCGACGATCTCGGTGGCCTCCTCCCACGAGGCCCGCACCAGCCCGCCCTTGCCTCGGGCCCGCTGGTAGCGGCGGCGGCGCTCGGGATCGCCCTGGACGTCGGCCCAGGCCTCGACGGGGTCGCCGAGGCGGGCCTTGGCCTCGCGGTACATCTCCAGCAGGGCGCCGCGCACGTACGGGTGGCGGACGCGGGTGGGGGAGTAGGAGTACCAGGAGAAGGAGGCGCCGCGCGGGCAGCCGCGGGGCTCGTACTCGGGCCGGTCCGGGCCGACCGACGGGTAGTCGGTGGCCTGGGTCTCCCAGGTGATGATCCCGTCCTTGACGTACACCTTCCACCGGCAGGAACCGGTGCAGTTGACGCCGTGCGTGGAGTGGACGACCTTGTCGTGGCTCCACCGGTCCCGGTAGAAGGCCTCCGCCGCGCGCCCGCCCGTGTGATGGACGGTGCGCAGGTCTTCGGACACCTCGGCCCGGGTGAAGAAGCTGCCCGCCCTGATGAGTGAATCGGCGGGGTCCTGATGTCCCTGACGCTCCTGCAAAGCGACCCTCCAGGCCGAAATGAATGGTGCGTTTCGACGCTACGCCTGCGGAAAAGGCAAATGCGGTGACAAAGGTCCCGTGCGGGCGTGACCTCTTTCCGGTATTTCGCGGGCCGAGGGTCTGCCACGCTGGAGGAACGTCAACTTCGCCGGAGGGGACGGAAATTACGTGCCGGAATGCCGATTAAGGGCCGGGAGGATCGGGTGGGCCGGGTGAAGCAGGTGCGGAAATGGATTCCGGACCAGCACGGGGCGTGGGCGATGCTGGCGGTGCCGTTCCTCGCGGGGGCGTTCCTGGCGCCCCGTCCCGGCTGGGCGCACGCGGTGCTGTTCGCCGCCTGGCTGCTCGGGTACGCCGCCGTCTTCCACGCCCAGCAGTGGCTCCGGTTGCACGCGCGCGGGCTGCGGTCGGCGCGGCGGCACGCGCGGCCGGCGGTGGTCTTCGGGGCGGCCTTCGCGGTGGCGGGTGTCCCGCCGGCGGTGCTGCACCCCTGGCTGGTGGCGGCCGCGCTGCTCGCGGCGCCGTTCGTGGCGGTGAACACGTACTACGCCTGGCGGAGCCGGGAGCGGGCCCTGGCCAACGGCCTGGCGGCGGTGGTTCCTGCCTGCGGGATGCTGCTGGTGGCGGTGCGGCTGGGCGGTGGCGAGGCCTCCTCGGCGTGGGCGCCGGCGCTGGCCTGCCTGCTGTACTTCGCGGGGACGGTGCCGTACGTGAAGACGATGATCCGCGAGCGGAACTCCCTGGGGTACCGGGCCGGTTCGGTGGCCTACCATGTGGCGGCCCTGGCGGCGGCCGCCTGCCTCTCGCCCTGGCTGGCCCTCCCCTTCGCCGCCTACCTGGCCCGCGCCGCCGCCCTCCCGGGCCGTGGCCTGCGCGTCCCCGTGGTCGGCGCGATCGAACTCGCCGCCGCGGTGGCGCTGCTGGTGACGCTGCTGCTGGTGTTCTGACGGCGCGCCGCCGCGGTCGGGGGCCCTGCCCCCGACCCCCCGCGCCTCAAACGCCGGCGGGGCTGGGTTGAGCGGTCGGCAGCAGCCAAATCCAGCTGCGCCAGGCGGGCGGGCGTAGCCAAATTCGGCCGAGCCAGGCGGGCGGCCGCGGCCAAATCCAGCTGCGCCAGGCGGGCGGGCGTAGCCTAATCCAGCTGCGCCAGGCGGACGGCAGCAGCCAATTCCAGCCCCGCCGGCGTTTGAGGCGCGGGGTCTGGGGCGGAGCCCCAGAAGGCCGGGCGCAGCCGAACCTAGAGCACCGGGCCCGGGCGGAGCTCCAAAGGGCCGGGCGCAGCCGAACCTAGAGCACCGGGCCCGGGCGGAGCCCCAAAGGGTCGGGCGCAGCCCGGGGCCGCCGGCGCAGCCGGACCCGGACCCAGGACCCGTACACCCGAGCCGGAGGCTAGATCGCTTCCTTGCGGGTCAGGAAGTTGAACGAGATCCAACCCGGCAGCACCGGCAGCCAGAACGTCACCAGGCGGAACAGCAGCACCGCCGAGATGGCGACCTCCTTCTCCAGCCCGGCCGCGATCAGACCCAGGGTCAAGGTGGTCTCCACCGCGCCCATGCCGCCCGGCGTCGGGGCCGCCGACCCCAGCGCGTTGCCCGCCAGGAACACCACCGCGATGCTCGCGTAGCTGATGGCCTCGCCACCCCCGAACGCCCGGATCGACGCGTCCAGACACATCACGAAGCAGCCGGTCAGCAGCAGCATCCCGCCGATGCCGGTCACCAGCTTCTGCGGCCGCTGGAGCACGTCCAGCATGCGCGGCACCACGCCCGCGAACAGCGCCCGGACCCGGGTCACCACGAACTTCCGCATGAACGGGACCGCCGTCACCACCAGCACCAGCACCGCCACCGTCAGCAGACCCGCGATGACCGTCCGGGACGGGGTCATCTCCGGGGTCTTCTCGGTGCCGGTCAGGTAGCCGAAGGAGAGCAGCAGCAGGATGTGGCTGGCCAGTCCGAAGAGCTGCGAGGCGCCCACGCTCGCCACCGCGAGCCCCGGCCGGACCCCCGCCCGCTGGAGGAACCGCGTGTTCAGCGCGACACCGCCGACCGCCGCCGGCGCGACCAGCTTCACGAAGGAGCCGGCCACCTGCGCGACCACGGTCCGCGGGAACGGCACCCGCTCCGGTACGAAGCCCAGCAGGCTCATGGCCGCCGCGACGTAGCTGAGCGCCGAGAAGGCGAGGGCCGCTCCGACCCAGCCCCACTGGGCCTCGCCGATGATCGTCGCGAAGTCCACGTGCGCGAGCTGCGTGAGCAGGAAGTACGCGCCGAACGCGCCCGCGATGAAGGAGACCAGCGTGCGCGGCCGGATCCGCTCCAGCCGGGCCGGTTCCACCGGCGCCTGCGGGCGGATCAGGAGCACCTGCTGGCGGATCTGGCTCAGCAGGTCCTCCTCGCGGGCCCCGTCCAGGGCGTCGTCCAGCGCCTTCTTCTCGGCCTTCCGCTCGGCGGCGGAGGCCGCGGTGCCCGTCACCGGAGCCGAGGCGTCCGCCTCCCGCGCGGCCTTCGCCGCCCGCGAGGACTCCAGTACGGCCTCCCGCTGCCGGTCCGCCCGCTCCCGGGCCAGCTTGCGCAGCGTCGCCCGCGTGGAACGGCTCAGCGCGATCGGCTGGAGCAGCGGCAGGCAGTCCGCCACCGCGTCCGGGCCGAGCACCGACAGGGCCGAGGCCACCGACCGCTCCGCGCCGACCCGCAGGCCGAGCGTGACCAGCAGTTGCGCGATGTCCATCCGCAGCACCAGATCGCCGGCCGCGATCTCACCGCCCCGCAGGTCGGTGAGGGTGACGCTGCCGGAACGATCCACCACCAGGGCGTCCCCGGTGAGCCTGCGGTGCGCGATCCGCCGCGACTGGAGGGCCCGTACCTGCTCCCACGCGTTGCGGCTCAGCTCGTCGGTGATCTCCTCGTCGGCGAGGGAGTCCAGGGTCCGGCCGCCCAGGTGCTCGTACACGAGCATCACGGCGTCCGGGCCGAGCTCGGAGGTGGCGATCAGCTTCGGCGCGTTGGCCCCGGCCGCGATGGCCGCGTACGCCAGCAGCGCCTCCTGCTCCAGCGCCTGGCGCAGCGACTGGAGGCTGCGCCGGGTGGTGATGCCGCGCAGGGTGAGCCGGCGCCAGACCCGGTAGAAGAAGCCCTGGGCCTGCTGCTCGCGGTCGACGACGGTGACGTCGAGCGGCGGGCCGTCCTCCAGGGTGACGTGGTAGCGGCGGCCCCGGTCGCTGACCTCGGAGGCCTCCGGGCCGCCCTCGGTGACCTCGGCGCGCATCGCGCTGACCGGCCGGAAGCCGACCCGGCGCAGTCCCGCGAGGAGGGTCTGCCCGGTGGGGCGCACATTGGGCGAGCCGACGGCGTACAGGGTCCCGTACGCGACGCTCCAGCCGATCAGCACGGTGAGGATGATCGAGAAGGGGGTGGTGTAGCCGCTGACCAGCATCGTGAACGCGTCGAGCAGCAGGACCACCCACAGCGCGACGCGCCAGTGCGGTCTGCGGGTCATCCCGACGGCGCACATGTACGCGATCACGGGCGCGAGGTAGCCGTGCACCGGATCGGTGAGGGCCCCGCCCGCCCCGGCGGACCGGGTGAGGGCTTCCTGGATGGTGTCGGGGGCGGCCTGGGAGACCCACAGGTCGGTGGCGAGGGTGACCCCGTGCGCGAGGACGGCGGCGAGCACGCCGTCGGCGATGCGCAGCCCGTCGCGTTTGATCAGCCGCTCGATGGCGAAGGCGACGGGGAGCAGCAGCACCGCGATGCTCGACACCAGCGCGGCGACCTTGATCAGCAGGTCGGGCGCCGCGCCGGTGCCCTTGTTGATGTCCTCTTCCAGGCCGACGGTGGTGCCGTGGGCGAAGGCGGCGATGGCGAGGACGACGGCGATGCCGAGGATGCCGACGAGCAGGCGTACGAGGTCGGAGGGGCGGTGCACGCGGGCGGCGAGCAGCGGTTCGTCGACCTCGACCCGGTCGGCGTCGGTGGGCGCGTGGCCGTGCGGGCCGTCGGGGCCGTCCGGGGTGCCGGGGATGCCGGGGGTGGCGGCGGGCGGGCGGGGTCCGTCGGAGGGTGGGCGGGCACCGTCGGAGGGCAGGCCGGGGCGTGCGCCGCGGCCGTCGTCCGGCCGCGCGCCGTCGTCCCTGGCCGCACCGTCCGGAGGGCTCACACCCTGCTCCTTCGTCGTCACTTCCGTCTCTTCTTGATCACGTATCACCAGTCACCGCCCGGAAGATGGTGGCACGGACCGACGGGCGATCGGGGCAGCAGGGTGCGCGCCGGTATGGAACCGAAGCTTCCACCGGACCCCGGCCGGCGTGCTGCACCATGTGCCGAATGAGCGAGGAGCTGCCCGCGTACGCGGAGCACGTACTGGAGCTGGCCGAGCGTATTCCGCCCGGGCGGGTGATGACGTACGGAGACGTGGCCGAGTGGCTCGGTGAGGGCGGGCCACGCCAAGTGGGGCGCGTGATGGCCCTCTACGGAGGGGCCGTGCCCTGGTGGCGCGTGGTGCGGGCCGACGGGGTTCCGCTGCCGGGCAGCGAGCGGCGGGCCCTGGAGCACTACCGGGCCGAGGCCACCCCGCTGCGCCTGACGGCCGGCGGCGAGCCGCGGCTGGACATGCGCCGGGCACGCTGGGACGGCAGTGGAGCGGAGGACGGGCGCGACGAGGCTCACACCTGACAGCTTCCGCCATGGGCCGCCCGGGCGGGCGGTCGAGCGTCCGTGCGAAGGCCCGTACGGGGGACGCGGGAGAACTGCGCGGCGTCGGCCGGTTGCCGTAGCGTTGCCTCTTCGGCTCCGGCCGCGGCGTGTGCCGCGGCCGTCGCGCGGAGCCGCGCAGGACCCGCAAGACCCGTAGGACCCGCAAGCCCCGCAAGACCCGTAAGGCCTGTAGGACTCGCAGGCATCGCAAGCCCCGCAGGACCCGTAGACCCTGTAGGACCCACAGGGCCCGCAGCCCCCGTACGACCCGCAGACCCACCAGGACCGGCAGCTCACGTGATCACCTCTCCCTCCGACCGCTCCGCGCGGCGTACGCGGACCCCGGACGCGTACCGCCTCGTACGCACCGGGCCGGAACGGGTGGATCCCCCTGTGCTGGACGCAGCGCAGCGCGCGGTGGTTGATCACACCACCGGACCTCTGCTGGTCCTGGCCGGACCGGGCACCGGGAAGACGACCACGCTGGTCGAAGCCGTCGCCGCCCGGGTCGAAGCGGGTACGGACCCCGCCCGGATCCTCATCCTCACCTTCAGCCGCAAGGCGGCGGTGGAACTGCGCGACCGCGCCGCCCTGCGCCTCGGCGGCGCGCGGGCTCCGCAGGCCACCACGTTCCACTCCTTCTGCTACGGCCTGGTCCGCGCCCACCAGGACACCGACCTGTTCGCGGACCCGCTGCGGCTGCTGTCCGGCCCCGAGCAGGACGTGATGGTCCGCACCCTGCTGGAGGGCCAGCGCCGGATCCGCTCCATCCGCTGGCCGGACGACCTGCGCGCGGCCCTGACCACCCGCGGCTTCGCGGACGAGGTCCGGGCGGTGCTCGCCCGCGCCCGCGAGCTCGGCCTGGGGCCGGCGGCGCTCGACTCCTTCGCGACCCGGATCGGCCGCCCGGACTGGAGGGCGGCGGCGGCCTTCCTCTCCGAGTACCTCGACGTCCTGGACATGCAGGGCACGCTGGACTACGCCGAACTCGTCCACCGCGCGGTGCTGCTGGGGGAGCGCACCCCGGCGCTGTCCGCCGCCTACGACGCGATCTTCGTGGACGAGTACCAGGACACGGACGCCTCCCAGCTGCGGCTGCTGCGGGCGCTGACCGGCCCGGGCGGCACGCTGGTCGCCTTCGGCGACCCGGACCAGTCGATCTACGCCTTCCGCGGCGCCGACATCAACAACATCCTGGACTTCGAGACCTCCTTCCCCGGCGCGGCGGTCAAGGCGCTGACCGTGGGCCGCCGCTCGGGCGCCGCCCTGCTGGCCGCCACCCGCCTGCTCACGGCCCGCATGCCGGTCCCGCGGCTGCCGTCCGCCGCGGTACGGGCCCACCGCGACCTCAAGGCCGCGCGGGACGGCGGGCAGGTGGAGGTGTACACCTACCCCACGGCCGGAGCCGAGCTCGACAACATCGCCGACGTACTGCGGCGGGCGCACCTGGAGGACGGCGTGCCGTGGCAGGACATGGCCGTCCTGGTCCGCTCCGGCGGCCGCACCCTCCCGGCGATGCGCCGCGCCCTCATCGCGGCGGGCGTCCCGGCCGAGACGGACGGCACGGACACCCCCCTCCGCCACGAACCGGCCGTCGCCCCCCTCCTGACGGCCCTCCGCATCACAGCCCTGTCCGCCGCCGGCCAGACCGGACCGGACCCCGCCGAGCCCGCAGCCGCGGGTGCTGACCCGGCTGCGCCGGAGGCGGTCCTGGCCGTCGCCGCAGGCGCGGATCCGGCTGCCCTCGGCTCCGCCGGGGCCGGGGGCCCGGCTGCCGCAGGCGACGGGACGGGCTCCGCTGCGGGGGAAGGCGCGGGTACCGACTCGGCCGGCCCGGCTGCGCCGGAGGCGGTTCTGGCCGTCGCCGCAGGCGCGGATCCGGCTGCCCTCGGCTCCGCCGGGGCCGGGGGCCCGGCCGCCGCAGGCGACGGGGTGGGCGAGCTTGCTCGCGGAACCGGGGTGGGCGGGCGGGAAACCTCCCCCGGCCCCGCCGAAGCCGCGGCCGACGCCGTCCAGGCCGGAGCGGAGCCCGCCGAGCCCGCCGCAGGCGGCCCCGCCGAGCCCGCCGCAGGCGACCCCGCAGGCGACCCCGCCGGCGACGGCTGGATCGGGGTCGACGCGTGCCTCGAGCTGCTCGCCTCGCCCCTCGGCGGGATGGACGCCGCCGATCTGCGCCGCCTCGGCCGGGCCCTGCGCGACGAGGAGCGCGCCGCAGGCGTCAAGGTGCCCGCGCCCTCCGACGTGCTGCTCGCCCGCGCCCTCGCCGAGCCGGAGCGGCTCACCGCCCACGACCCCGCCTACGCCCGCGGCGCGCAGCGCCTCGGCCTGCTCCTTCGCAAGGCCCGCGAGCTCCTGCAGGGCGGCGGCACCGCCGAAGAGGCCCTGTGGACCCTGTGGGACGGCACCCCCTGGCCCCAGCGGCTGGAGCGCGGCGCCCGCCGCGGCGGCGCGGCCGGCCGCAACGCCGACCGCGACCTCGACGCCGTCTGCGCCCTCTTCGACACCGCCGCCCGCGCGGAGGACCGTACCGGCGGCCGCGGCGCCCTCAACTTCCTGGAACAGCTGGAAGCGGAGGACATCGCCGCCGACACCCTCACCGCCCGCGCCACCCGCTCCGACGCCGTCCGGCTGATGACCGCGCACCGCTCCAAGGGCCTGGAGTGGTCCCTCGTCGTCGTCGCCGGGGTCCAGGAGGGGCTCTGGCCCGACCTGCGCCGCCGCGGCTCCCTCCTGGAGGCCGACCGCATCGGCCGCGACGGCCTCGCCGAACCCCTCACCCCCGGCGCGCTCCTCGCCGAGGAGCGCAGGCTGTTCTACGTCGCGGCCACCCGCGCCCGCGACCGCCTCGTCGTCACCGCCGTCAAGGCCCCCGCCGAAGACGGCGACCAGCCCTCCCGCTTCCTCACCGAACTCGGCGTCCCCCCGCGCGACGTCACCGGCCGCCCCCGCCGCCCCCTCGCCGTCCCGGCACTCGTCGCCGAGCTGCGCGCCACCACCGTCGACCCGGACGCCTCGCCCGCACTGCGCGACGCCGCCGCCCGCCGCCTGGCCCGCCTCGCCGCGCTCACCGACGACGAGGACCGCCCGATGGTCCCCGCCGCGCACCCGCAGCGCTGGTGGGGCCTGTACGAGCCCACCCGCAGCAGCGTCCCGCTGCGCGACCGGGACCGGCCCGTGGCCCTGTCCGGCAGCGCCCTGGACCAGCTGGCCAACACCTGCTCCCTCCAGTGGTTCCTGGGCCGCGAGGTCAAGGCCGACGCCCCCTCCACCGCCGCCCAGGGCTTCGGCAACGTCGTCCACGTCCTCGCCGACGAGGTCGCCTCCGGCCGCACCCCCGCCGACCTGGCCGTCCTCATGGAACGCCTCGACTCCGTGTGGGACGCCCTCGCCTTCGACGCGCCCTGGAAATCGGCCCAGGAGAAGGAGAACGCCCGCGCCGCCCTGGAACGCTTCCTGCGCTGGCACACCACCGACAGGGGCGGCCGGGAGGCAGTGGCCACGGAGCACGAGTTCGACGTCACCCTCGAAGCGGGCGACGTCGCCGTCCGCATCCGCGGCTCCATGGACCGGGTCGAGGCGGACCCGCAGGGGCGCGCGTACGTCGTCGACTTCAAGACCGGCAAGGCCTCGCCCACGAAGGACGAGGTCGCCCGCCACCCCCAGCTCGCCGTCTACCAGCTCGCGGTGCGCGAAGGCGCCCTCGACGAGGTCTTCGACGGCGTGCGCCCGGCGCCGGGCGGCGCCGAGCTCGTCCAGCTCCGGCAGGGCGCGCCCAAGAAGGAGGGCGGCGAGGAGGTCCCCAGGATCCAGGCCCAGCAGCCGCTGGACGGGGAGTGGGTCGGGGACCTGCTCGCCACCGCCGCGGGCCGCGTCCTGGACGAACGCTTCGCGCCCGCCGCGGGCCGGCACTGCGACCACTGCTCCTTCCGCAGCTCGTGCAGCGCCCGCCCGGAGGGCCGCCAGACCGTGGAATGAGACGCCGGCCGGGAGTGTCGGTGGGTACGGCTAGCCTTTTCGACGTGTCCGCGCGTCCGTCCGTCCTCACCGACCCCGAGCAGCTCAAGGAGCTCCTCGGCATCCCTTTCACGCCCGAACAGATGGCCTGCGTCACGGCCCCGCCCGCCCCGCAGGTCGTCGTCGCCGGCGCCGGATCCGGCAAGACCACCGTCATGGCCGCCCGGGTGGTCTGGCTGGTGGGCACCGGTGCGGTCGCCCCCGAACAGGTCCTCGGCCTGACCTTCACCAACAAGGCCGCCGGGGAGCTCGCCGAGCGGGTGCGCAAGGCCCTCGCGCGGGCCGGGATCACCGACCCGGACCCCTCCCCGGCCGAGGCCGACGCGGCCGGCGGCGAGCCGCGGATCTCCACGTACCACGCCTTCGCCGGCCAGCTCCTGACGGACCACGGCATGCGCATCGGGCTGGAGCCCAGCTCCCGGCTCCTCGCCGACGCCACCCGCTTCCAGCTCGCCGCGAAGGTGCTGCGCGAGGCCCCCGGCCCCTACCCGTCGCTCACCAAGTCCGTCCCCGACCTGGTCAGCGACCTGCTCGCGCTCGACGCGGAGCTCTCCGAGCACCTCGTCGAACCGGCCGCGCTGCGCGCCTACGACACCGAGCTGCTGCACACCCTCTCCGGCACCAAGCTCACCAACGAGGACCTGCGCAAGGTCCCCGAAGCCGTGCGCGGCCGCCTCGAACTGCTGGAGCTCGTCAGCCGCTACCGCGCAGCCAAACGCTCCCGCGACCTCCTCGACTTCAGCGACCAGATAGCCCTCTCCGCGCAGCTCGCCACCACCCGGCCCGAGGTGGGGGCGCTGCTGCGCGAGGAGTTCCGGGTGGTCCTGCTCGACGAGTACCAGGACACCTCCGTCGCGCAGCGGCTGCTGCTGTCCGGGCTCTTCGGCGCGGGCAGCGGACACGCCGTGACCGCCGTCGGGGACCCCTGCCAGGCCATCTACGGCTGGCGCGGCGCCTCCGTCGCCAACCTCGACGACTTCCCCGAGCACTTCCCGTACGCCGACGGCACCCCGGCCACGCGCCTTTCGCTCAGCGAGAACCGGCGCAGCGGCGGCCGCCTCCTGGACCTGGCCAACGGACTCGCCGCCCCGCTGCGCGCCATGCACGAGGGGGTGGAGGCACTGCGCCCGGCGCCCGGCGCGGAAGGCGCCGGCTCCGTACGGTGCGCCCTGCTCCCGACCCACGCCGAGGAGCTGGAGTGGCTCGCCGACTCGGTCGCCCACCTGGTCCGCACCGGGACGGAGCCGCGGGAGATCGCCGTACTGTGCCGGTCCGCCGGGGACTTCGCGCGGATCCAGGCCGTACTGGTGGCCCGGGACGTGCCGGTGGAGGTCGTCGGCCTGTCCGGGCTGCTGCACCTGCCCGAGGTCGCGGACCTCGTCGCCGTCTGCGAGGTCCTCCAGGACCCCGGGGCCAATGCCTCCCTCGTCCGTCTGCTCATCGGCCCGCGCTGGCGGATCGGCGCCCGCGACCTGGCCCTGCTGGGCCGCCGGGCCCGGCTGCTGATCGGCCGTTCCCCGGCGGACGCGGCTGACTCCGACGAACGGCTCGCGGCGGCCGTCGAAGGCGTGGACCCGGCGGAGATCGTGTCCCTGGCCGACGCCCTGGAGACCTTCCTCGACGGCGCCGGGAAGGCCCCGGACGACCTGCCCTTCTCCGCGGAGGCCCGGGTCCGCTTCGCGCACCTCGCCCAGGAGCTGCGCGACCTGCGCCGCTCGCTGGCCGATCCGCTGATGGACGTGCTGCACCGGGTGCTGTCCGCCACCGGCCTGGAAGTGGAACTGTCCGCCTCCCCGCACGCGCTGGCCGCCCGCCGCCGCGAGACCCTGTCGAACTTCATGGACGTCGCGGCCGGTTTCGCGGCGCTGGACGGCGAGGCCTCGCTCCTGGCCTTCCTGGCCTTCCTGCGCACGGCCGCCCAGTACGAGAAGGGGCTCGACCACGCCCTGCCCGGCGGGGAGAACACGGTCAAGGTCCTGACGGCCCACAAGTCCAAGGGCCTGGAGTGGGACGTGGTCGTCGTGCCCGACCTGTGTGCGGGGGCCTTCCCGAAGGAGAAGCCGCCGGAGTCCTGGACCTCGTACGCGAAGGTGCTCCCGTACGCGCTGCGCGGCGACGCGCCCACCCTCCCGGGGGACCCGGCCTGGACCTCGGCCGGCCTGAAGTCCTTCAAGGCCGCCCTGAAGGAGCACAAGGAGACGGAGGAACTCCGCCTCGGGTACGTGACCTTCACCCGGCCGCGTTCCCTGCTGCTGGCCTCGGGCCACTGGTGGGGCCCGACCCAGAAGAGGCGCCGCGGCCCGTCCGCCTTCCTGACCGCCCTGTACGAGCACTGCGCGGCCGGGTACGGCGAGATCGAGGCCTGGGCCGAGGAGCCCGAGCCGGACGCGGAGAACCCGGCCCTGTCCGAGGACGCCACGGCCGACCGGTCCTGGCCGCTGCCCCTGGACCCGGGCTCGCTCACCCTGCGCCGCGCGGCGGCTGCCCTGGTGGAGTCCTACCTGGCGACCGCGCAGCCGGAGCCGCCGCAGCCGGAGTCGCCGGAACCCTTGGAGTTCCCGGAGCAGGACGAGTCCTACCTCTGGCCCCCGGACTGCGAGGACCCGTCCTACGAGGACGAACCCTGGCCGGAAGAGCACGCGGACCCCGGCCCCGGCCCCGCACCCTCCGCTCCCCGCGCCGACGACCTCTGGCCGGAGGACGACCTGTGGGCGCCGGGCGACGTACCCGCGCCCGGGGACCGCACCCCCGCGGGCGCGGGGGACCGTACCCCTGCGGGGGCCCGGCACCCCGCCCCGGCGCCCGGCCAGGGACCTCGGCTCACCCCCGAGGAGGCCCGGGCCATCGCCTCCTGGGACCGGGACCTCGAAGCCCTCGAAGGCGAGCTCCGCCGTGCCCGCGCGGCCGTGCGCGACGTCGAACTGCCCGCGGCCCTCTCCGCCAGCCAGCTGCTTCGGCTCGCCGCCGACGAGCAGGGCTTCGTCCGCGACCTCGCCCGCCCCATGCCCCGGCCGCCCCAGCCCGCGGCGCGCCAGGGCACGCGCTTCCACGCCTGGGTGGAGTCCCGCTTCGACGAGCTGCCGCTCCCGCTCCTCGACGTCCTGGACCCCGCCACCGAGCTGCCCGGCTCCGACCAGGAGATCGCCGACGAGGCCGACCTGGACTCCCTCAAGGCCGCCTTCGAGCGCAGCCCGTACGCCGAGCGGACCCCGTACCGCATGGAGGCCCCGGTCCAGCTGACCCTCGCCGGCCGCGTCATCCGCGGCCGGATCGACGCGGTCTACCGCGACCAGGACGGCTCGTACGAGATCGTCGACTGGAAGACCGGCCGTACCACCGAGGCCGACCCCCTCCAGCTCGCCGTCTACCGGCTGGCCTGGTCGGAGGCCACCGGCACCCCCCTGGAACAGGTCGGCGCCGCCTTCCTGCACGTCCGCAGCGGCCGCGTCATCCGCCCCCGCAACCTCCCCGACCGCGCCCGCCTTGAGCGGATCCTCCAAGGCAAATCGGACACTGACGGTGACCATCAGGTGGACAGCTAGGCTCGTGGGCATGAGCGACACCCCGCCGGACAGCGTCGTCCGTACGTACATAGACACCCACCGCGCCGCCTTCCTCGACGACCTCGCCGAGTGGCTCCGCATCCCCTCCGTCTCGGCGCAGCCCGAGCACGCGGGCGACGTACGCCGCAGCGCCGAATGGCTGGCCGCGAAGCTCAAGGAGACCGGCTTCCCGGTCGCCGAGATCTGGGAGACCCCCGGCGCGCCCGCCGTCTTCGCGCACTGGCCGAGCGAGGACCCGGACGCCCCCACCGTCCTCGTCTACGGGCACCACGACGTGCAGCCCGCCGCCCTCGCCGACGGCTGGCACACCGACCCGTTCGAGCCGGTCGTCAAGGACGGCCGGATGTACGCGCGCGGCGCCGCCGACGACAAGGGCCAGGTGTTCTTCCACACCCTCGGGGTCCGTGCCCACCTGGCCGCCACCGGCGCAGCCGCCCCCGCCGTGAACCTCAAGCTGATCGTCGAGGGCGAGGAGGAGTCCGGCTCCCCGAACTTCCGCGACCTCGTCGAGGCCCGCGCCCGCGAGCTCGCCGCCGACGTCGTGATCGTCTCCGACACCGGCATGTGGTCCGAGACCACCCCCACCGTCTGCACCGGCATGCGCGGGGTCGCCGACTGCGAGATCGACTTCCACGGACCGGACCAGGACATCCACTCCGGCGCGTTCGGCGGGGCCGTGCCCAATCCGGCCACCGTCGCCGCCCGCCTGGTCGCGGCCCTGCACGACGAGGACGGGCGGGTCACCCTCCCCGGCTTCTACGACAACATCGCCGAACTCACCGACGCGGAGCGCGCGCTCATCGCCGAACTCCCCTTCGACGAGTCCGAGTGGCTCCGTACGGCCAAGTCCCACGCGGCCTCCGGCGAGGCCGGCTACTCCACCCTGGAGCGCGTCTGGGCCCGCCCGACCGCCGAGGTCAACGGCATCGGCGGCGGCTACCAGGGGCCCGGCGGCAAGACCATCGTGCCCGCCTCCGCCCACCTGAAGCTGTCGTTCCGCCTGGTGTCCGGGCAGGACCCGTACGAGGTCGAGGCCGTCGTCAAGGACTGGGTCGCGGCCCGGGTCCCGGCCGGAATCCGGCACAGCATCACCTTCGGCGCGCCCACCCGCCCCTGCCTGACCCCGCTCGACCACCCGGCCCTGCAGTCCGTCGTACGGGCCATGGGCCGTGCCTTCGGCGAGAAGGTCCGCTTCACCCGCGAGGGCGGCTCGGGACCCGCGGCCGACCTCCAGGACGTCCTCGACGCCCCCGTCCTGTTCCTCGGCATCTCCGTCCCCTCCGACGGCTGGCACTCGCCGAACGAGAAGGTCGAGCTGGACCTCCTCCTCAAGGGCGTCGAGACCACCGCCTACCTCTGGGGAGACCTGGCCGCCCACCGCTGATCCGCCGCGCCTGACGCACCCGCCCTGCCCAGCCTGCCTGTCCCACCACCGGGGGAGTTGGAAGTACCTGTGAGCACCGAAACCGAGCGCCCTCTCTCGCTCGCCGCGCCCAGCGGAATCGACCGCGCCGCGCACCACCGCCTCGACGAGGCGTGGCTCGCCGCCGCCTGGAGCCACCCGACGACCCGTGTCTTCGTCGTCTCCGGCGGCCAGGTCCTGATCGACGACACCCCCGACGGCGGCACCGCCATCGTGATGACCCCGGCCTTCGAGGCCCCGGTCACCGAGACGCACCGCTACTTCCTGGGCAGCGACGAGGACGGCGTACGGTACTTCGCGCTCCAGAAGGACTCGCTGCCGGGCCGGATGGACCAGTCGGCCCGCCCGGCCGGCCTGCGCGAGGCCGGGCTGCTGCTGGGCCCGCGCGACGCCGGGCTGATGGTGCACGCCGTGGCCCTGGAGAACTGGCAGCGGATGCACCGCTTCTGCTCCCGCTGCGGCGAGCGCACGGTGGTCGCCGCAGCCGGGCACATCCGCCGCTGCCCGGGCTGCGGCGCCGAGCACTACCCGCGCACCGACCCGGCCGTGATCATGCTGGTCACGGACGAGCACGACCGCGCGCTGCTGGGCCGCCAGGTGCACTGGCCGGAGGGCCGCTTCTCGACGCTGGCCGGATTCGTGGAGCCCGGCGAGTCGATCGAGCAGTCCGTCATCCGCGAGGTGTGGGAGGAGGCGGGCGTCAAGGTCGGCGAGGTCGAGTACGTGGCCAGCCAGCCGTGGCCGTTCCCGTACAGCCTGATGCTGGGCTTCACCGCCCGCGCCACCTCCTCCGAGATCACGGTGGACGGCGAGGAGATCCAGGAGGCCCGCTGGTTCTCCCGCGACGACCTGCGCACGGCGATCGAGACGGGCGAGGTGCTGCCGCCCTCGGGCATCTCCATCGCGGCCCGGCTGGTCGAGCTCTGGTACGGCAAGCCCCTGCCGAGGCCGGTGCTGTAATCCTGGTCACACCGGCACACCGGCACACCGGCACACCGGCACACCGGCACACCGGCACACCGGCACACCGGCACACCGGCACGCCGTCCTGTCGGCGCGCGGCGGTAGCGCCGTAGTGCCGGCCCGGCACAGCAGAAGGCCCCCGCCGAGGCGGGGGCCTTTCTGTGCGCGGACGGGCCGCGCGGGGGCGCACTCAGACCGCGAGGGCCTGCTTGACCTGGGCCAGGCTCGGGTTCGTCATGACCGACTCGCCGCCCGTGGGGGACACCACGAGGACGGTGGGAACCGTCTGGTTGCCGCCGTTGGCCTTCTCGACGAACGCGGCGGACTCGGGGTCCAGCTCGATGTTGATCTCGTTGTACGCGATGCCTTCCCGGTCCAGCTGGGACTTCAGCCGACGGCAGTAGCCGCACCAGGTCGTGCTGTACATCGTCACGGAACCCGTGTCCTGCATGCTGCGCTCTCCTCTGTGGGGTCTCGGTGGTCCGAGTACTCGAACGTACGGGGCCGCTCCACCATTCCCCCGGGGCGGGGCGACGGCTCGTCCATCGGGCAGTGTCTGCCAAGTACGACGGACAGGTGCGGCCTGTGGACGAGTTTCCCGCCCGGCACTCGAGACCTGGCAGCATGGCGGGGTGACAGCAGCAACGCACTCCTCATCCTTCCCGGCCGGCCCCGACCACGCCGACTCGGCCGACGCGGTGCTCCTGGGCCTGGACCCGGAGCAGCGTGAGGTCGCGACGACCCTGCGCGGCCCGGTGTGCGTGCTGGCCGGCGCGGGCACGGGCAAGACCCGCGCCATCACCCACCGCATCGCCTACGGAGTCCGGTCCGGCCAGCTGATGCCGGCCAGTGTGCTCGCCGTCACCTTCACCAACCGCGCCGCCGGAGAGATGCGCGGCCGGCTGCGCAGCCTCGGAGCGGGCGGCGTCCAGGCCCGGACCTTCCACTCCGCCGCCCTGCGCCAGCTCCAGTACTTCTGGCCCAAGGCGGTCGGCGGGGACGTGCCCCGGCTGCTGGAGCGCAAGATCCAGTTCGTCGCCGAGGCCGGCGCGCGCTGCCGCATCCGCCTCGACCGGGGCGAGCTGCGCGACGTCACCGGCGAGATCGAGTGGGCCAAGGTCACCCAGACCGTGCCCGCCGACTACCCGGCCGCGGCCCTGAAGACGGGCCGCGAGGCCCCCCGGGACATGGCCGAGATCGCCCAGATCTACGGGACGTACGAACAGCTCAAGCGCGACCGCGGCATGATCGACTTCGAGGACGTGCTGCTCCTCACGGTCGGCATCCTCCAGGACCGCCACGACATCGCCGAGCAGATCCGCGCCCAGTACCAGCACTTCGTGGTCGACGAGTACCAGGACGTCAGCCCCCTCCAGCAGCGGCTGCTGGACCTGTGGCTCGGCGAGCGCGACAGCCTCTGCGTCGTGGGCGACGCCAGCCAGACCATCTACTCCTTCACCGGGGCCACCCCCGACCACCTGCTGAACTTCCGCACCCGCTACCCGCAGGCCACCGTGGTCAAGCTGGTCCGCGACTACCGCTCCACCCCCCAGGTGGTCCACCTCGCCAACGGGCTGCTGAATCAAGCCAAGGGCCGGGCCGCCGAGCACCGGCTGGAGCTGATCTCCCAGCGCGAGACCGGCCCCGACCCGGTCTACGCCGAGTACCCCGACGAGCCCGCCGAGGCCGAGGGGGTCGCCGGCCGGATCCGCGACCTCATCGCGGCCGGGGTCCCGGCGGGCGAGATCGCCGTGCTCTACCGCATCAACGCCCAGTCCGAGGTCTACGAGCAGGCCCTCGCCGACGCCGGAGTCCCGTACCAGCTGCGCGGAGCCGAGCGCTTCTTCGAGCGCCAGGAGGTCCAGAAGGCGATCCTCGCGCTGCGCGGAGCCGCCCGCTCCGGGGGCAACGACCCGCTGCTGGAGGACGTCCTCGAACTCGGCTCCCAGGTCCGGGCCGTGCTCAGCTCCACCGGCTGGACGGCCGAACCGCCCGCCGGCTCCGGGGCGGTGCGCGACCAGTGGGAATCGGTGGCCGCGCTGGTCCGGCTCGCCGAGGACTTCGCCCGAACCCGGCCCGGCGCCACGCTGGCGGACCTGACGATCGAGCTGGAGGAGCGCAAGGCCGCCCAGCACGCCCCGACCGTCCAGGGCGTCACCCTCGCCTCGCTGCACGCGGCGAAGGGCCTGGAGTGGGACGCGGTCTTCCTCGCCGGCCTCACCGACGGCATGATGCCCATCACCTACGCCAAGACCGACGAACAGGTCGAGGAGGAGCGCCGGCTGCTCTACGTCGGCGTCACCCGGGCAAGGCTGCACCTGACCCTCTCCTGGGCCCTCTCCCGGGCTCCGGGGGGCCGGGCCTCCCGACGGCCCAGCCGCTTCCTGAACGGCCTGCGTCCGGGCTCCGTGGCCCCGGTCGGCGGCCCGGCGGCCGAGCGGGGCACCCGCAAGCGCGGGCGCCGCGGCCCGTCGCTGTGCCGGGTCTGCGGCAAGACCCTGACCGAGGCCGGCGAGCTGAAGCTGATGCGCTGCGAAGACTGCCCGTCCGACATGGACGAAGGCCTCTACGAGCGGCTGCGGGACTGGCGCGCGGTCCAGTCGAAGGAGCAGGGACTGCCCGCCTACTGCGTCTTCACGGACAAGACGCTGATGGCGATCGCGGAGGCCGCGCCCACCGAGGAAGGGGAGCTCTCGATGATCTCCGGAGTCGGCGGCCGTAAGCTTGAGCGGTACGGGGCCGAGGTGCTGGCCATATGTGCAGGTCAAGAGCCTGGCGGCGAGGAAGCTGACGACGCGTAGAAACTCGTCGGAAAAATAGTTTGCACATGCCCAGCGAATCCCCATAGGTTCTTAGCAACGGAAACGGTGGCTTCTCCGAAGCCCCTGATCCGTGCTGTACTTATCCGAATACGTATGGGACAGGCCTCAGGGCCAGGTCCCCGAGACGCCGAGAGGAGGCGAGACCAGTGACCAGCTTCATGACCTTCACCAAGATGACCGATCGCTCGGTCGACGCTTCCTGCCTGCTCGGTTCCGTCTCCCTCCTGGGTACCGGTGTGTCCGCGATTTCCGCTGACCGCCCCGCCCTGCTGGCGACCCTTCCGGTCAGCGAGCGCAATGAGCGACCGACCCAGGCACCGGTGGCAGTACTGGCAGCGGAAGCAAAGGCGCATGGCGCCTATGTCCCCGCCGCCGCAGCCGGTGCCGGATCCAAGACGAAGCAGACGAAGAAGCAGCAGCACCACCTGATGTGGGCCTTCCGCGGGCTCGAACCCTGGAGTGATCCAGCCTGATCGCATGATCAGGCCGGCGCCTTCAGGGCCGCGGAACCCCACCCGGGATCCGCGGCCCTTCTGTTTGTCCCCGAACGGGGACGACGGAGCGAAGGGGCCTCGGGACTGGCAGAACCAGTCGGTGTGAAGGCAGCCCAGCCGAACCCGGCCGACCGGCCGGAACGACTAGCCGAACAAGACGAGGAAGAAACCACCGTGCAACTCGAAGCGCACGCCCCGTCCGTACCGCAGACCCAAACGATCTCCCCGCCCGCAGTCCCGGAGGACCACACCTTGACCCCGCTCACCGCGCTGACCGCGCTCGACGACGCCATCGAGAACCTCGGCGTACCCGTCCCCTGCCGCACCTTCGACCCCGAGGTCTTCTTCGCCGAGTCCCCGGCCGACGTCGAGTACGCCAAGTCGCTCTGCCGCACCTGCCCGCTGGTCGAGGCCTGCCTCGCCGGGGCGACCGAGCGCCGCGAGCCCTGGGGCGTCTGGGGTGGCGAGCTCTTCGTCCAGGGTGTCGTCGTAGCCCGCAAGCGTCCGCGTGGCCGTCCGCGCAAGAACCCGGTCGCGGCATGAACGCCGCGGGAACCATCGACCGCCCCCTGACGCGCGACCCCCTGAAGCAGGCCCTCATGACCTCCGACACCACCACGAGCGCGCAGCCGCACGGCGCCGCCCACGCAGACTTCATCACCGCCGGCGCGATCACCTCGCGTCAGAACAGGACCCGCGAAATGCAACTCATCCCAGAAGCCCTGGCTCGTGCCCATATGGACGACCGCATGCGCGAGGCGGACGCCGAGCGTCACGCCACGCGCCTGGTCGCCGCGCGCCGCATGCAGCGGCGTGCCGAGCGCGTCTCGCTGCGCGCCCGGCGCGCGCTGGCCATGGCCGTCATGCACTAAGAGCTGAGAACAGCCACCCGGGGGGACCGGTCCGAACGGACCGGTCCCCCCGGTGCGTTGCGGACCGCCGCCACCCCCTGCGGGGATATCGTCTGGAGGTGGACCAGCCGACCCCCCACCCCGCCCAGCCGGGACCCGAGGCCCAGCCCGTCGTCTGCGCGCGCTGCGGCACCCAGGCCCCCGACGGCGCCCCGCCCACCTGGACCTGTTCGGTGGAGAACGGGACCCGAGAGTACTTCTGCGTCGTCTGCGCGCGAGCCAACCTCAGAGCGATCGAGAGTCGCCTCGACTCGTCCTGGTGGTGAGCCCTGAAGCCCTGCCCCCTGAAGCCCTGCCACCCGAAGCCCTGCCACCCGAAGTCCTGACCCCTGAAGCCTGAGCCCTGCGCCTGAACGCTGCGCCCGAACCCCGGAGCCCCGTCCAGGCCGCCGTCCCGCGGGCGGTCACTCCGCGGGCAGGAACCCCGGCAGCCAGGCCTCGAGTTCGTCCCGCAGCCGCACCGTCGAGCCCAGCTGGCACAGGACTCCGATGGTGCTCAGCGTCACCCGGTGGATCAGCACGTACGAAGGCGGCAGGTTGATCTGCCGGCCCAACTGGTGTGCGGGGGAGCGGGGATCGGCGATCCGCGCCGCCTGGCCGCGCAGCCACGGCCGGGTGAAGGTGAACTCCTCGGCCTCGGCGGGCTCGATGATCGGCTTCAGGTAGTCCAGTACCGCGTCGGGGTCGAGTTCGATGGACTTCTTCACGAAGCCCTCGGCGCACAGGTGCCCGTAGACCCCCTCGGCGTCACCGTCCAGCGTCATCCGCAGGGACCTGCCGATGGGCTTGGGCCAGCCACCGGGCAGCCGGTCGACCGTGCCGAAGTCCAGCACGCCCAGCCGCGTCCTGCCGTCCGCCCCGCAGACCAGGCGGAAGTTGCCCGGGTGCGGGTCCGCGTGCAGCAGTCCGGTGCGCGCAGGACCGGAGAAGAGGAACCGGGCCAGCAGCTGTCCGGCGCGGTCGCGCTCCTCCTGGGTGCCGTCGGCTATCACCTGCGACAGCGGAGTCCCCTCCAGCCACTCGGTCACCAGCACCTGGTCCCCCTGGTGCACGACATCCGGGACGACCACGTCCGCGTCGCCCTCGAAGGCGTCCGCGTGCGACCGCTGGGCCTCGGCCTCCAGCTCGTAGTCGAGCTCCTCCGTGACCCGCTCGCGCAGCTCCGTGATCACCGGCTTGATCTCCATGCCGGGCATCAGCGGCCCCAGCAGCCCCGCGAACCTGCTCAACTGCTTGAGGTCCGACAGCAGCGCCTCACCGGCCCCGGGGTACTGGACCTTGACCGCGACCTCGCGGCCGTCGTGCCACACCGCCCGGTGCACCTGCCCGATCGAGGCCGCCGCGGCCGGCTTGTCCTCGAACTCCTCGAACAGGTCCCGCCAGTCCTCGCCCAGCCGCTCCGCCAGCACCTTGTGCACCGTCGCCGCGGGCAGCGGCGGGGCCGCCTCCTGAAGCTTGGTCAGTGCCGCCCGGTAGGGCCCGGCCAGTTCCTCGGGCAGGGCCGACTCGAAGACCGACAGGGCCTGCCCGAACTTCATGGCCCCGCCCTTCAACTCGCCCAGCGTGCGGAAGAGCTGATCGGCCGTGCGCTGCTGGAGCTCGCGCGCCACGATCTCCGCGGACTTGCCGCCGATCCGCTTGCCGAGTCCCCACGTGGCCCGGCCCGCTATGCCGAGCGGCAGCGCCGCGAGCTTGACGGTACGCGTGACCGCCTTCCGGGGAAGATCAGACATACGCCCCTCCGTTTCCCAGACAGCGCGCCGCAAGCGGCGGTTGGGGTGGCCCCTCGGACAGAGGCATCCTGTCATGGCCCTCCCTCCCGCCCCGAGCCCGATCCTCGTCCCGCCGCTTCCGGCACCTGAGGTACGGCTGCGCCGCAGGGGCAGCCGGGGTGCGCGGCCACGGCGCGGTGCTCCCAGTGCAGGCCCGGAAGGGCGGCTTCCCAGCGGGACGCGGTGGAGGCGGGCAGCTCCCCGTCGAGGAAGGACAGCGCGTGGGCGGCGGCCAGCCCCGCCACCGCCGTGGACAGCCCGAGGTCGCAGGCGCCCGCCGCGCGGCGGCGGTGGGCCGACCTCCACTGCACCAGCATCCTGGGCCAGGCCGGGTCCCGCTCCACCCGGTCCCGCTCCATACAGCCCGCGCAGGCCGTGGTGCCCGGCAGCACCAGGGGCCCCACCAGCCCCGTGCCCTCCAGCACCCCCGCGTACAGGTGCGGGGTGCCGGTGGCGACCCAGTCGGCCGCGGTGTCCGGATCCGGGGCCCAGGCCTGCAACCCGTCCCGGGGCGCGACCACGACCAGGGCCAGCCCGGGCTCCGGGCCCTCGCCATCCCCGGCCCGCGGCGCACGCCCCGGGGCCGACTCGCGCACCAGCCTGCCCGCGGCCTCGGCCCGCAGCCGGCCCACGCTCCCCGGCCCCAGCCCGCCCGGCGCCACGTCAGCCGCCTCCACCCGTCCCCCGTCCAGCACCTCGACCCTGCCCACGCCCGCTCCCGCCAGGACCGCGGCGACCAGGGCGCCGACGCGGCCGCTCCCGCGCACCTGGACCCGTATCGCCCGGCGCGCGGCGATGCCCCGCAAGTCCCCGCCGGGCTCCCGGTTCACCAGGGAGAGGGAGCCCAGATCGGGACCGAGCCGCTCCAGGGTCTCCGGCCGTCCGCGCACGGCCTGGGCCCGGGGCCCGCCCGCGGTGGCGTCGTCGATCAGACCGGCCCCGGCCAGCCGCCGGACCAGCGCGTCGGCCTGACCCTCCGGCAGCCCCATTGCCGAGGCCTCGGCCCTCAGCAGCTCCATCCCCCGCGTCCCGTCGATCCGGTCGATGAACGACCCCGTCGCCGTGTCCACCGGGCCGAGCACCACCGCGTGGGCGGGAGTCACCCCGAACTGCACCGTCTCCCGGTCCCGCCAGGCCCGTGCCAGAGCAGGCTTCACCTTCGGATACATCGCCGTCCCCCCGATTCCTGTGCCGCTTCCCGTCCGCCTTCTTTCTCCTTCTCCCGCAACAGTGCCCGTCCGCCGGATTCGGTGCGGGGATTTGTCCACAGGCAGGGGGTATCAGGCATATGAGATGGAGAAAGTGGATGCCTTGGGTGCCGGCTGTGAATCGATCATGTTCGAACCCTGGAGGGGCGCGACTTCGGCCGCGCCTTCCGGGTACGGTCGTGGCGTGTCCGCCGACCCCCCGCAGCGCGCCGTAGAAGTCCGCCGGAGCGCGCGCCGCCGCAGGACCGTATCCGCCTATCGCGAGGGTGACCGTACGGTCGTGCTCATCCCTGCCCGGATGTCCGAGGCCGAGGAGCAGCGCTGGGTGGGCGTCATGCTCGACAAGCTCGCCGCGCAGGAGAGCAAGCGCACCCTCGGGGACGCGGAACTCACCGAACGCGCCGCGCGTTTGTCCGAGCAGTACTTCAGCGGCCGCGCACGCCCCCGCTCGGTCCGCTGGGTGACCAACCAGAACACCCGCTGGGGCTCCTGCACCCCGGCCGAGGGCAGCATCCGGCTCTCGCACCGCCTCCAGGGCATGCCCGAGTACGTCGTCGACTACGTGCTCCTTCACGAGCTCGCCCACCTCCTCGTCCCCGGCCACGGCCCGCGCTTCTGGGAGCTGCTGGAGTCCTACCCGCGGACCGAGCGGGCGCGCGGGTACCTCGAGGGAGTGGTCGCGGCCGAGCGTCTTCCGAAGGTGCCCGCGGCGCGCGACGAATGACCGTGATGTCACTGACCGTGATGTGTACCGGGTCGGTACCGACTTGGCCGGATGTCGGCAGTTGCCGTTAGCCTGAGCGGCACGCATTCACAGTCGGGATGGGGGACGGTCGTTACGTATGGCCAGGGAATTCCAACGCGGCCACAAGGCCAAGATCAGTGATCTGACGGCGGGCACCGATCTGTACGTGGGTGTGCAGATCAGCGGGCCCGGACTCGCCTTCGACATCAGCTGCTTCGGCCTCGACGCGAACGAGCAGTTGTCCGACGACCGCTACTTCGTCTTCTTCAACCAGCCGAAGTCGCCGGAAGAGTCCATTCAGCAGCTCGGCGCGCAGGCCGGTGACACCGAATCCTTCCGGGTGACACTGGACCGCATTCCGGCGTCCATCCACAAGCTGTCCTTCACCGCCACCATCGACGGCGCCGGACAGATGTCGCAGGTCGGCCCGGGCTACATCCGGATCGTCGCGGGCGGCGAGGAAGTGGTGCGGTACGCCTTCACCGGCTCGGAGTTCACCACCGAGCGCGCCGTGATGCTCGGCGACTTCTACCTCAAGGACGTGTGGCGCTTCGCCGCCGTCGGCCAGGGCTTCGACGGCGGTCTCGACGCGCTGCTGAGGAACTTCGGCGGCGAGGTCGCCGAGGAGGCGCAGCCGGAGCAGCAGGTCCCGGCCCAGGGCGGAGCCACGCCCGGGTTCGCCCCGCCGCCCCAGGCACCGGCCCCCGCGCCCTCCTTCGGCGCCCCGGCCCCGCAGGCCCAGGCACCGGCCCCCGCACCGTCCTTCGGCGCGCCCGCGCCCGCCCCCGCGCCGGCCCCGCAGCCGTACCAGCAGCCCGCCGCGCCCGCTCCGGTGCACGCGGCCCCCACCATGGCCGCCCCGATGGCCCCGCCGGCTCCCGCGGCCCCGTACGGCCAGCCGCCGCAGGCCCCGCCGGCCCCGCAGCCCTCGTACGGCCAGCCGCCGCAGGCCCCGCAGGCCCCGCAGCCCTCGTACGGCCAGCAGGTGCCCGGCCAGTACCCGGGCCAGGTGCCCCCGCCGGCCCCGGCCCCGTACGGCCAGCAGCCGGGCTACGGCCAGGTCCCGGGCCAGCCCCCCGGCCAGTTCCCCGGCCAGCAGCCGGGCCAAGGCCAGCCCCCGGGCCAGTACCCCGGCCAGCAGCCGGGTTACGCCCCCCAGGCGGCCGGCGCCGGGGCGGGTCTCGCCGCAGCGCTCCAGCCGTACAAGGAAGCCCCCACCGGCGCCCGCTGGACCCCGCAGAACCAGCAGCTCATGCGGGTGGACCTCTCGATGGGCGGCCAGGCCGTCCTCGCCCGCCAGGGCAGCATGGTCCTCTACCAGGGCAAGGTCGACTTCAGCTACAAGGGCGCGGGCTTCGCCGGCCGCATCGTCGGCAACGCCACCGGCCAGGAGATGCAGCTCATGCGCTGCACCGGCCGCGGCCAGGTCTTCCTCGCGGAGAACGGCGCCCACCTGCACGCCATCGAGCTCCAGGGCGACGCCATCTGCGTCTCCGCCGAGAACGTCCTCGCCTTCGACGAGTCGCTCCAGCACGAGGTCCGCCGGATCGAGGGCCACGGCATCCCCGGCGGCGCCCTGTTCACCATGCAGTTCCAGGGCTCCGGCACGGTGATCGTCAAGACCAACGGCGTCCCGGTCGTCCTGCCCGTCACCCCGACCACCTTCGCGGACAGCAACGCCATCGTCGCGTGGTCGGCCGCCTCGCAGGTGATCCTGTCCAGCCAGGTCCGGCTGCGGCGCAACGCCTACCCCGGCCACAGCGGGGAGACCGTGAACCTCCAGTTCCGCGGTGCTCCCGGCAACTTCATCGTCGTCCAGCCGTACGAGGTCTGAGGGAGCCCGACATGAACGCAATGAACCAGCAGCTCGCGGGCTACGCCCCGACCCCCGTCACGGCCCGCATGGAGAACCACGGCCGGGCCATGCTCAAGGTCGCCATGCAGAGCGGCCAGGACCTCTTCGCCCGCACCGGCTCGATGGTCGCCTACGAGGGCTTCGTCCAGTACGAGCCCAACCCGCCGGCCGTCCGCCAGATGGCCTCGCAGTGGCTCACCGGCGAGGGCGCCCCGCTGATGAAGTGCACCGGCGACGGGCTCCTCTACCTCGCCGACTACGGCGCCGACGTCGTCGTCATCAACCTCAACAACGACGCCCTCTCCGTCAACGGGACCAACCTGCTCGCCTTCGACGCGCACCTCCAGTGGGGCGTCGAGCGGGTCAAGGGCATGGCGAAGTTCGCCGGCCAAGGCCTGTTCAACGTGCAGATCGCCGGCACCGGATGGGTCGCGATCACCTCCCGCGGCACCCCCATCGTGGTCGACTGCGGCCGCGGCGAGGACGAGACGTACGTGGACCCGGACGCGCTCGTCGCCTGGTCCCCGAACCTCAAGGTCAAGGGGAAGCGCAGCTTCAAGGCCTCGTCGATGATCGGCCGGGGCAGCGGGGAGGCCTACCAGATGGCCTTCTCCGGCCAGGGGATCGTCGTCGTACAGCCCAGCGAGGACAGCACCGACCGGCTCCGGGCCCGGGGCTGAGGGGGAGCGGACACATCATGCAGAGCGCACTTTTCGGCTACGCGGAAGCGCAGTCCCAGGACCGGTACACCGTCCAGAACCCCCAGCTCCTACGGGTCACCCTGGCCGGCTCCGACGACGTGCTCGCCCGCAAGGGCGCGATGGTCGCCTACCAGGGCCTCATCGACTTCGACGGCGAGTACCAGAGCAGCAACCAGCGCAACGCCCGCCGCCGCACCGGCGAGGGCCTCGACCTCATGCGCTGCTCCGGGCAGGGCACGGTCTACCTGGCCAACCTGGCCCAGTACGTCCACGTCGTGGACGTCGACCAGGACGGCCTCACGGTCGACAGCAGCTACGTCCTCGCCCTGGACTCCACCCTGCACACCGAGGCCATCGCGGTGGACAGCCAGTACGGGATCTCCGGCTCCGGCAAGTACCAGCTCAACATCACCGGCCGCGGCAAGGTCGCGCTGATGACCTCCGGGCAGCCGCTGATGATGCAGGTCACCCCCGACAAGTACGTCAACGCCGACGCGGACGCCATCGTCGCCTGGTCCACCTCGCTGCGCGTGCAGATGCAGGCCCAGACGCACTCCACCGGCGTCTGGCGGCGCCGGGGGAACACCGGCGAGGGCTGGGAGCTGAGCTTCCTCGGCACCGGCTTCGCGCTGGTGCAGCCCAGCGAGGTGCTGCCGCCGCAGAACGCCCAGCTCGGCCAGGGCGCGGCCGCCCAGTTCGGGATGGGCCAGCACGGCGCGCACGCGCAGAACCAGAACAACGCCTGGAATTGACACGCCTGAACTGACACGCCTGGAATCGACACTTCCGGCACGGCGAAGGGGCGGCCCCACCCGGGACCGCCCCTTCGTCACGTCCGCCGTGGCTCAGCCGCCGAGCCGCGCCCTGGCCGCCTCCACCAGCCGCACCACCGAGGCGTCGGCCACCGCCGCCACCTCGTCGTACGGGAACCAGCGCAGGTCGAGCGATTCCTCGCTGATCTCCGCCACCGCTCCGGCCGGTGCGAGCACCGCGTACTGCACGTCCAGGTGCCAGTTGCACGGCGCCGGGATCGGATGCCGGTCCAGGCGCACCGGGCCGCCCGGCAGCAGGGTCAGCCCGGAGGCGATGCCCGACTCCTCGACGGCCTCCCGCAGCGCCGCCCCCGCGAGCGTGGCGTCACCGGGCTCGCAGTGGCCGCCCATCTGCAGCCACATGCCGAGCTTCTTGTGGAGGGTCAGCAGGACCCGCTCCCGCTCCGGGTCGATCACCAGCGCGCTGCCGGTGATGTGCCCGGCCTGACAGGGCTTGTAGACCCCGTCCGGATGCGCGGCCAGGTGGTCCAGGTAGAGATCGCGCAGCTCGGGCTGGTCCTCGTACCCCTTCAGGACGAGGACCGCGTCGTCGTACAGGCTCACTTCTTCTCTTCGCCGTCCTCGTCGTCCCGCTTGCGGGCGGCCTCGCCGAGCATCTTGTCGATCTCGGAGAAGTCCAGCTGCTCGCGGTGCACGAACCCGTCCGGGTCGTCCAGGTCGGAGGCCGTCGGCAGCATGTCCGGGTGCTCCCACAGCCCGTCCCGGCCGTCCACACCGCGCGCGTCGGTGAGCGAGGCCCACAGCCGCGAGGCGTCCCGCAGCCGGCGCGGACGCAGCTCCAGACCGATCAGCGTCGCGAAGGTCTGCTCGGCCGGGCCGCCCGAGGCGCGCCGCCGGCGCATGGTCTCGCGCATGGCGTCCGCCGAGGTCAGCCGGGGCTTGGCCGCCGCGTGCACCACCGCGTCGACCCAGCCCTCGACCAGCGCGAGGGCCGTCTCCAGGCGGGCCAGGGCGGCCTTCTGCTCGGGGGTGTCCTGCGGCTGGAACATACCGCCCTGGAGCGCTTCCTGGAGCTGCTCCGGGTTGGACGGGTCCAGCTGGCCGACCACGTCCTCCAGCTTCGAGGTGTCGACCTTGATGCCGCGGGCGTAACCCTCGACCGCGCCGAACAGGTGCGAGCGCAGCCACGGCACGTGCGCGAAGAGCCGGGCGTGGGCCGCCTCGCGCAGGGCCAGGTACAGCCGCACCTCGTCCGAGGGGACGCCCAGGTCCTTGCCGAAGCTCTCGATGTTCAGCGGCAGCAGCGCGGCCTTGCCGGCCGGGCCGAGCGGCAGCCCGATGTCGGTCGAGCCGACGACCTCGCCCGCGAGCACGCCCACGGCCTGGCCGATCTGCTGGCCGAACATGGCACCGCCCATGGAGCGCATCATGCCGAGCAGCGGGCCCGCCATGGCCTGCATCTCCTCCGGCAGGACACTGCCCATGGCCGCGCCGACGCGCTCGGCGACCGGGTCCACGAGCTCCTTCCACACCGGAAGGGTCGCCTCGACCCACTCGGCGCGGCTCCAGGCCACGGCCGTGGTGGCGCCCGAGGGCAGCGAGGTCACGTCGTCCAGCCACAGGTCGGCGAGGCGGACGGCCTCCTCGACCGCGGACTTCTGGGCGATGCCGACGCTGGTGTCCTTCACGCCGTCCGACGTGCCCTGCGCCACGGTCTGGCGGGCGATGTCCTTGGCCATGTCCCAGTTCACGGGACCGCCCTCGTAGCTGAGCATCTGGCCGAGCTGCTGGAAGGCCGCTCCGAGGTCGTTCGGGTTCATCGAGCCGAACATCGCGGCGAACGGGTTGTCCGCGCCGCCGGGGCCGCCCGGCATGCCCATGCCCGGGAACCCGAACGGATTCGCCGGGCCGCCCTGACCGCCCTGATCGCCCTTCCTCTTGCCATCGTCGCCGTTCTCCGGCTCCTCCGGCGGAAGGCCGAATCCGAATGGGGTGTCGCTCACGGGTTTCCTCGGCTCGTAGGGCCGCCGGCGGGTGCCGACGGGCAATGGTCCGACAACACCACCCAGCGTAGACACCAGACCCGCTTCCGGGCTCGGTGCTCCGCCGACTCCTGGGCTGCGGCAGGATGGACATCACCTGGTGGGTACGCGTCACGGCGCGTCCCTACTGAAGACAACCGCTGGAGACGCCTGGTGAGTTCCCCGGATCCGCACGCTTTGGGCAAGCACAGCTCGGACAAGCACTTCCCCGCGGCCCACGACGCCGAAAACCAGGGCGACAGCGCCGACGGCGTTCGCCAGCCGCGAAACCCGGCGGTGCGGGGCCCCGTGATCGCCGTGACCGGCGCCGCGTCGGGCGTCGGCGCCGCCCTGGTGAGCCGCCTGGCGGCATCCGACGAGGTCAAGCAGGTCGTGGCCATCGACGAGCGGCGCGGGGACTGCGCGGCCGCGCAGTGGCACGTGCTGGACGTACGGGACCCCGCGATCGCCGAGAAGCTGCGCGGCGCGGACGTGGTGGTCCACCTGGCGCTCGACCTCGACCTGGAGACGGACCCGGCGGCCCGTACGGCGTACAACGTGCGCGGCACCCAGACCGTGCTGACGGCCGCCGCGGCGGCCGGGGTGCACCGCGTCGTGCTGTGCACCTCAGCGATGGTCTACGGGGCGCTGCCGGACAACGACATCCCGCTGTCGGAGGACTCCGAGCTGCGGGCCACCGCCGAGGCCACCGGCGTGGGCGACCTGCTGGAGATCGAGCGGCTGGGACGGCGGGCCCCCCGGGCCCACCCCGGCCTGAACGTGACGGTGGTCCGCCCCGCGGTCCTCGTCGGCGGCACGGACACCGCGCTGACCCGCTACTTCGAGTCCCCGCGCCTGCTGGTCGTGGCCGGATCCCGGCCCACCTGGCAGTTCTGCCACGTGGAGGACCTGGTCAGCGCCCTGGAGTACGCCGCCCTGGAGAAGGTCGAGGGCGAGCTGGCCGTGGGCTGCGAGGGCTGGCTGGAGCAGGAGGAGGTCGAGGAGCTGAGCGGCATCCGCCGCATGGAGCTCCCCTCGGCGGTCGCGCTGGGCGCGGCGGCCCGGCTGCACCGGATCGGCCTGACCCCGTCCCCGGCCGGGGACCTCGCGTACACGATGCACCCCTGGGTGGTCAGCGTCAGCGGGCTGCACGCGGCGGGCTGGCGGCCCCGCTGGACCAACGAGGAGGTGCTGGCCGAGCTCCTCCAGGAGGTCGCGGGCCGCCACACGGTCGCGGGCCGCCGCCTGGGCCGCAAGGACGCCGCCACGGCCGCCGGCGCCGCGGGTGCGACGGTGGCGCTGCTGGGCGCGGCCGCCGCGGTCCGCCGGGCGCGGAAGCGGCGCGGCATCTGACCTGCGGTCGGCTGTCGGTCCGGTCCGGTGCGCCGCCGTTGCCGGGGGCGCTGCCCCCGGATCCCCGTGCCTCAAACGCCGGCGGGGCCGGATCGTGCCCGCGGGGCCGGATTGGTAGGAGGCTCCCAAGGGGGCGGGTCCGGCACGGGCGAAACTGCTATTTCGCCTCGTCAGCCACTAGGGCACGATGAAGGCATGGCACCGCACTTCGACCACCCCGGCGAGCAGGCCGCTCCGGACCCGATCCGGCTGCTCCAGATCCGTGACACCCCGCTCTCGATCGACGAGGTCTTCCAGGCCGTCGGCGACGACGCGGCGGGCGGTACGACGCTCTTCGTCGGCACGGTGCGCGACCACGACAGCGGGGCGGACGTCGACTCGCTCGGCTACTCCTGCCACCCGACGGCCGAGGCGGAGATGCGCCGCGTGGCCGAGCGCGTCGTGGCGAAGTACCCCGTCCGCGCCCTGGCCGCCGTGCACCGCGTGGGGGACCTGGCCGTAGGCGACCTGGCCGTCGTCGTCGCCGTCTCCTGCCCGCACCGCGGCGAGGCCTTCGAGGCCTCCCGGATGCTGATCGACGACCTGAAGCACGAGGTCCCGATCTGGAAGCACCAGACCTTCGCGGACGGCACCGAGGAGTGGGTCGGGGCCTGCTGAACCCCCGGGTGCGAGGTGGCCCCCGGAGGGGGGTAGCCTCGCACCCGTTCGGCCGCGCAACACGCCCTCGATTTGCGTAACCCCCTTCCGGGCACGAGCGTTGAAGCCACCGACGACACGTACTTTCGGGGCAGGGAGGCACGCGCATGGCGTCATTGGCGTGGTTGCTGATTCCGCTGTTCGCCGCGATCGGAGCGGCGATATGGGGCAGCTGGGCGGCACGCGACCGTACTCAAGGAGACATATCCGAGCTCGCGGGCTACGCAAGGTTCCGTGAAGCCATGGACAGGTCCGATCAGGGCAGGGCGAAAGCAGAGGCCCACTCCGGTTCTGACGCCGTCTGACGCGTCCCGTGAGGCTCCCCCGGACCGCCGGGGGTACTGAGACTTCCGCGCACGGCCCCGTACGGACCGGCCCCAGGGGCCGCCCGCCAGGGCCGTCCCGTACTGTCGGATCCATGCCACGCCGCACTGCGACGATGCTCGCCTCCACCCTGATGTTGTTCGCGCTGCTCTGCGCAGGGGTGTTCCTCAAGGTCCCGTACTCCGAGATGAGCCCGGGCCCGACCGTGAACACGCTCGGTGATTCGCACGGCGAGCCCGTCCTCAACATCGGAGGGCGCAAGACGTACCCGACCAGCGGCCACCTCAACATGACGACGGTCCGCGTCACCGGGGCGGACTACGACATGAACCTGCTGGAAGCGGTGTACGGGTGGCTGGCGGGCGACAACATCGTCGTGCCGCACGAGAACCTCTACCCGGACGGCAAGACGGAAGAGCAGTCGACGCAGGAGAACGCCGAGGAGTTCAGCCAGTCGCAGCAGAGCGCCAAGGTGGCGGCCCTGCGGCAGCTCGGCATCCCGGTCACCGCGCGCGTGATCGTCTCCTCCGTGGTCAAGGCCAGCCCCGCCGAGGGCAAGCTGCACGCCGGTGACGTCGTCCAGGCCGTGGACGGCGCTCCCGTCACCGCCCCCGAGGACGTGGCCAAGCTCGTCACCAAGCACAAGGCCGGCGAGCCGGTCGAGTTCACGGTCATCCCCGCCGCGGAGGCGGCCGAGGCGGCCAAGGCGCAGCGCGAGCCCACCGGCTCCTCCAAGGTCACCATCACCACGGGCAAGGCGGAGGACGACGGTCACGCCATCGTCGGGATCCGGGCCGGAACCGACCACACCTTCCCGTTCACGATCGACATCAAGCTCGCCGACGTCGGCGGCCCCAGCGCCGGCCTGATGTTCGCCCTCGGCATCGTCGACAAGCTCACCCCCGAGGACCTGACCGGCGGCAAGTTCGTCGCCGGTACCGGCACCATCGACGACAAGGGCAAGGTCGGCCCGATCGGCGGCATCCAGATGAAGACCATCGGCGCCCGTCAAGCCGGCGCCGAGTACTTCCTGACACCCGCGGAGAACTGCGCGGCCGCGGCCTCCGACGTGCCCGACGGGCTGACCCTGGTGAAGGTCTCCACCATGGACGACGCCACGAAGGCCCTGGAGAAGATCAGCAAGGGGGACACGGCCGGGCTGCCGCAGTGCGGCAAGCCCTGACCGTTCCGCCCCGGCTCCGGCCCCGGCCCGCGTCCGCCCCGCGGGCCGGCGTACCCCTCCGGCCCTACGAGAAGGTCGCGGCCAGCGCCTCCGCCAGCCCGGGCACCAGGCCCCCGCCGGTGAGGACCTCGGTCGAGGAGTCCTTCTCGCGGAGCCGTACGGCCGACTCGCGCGAGCCGTCGCGCAGCACGGCCACCGTGATGCGGACCTCCTGCCGCTCGGGGTGCCCGGCGACCCACTTCGCCAGCTGCTTGTCGCTGAGCCCCTCCGGTACGGAGGCCTCCGCCGACGGCGGCAGCATCAGCCGCTCCACCGTCAGCGCGCAGCCGACGACCGCGTCGGGCCAGGCGATGGTGCCCAGGAACTTGTCGAGCGGGGTCCCGGCCGGGACCTCGTCCTGCTCGATCGGGGTGAGGGAGGACTTGCCGGCGTCGTCCTGGTCGAGGCCGAGCTGGCCGGCCAGCCGAGGCTCCTGCTTCTTGAGCCGGGCGGTGTCGACGAGGGCGAACAGCCGTGCGGGCTTGTCCCAGCCGAGGCCGGCCGCGTACTCGTCGATCTCGAGACAGGCGCGGGTCAGCGGGCTGGCCGCCATCGGCGTGCCGGGGGAAGGCGAAAGGTTGGACATGGACAACATCCTGCCTCCTTTCCGCCGGATACCGGGAACTGACTAAAGCCTCCGTAAGTTGCATGAGTGGGCTCTACGATCGGGGGCCCGTTCATTACCAGACTCAGCGACTTTCGAGGTGCGCACCTTGGCTTTCCAGATGCCGGACCGCGGCGGAGGCCCTTCCGGGCCACGGATGAGAGTCGGCCGCCCGTCCCGGCGAGCCCGCACTCTCCTCATGACCTTGGGCGTGCTGGCCGTCCTGGCCATGCTCTTCATCATGTTCGCGGGCTTCTGGACGGACTGGCTCTGGTTCCGTTCCGTGAAGTACTCCTCCGTCTTCACCACCACGCTGTGGACCAAGATCGGCCTGTTCGCCGTCTTCGGTCTGCTGATGGCCGGTGCCGTCGGGCTGAACATCTGGCTGGCGTACCGGCTGCGGCCGCCGCTCAGCGCGATGTCGATGGAGCAGCAGAGCCTCGACCGCTACCGGATGAGCATCGCCCCTTACAAGAAGTGGCTGCTGCTCGGTATCTCCGTGCTGGTCGGCCTGATCGCCGGGGCCTCCGCGGCCGGCCAGTGGAAGACCTGGCTGATGTGGGTCAACGGGGTGCCCTTCGGACAGAAGGACCCCCAGTTCAACCTGGACGTGTCCTTCTACGCGTTCGACCTGCCCTGGTACCGCTTCCTGCTCGGCTTCGGCTTCGCCGCGGTCGTGCTCTCGGTGATCGCCGCGGCCGTCGTGCACTACCTGTACGGCGGACTGCGCGTGACCAGCCCGGGCGCCCGGGCCACCGCCGCGGCGACCGGACACCTGTCGGTGCTGCTCGGCCTCTTCGTCACGCTCAAGGCGATCGCGTACTGGCTCGACCGGTACGGCCTCGCCGTGAAGTCCAGCGACTTCAAGGCGGCGGACAACTGGACCGGCCTGCGCTACGTCGATGCCAACGCGTACCTGCCGGCCAAGACGATCCTCGTCGCCATCGCCGCCATCTGCGCCGCGCTGTTCTTCGCGACGCTGTGGCGCCGCACCTGGCAGCTGCCGGTCATCGGCTTCGGCCTGATGGTGCTCTCGGCGATCCTGATCGGCGGGCTGTACCCGGCGATCGTGCAGAAGTTCCAGGTCCAGCCGAACGAGCAGGCGAAGGAATCGCCGTACGTCCAGAAGAACATCGCGGCGACGCGTGACGCGTACGGCATCGACAAGACTGAGGTCAGCGACTACGCGGGCATCCCGGACCCCAAGGCGGACAAGAACAAGCTCCGCCAGGACGCCAACACCACAGCCAGTGTCCGGCTGCTCGACCCGAACATCGTCTCCCCGGCCTTCCAGCAGCTCCAGCAGAACCGGGGCTACTACGGCTTCCCGTCCACCCTTGCGGTGGACCGGTACAAGGGCCAGGACACGGTCATCGGCCTCCGCGAACTCAACCTCGGGGGCATCCCGAAGAACAACTGGATCAACGACCACTTCCGCTACACCCATGGTTTCGGAGCGGTTGCCGCCAAGGGCACCGAGGTCGCCGCGAACGGCACCCCCGTCTTCAACGAATCGGGCCTGCCCTCCACCGGTGACCTCGGAGAGTACGAGCAGCGGATCTACTACGGCGAGCAGACCAAGCAGTACTCGATCGTCGGGGGCCCGCAGAAGGAGCTCGACTACGCCGACGACAAGGGTGAGAAGGAGACCACCTACAAGGGCGACAGCGGCGTGAGCCTCGGCAACCCGGTCAACAGGGCCGCCTACGCCCTCGCCTTCAGCGAGCCGCAGATCCTCTACTCGGGAGCCATCGGCGAAGGTTCCAAGATCCTTTACAACCGGACGCCCAAGGAGCGGGTCGAGGCGGTCGCTCCCTGGCTGACCATCGACGGAGCCGCCTACCCGGCGGTGATCAACGGCCGGATCCAGTGGATCGTGGACGCCTACACCACCAGCAACGGCTACCCCTATGCCTCCCGTACGACGCTCGGGGACACCACGGCGGACTCGCTGACCAACTCCCAGCGCGCGGTCGTCGCGCAGGAGAACCAGGTCAACTACATCCGGAACTCGGTGAAGGCCACCGTCGACGCCTACGACGGCACGGTGAAGCTGTACCAGTGGGACACCCAGGACCCGGTGCTCAAGACCTGGATGAAGGCCTTCCCCGGCACGGTCGAGTCCCGGAAGGAGATCCCGCAGGCGCTGATGGACCATCTGCGCTACCCGCAGGACCTGTTCAAGGTGCAGCGCGAGCTCCTGACCCGCTACCACGTCACCGACCCGCAGACCTTCCTCAGCGGCAGCGAGGTCTGGGCGGTGCCGGACGACCCGACGAACAAGGAGGGGAACGCGGTCCCGCCGTACTACCTCTCCCTGAAGATGCCGGGGCAGAAGGAGCCGAACCAGGCCTTCTCGCTCACCACCACGATGACCCCGAACGGCCGGGACAACCTCAGCGCCTTCATGCAGGTCAACGCCGACCCCGGAACACCCGACTACGGCAAGATCAAATTGCTGAAGCTGCCCACCACCAACCCGGTGGACGGACCCAAGCTGGTGCAGGCCCGGTTCAACTCCAAGCCGGAGATCGCCACGGAGATCAACATCCTGAGCCGGGGCGACTCGCAGGTGGAGTACGGCAACCTGCTCGCGGTCCCGCTCGACAAGGGCATGCTCTACGTCGAGCCGGTCTACGTGCGCGGTGGCGGGCTGAAGTACCCGCTGCTCAAGAAGGTCCTGGTGACCTATGGGGAGCAGACCGCCTTCGAGGACACCCTGGAGAAGGCACTGAACGTGGTCTTCGGGGCCGAGGCGCCGAGCACCACCCCGCCGACGACCCCGCCGGGCGAGGGCACCACCACGCCACCGCCCAGCACGGACCCGACGGTCAAGGCGGCGCTCGCCGACGCGCAGAAGGCCGTCGAGGACGCCGAGAAGGCCAGGCAGGCCGGAGACTGGGCGGCCTTCGGCAAGGCGCAGGACGAGATCAAGGCGGCGCTGAAGCGGGCGGTCGACGCGGAGGCGAAGCTGACGGCGCCCAAGCCGGGAGGCTAGCCGTCCGCGCCGTCAGTCGGTAAAGGCTCCCTCCCGCGTCGTGATACTGTGGTTTCACCGACGCGGGGTGGAGCAGCTCGGTAGCTCGCTGGGCTCATAACCCAGAGGTCGCAGGTTCAAATCCTGTCCCCGCTACTGAAGATGAAGGCCCGGATCCATGGGATCCGGGCCTTCGTCATGTCCGGAGCGGACACACGGTAGCTGGGAAGGGTGAGTTGGGGCGGGAGCGTGTTTGACTTATCTCTCTGTGGGCATGTCGACAAAACGCTGTAGTGACCTCACTGGCTGCGACATACCAGGTGTACGCGGGTAGCAGGTGATGCGACGATGGGATTTATGGGGGACAGGTCAACTCTGCTGGAGACAGGGCGGTTTGTGAGGGCGGAGTCGGAGCCGGGTACGGGAGCCGGTGACACGGCTCCCCTTGTCAACGCGCAGACCGTGCTGACCGATGCGGAGTTCTTGGACAAGCACAGTGCGGAGGAGATGTTCGCCGAGACCGACGCGGCGAGCGACGCCGAGCTGGAAGCCCGGCACCGGGTGGCCGCCGACAAGGGCGACCCGGGTGCCATGAGCGTGCTCGGGGCGCTGCTGCTGCGCCGCGGCGACCTGTCCGGGGCCGAGCCGTACCTGCGCGGAGCCACCGGCGAGGGGGACCGTGCCGCCGCGAACAACCTCGGCGTGCTGCTGCACCAGCGGGGCTACCCCGAGGAGGCGGCCGGCTGGTGGCGGGTCGCCGCCGTCGCCGGATCCGCTCCGGCCGCGCACGCCCTGGGCCGCCACTTCCGCGAGCGGGGCGACGAGCCCGCCGCCGAGTACTGGCTCCGCCAGGCGGCGGAATCCGGCCACGCCCTGGGTGCGTACGGGCTGGCCGACCTGCTGGAACACCGGGGTGACAAGGGTGTCGAGCGGTGGTTCCGCGCCGCCGCCGAGCAGGGGCACCGCGAGGCCGCGTACCGGCTGGCACGGCACCTGCGGAAGGGCGACCCCACCGAGGCCGAGCAGTGGTACCGGCAGGCCGCCGCGCGCGGACACCGCCGGGCCGCGCTGCACCTGGGCGCCCTGCTGGAGGCGCGCGGGGAGCTCAAGGAGGCCGGGCGCTGGTACCTGACCTCCGCCAAGCAGGGGGAGGCCCGTGCCGCGTGCGCGCTGGGCTTCCTGCTGCGCGACGCCGGGGACGAGGACAACGCGGCCGCGTGGTGGCACCGGGCCGCCCAGGACGGCGACGCCAACGCGGCCAACGCCCTGGGCGCGCTGCACGCCGCCCGCGGGGAGACCCAGACCGCGGAGCGCTGGTACCGGACCGCCATGGACGCGGGCGACCAAAACGGGGCGTACAACCTTGCTCTGCTGTGCGTCGCACAGGACCGGACCTCGCAGGCCGAGCAGTGGTACCGGCGCGCGGCCTACGCCGGACACCGGGAGGCGGCCAACGCGCTCGCCATCCTGCTGCTCCAGGGCGGCGACGCGGCGGGCGCGGAGCCGTGGTTCTCCAAGGCGGCCGAGGCGGGCAGCGTGGACGCCGCCTTCAACCTCGGCATCCTCTTCGCCAGCCGCGACGAGGACCGGACCGCGCTGAAGTGGTACGAGCGGGCCGCTTCGGCGGGCCACACGGACGCGGCCCTCCAGGTCGGGATCGCGCTGGTGCGGGACGGCGAGGAGCGGGCCGCCGAACGGCACCTGCGGTGCGCGGCGGGCGGCGGGAGCGCGGAGGCGGCCTTCCGGCTGGCCTCGCTGCTGGAGTCGCTGGCCCCGCCCGCGGAGCCGGTGGCGCTGGGCGAGCCGGTGGGCGGCGCGCCGCGGACCGAGAGCGAGGAGTGGTACGAGCGGGCCGCCGAGCTGGGGCACCGGCGGGCGCAGGTCCGGGTCGGCATGCTGGCGGCGGCCCGGGGAGACCTGGCGGTCGCCGCGCGCTGGTACCGGGAGGCGGCCGAGGCCGGGTCCCGCAACGGTGCCTTCAACCTCGGGCTGCTGCTGGCCCGCGAGGGCAGCGAGCCGGAGGCGGCGCTGTGGTGGACCCGGGCTGCGGTGGCGGGCCACGGGCGCGCGGCCCTGCGGCTGGGCCTGCTGGCGGCGCGCCACGGTGACCTGGCGGAGGGGCAGAAGTGGTGCGTGCGGGCCATGGAGCTGGGGCCGGCGGAGGTGTCCGAGCGGGCGGCCAGGTTGCGCGAGGCGCTGGCGGAGGAGCTCTCGGCCTGACCCCTGGTCGGGGGCTCCGCCGGTTCCCGGGCCGGGGCTCCGCCGTGCCTGCGGGTGAGGCGCCGTTGCTGGGGCTCCGCCCCGGACCCCGCGCCTCAAGCGCCGGCGGGGCTGGAGGTCGGGGCTCCGCCCCGGACCCCGCGCCTCAAGCGCCGGCGGGGCTGGAGGTCGGGGCTCCGCCCTGGACCCTGCGCCCCAAGCGCCGGCGGGGCTGGAGGGGGTCGGCCGGTTAAGCGATTTGCATCTGCCGTGCCCCCTCACGTAAAGTCAGGTTTACCGACGCGGGGTGGAGCAGCTCGGTAGCTCGCTGGGCTCATAACCCAGAGGTCGCAGGTTCAAATCCTGTCCCCGCTACTGAAGGCCCGAGGCCCGGATCCCATGGATCCGGGCCTCGAGTCGTTTGCGGTACCAAAACGAGCAGGTGCGCGGGAACGCGTAAGGCCGGGAGCCTCGGCTCCCGGCCTTACGTTCTTGTCAGGTCTTCTCGGGCGCGCCCTAGGCGGCGGCGCAGTTCGGGCACACCCCGCGGTACGTCACCTCGACCGCCGACACCACGAAGCCGAAGCGCTCGGTGTCGGGCAGGTCGGCCAGCGGGTTGCCCGCCGGGTGGACGTCGCGGATCGCGCCGCACTGGGCGCAGACCAGGTGCTGGTGCGGCCGGTGGGCGTTCGGGTCGTACCTCTTGGCCCGGCGATCGGTCGCGACTTCCAGGACCTCGCCGAGCGAGACGAGCTCTCCGAGCGTGTTGTACACCGTCGCCCGGGAGATCTCGGGGAGCTTGACCACCGCTCGTGCGTGCACCTCGTCCGCCGTCAGGTGAACGTGGTCACCGTCGAGCACCTCGGCCACGACGCGCCGCTGTGCGGTCATGCGCCATCCGCGTCCGCGAAGTCGTTCCAGCAGGTCACTCATGGGTGCCAGCCTAACAGCGCGGGGACTCCGTGTAACTCCCGAACGAGTGTGGACTTGGATGCTTACTTGACTTAGACAAAGTCCATCGTAGGATCGAATACGGCACAGGCCAAGGACAGGACTCGCAGGAATGACGCAGGAGGCGCACGTGACGCAGGGACCGCTCACCACGGAGGCCGGGGCTCCGGTCGCCGACAACCAGAACAGCGAGACCGCTGGCGTCGGCGGGCCCGTTCTCGTCCAGGACCAGCTGCTGCTGGAGAAGCTCGCCCACTTCAACCGCGAGCGCATCCCGGAGCGCGTGGTGCACGCCCGCGGCGCCGGTGCGTACGGCACCTTCACGCTGACCCGTGACGTCTCCCAGTGGACCCGGGCCAAGTTCCTGTCCGAGGTCGGCAAGCAGACCGAAACGTTCCTGCGCTTCTCCACCGTCGCGGGCAACCTCGGCAGCGCCGACGCGGTGCGCGACCCCCGCGGCTGGGCGCTGAAGTTCTACACCGAAGAGGGCAACTACGACCTCGTCGGCAACAACACCCCGGTGTTCTTCATCAAGGACGCCATCAAGTTCCCGGACTTCATCCACACCCAGAAGCGCGACCCGTACACGGGCTCGCAGGAAGCCGACAATGTGTGGGACTTCTGGGGCCTGAGCCCCGAGTCGACCCACCAGGTGACCTGGCTCTTCGGTGACCGCGGCATCCCGGCGTCCTACCGTCACATGAACGGCTACGGCTCGCACACGTTCCAGTGGAACAACGAGGCCGGCGAGGTCTTCTGGGTCAAGTACCACTTCAAGACCGACCAGGGCATCAAGAACCTCACCCAGGCCGAGGCCAACCAGCTCGCCGGCGAGGACCCGGACTCCCACCAGCGCGACCTGCGCGAGTCCATCGAGCGCGGCGACTTCCCGAGCTGGACCGTGCAGGTCCAGATCATGCCGGCGGCCGAGGCGGCCCAGTACCGCTTCAACCCGTTCGACCTCACCAAGGTGTGGCCGCACGAGGACTACCCGCCGATCGAGATCGGCAAGCTGGAGCTCAACCGCAACCCGGAGAACGTCTTCGCCGAGGTCGAGCAGAGCATATTCAGCCCGGCCCACTTCGTCCCCGGCATCGGTCCCTCCCCGGACAAGATGCTCCAGGGCCGCCTCTTCGGATACGGCGACGCCCACCGCTACCGCGTCGGCATCAACGCCGACCACCTGCCGGTGAACCGCCCGCACGCCACCGAGGCGCGCACCAACTCCCGTGACGGCTACCTGTACGACGGCCGCCACAAGGGTGCGAAGAACTACGAGCCGAACAGCTTCGGCGGCCCGCACCAGACGGACCGTCCGCTGTGGGTCTCCACCCCGGTCACCGGCGGCACGGGCAACCACGCCGCGCCGGTGCACAGCGAGGACAACGACTTCGTCCAGGCGGGCAACCTCTACCGCCTGTACTCCGAGGACGAGAAGTCGCGTCTGATCGAGAACCTGTCCGGCTTCATCGCCAAGGTCTCCCGTGACGACATCGTCGAGCGTGCGATCAACAACTTCCGCCAGGCGGACGGTGACTTCGGCAAGCGGCTGGAGGCCGCGGTCCAGGCCCTTCGCGGCTGACCTCCCCTTCGCGGCTGAACCGCCGCCGCCGCTCTCGCGGAGGTGGTGGCCCCGCCCCAGGGGTGCATCGATTGATGGCTGCTCGCCGGAACGGGAGGGGCCGGACCTTCGTCCAGAGGGTCCGGCCCCTCCCGCTTTCAGCTCGCCAGCCCGGCAGGGGAGGGGCGCCGGGCCGGGACCCAGCAGCGGATGATGTCGCGTACGGAGACGATGCCCACCGGGCCGCCGTGCTCCAGCACGATCAGATGCCGGAATCCGCCGTGGGCCATGGCCTCGGCGGCGTCCTGCAAGGTGGCGTCCGGTGTGCAGAACACCACGTTGTTGGTGGTGTGCGCGCCCACGGACTCCCGGTCGGGGTCGTGGCCCGCGCCGATCGAGTTGAGGATGTCGCGCTCGGTCAGGATGCCGATTCCGCTGTGGTCGGGGTCGAGGACGACGGCCGCGCCGACGCGCCGGCCGGACATCAGGCAGGCCGCCTGCCGGAGGGTGTGCGCGGGTCCGAGGGTGAGGATCACGGTGCTCATGGCGTCACGGACGAGCATGGAGAGAGCCACCTCCTGGGTGAGTCCCGCCGCTTGGGTGGGTGCACTTGAGAAGGCATTCACAAGCGCACAAGCGGGGGGACTCTCAGATTCCCACGGACGCGGGAGGGCAGCAAGAAGGCGCGGGAGAACGGGTGTTCACCGTTTCCGGCGCGCGGGCGCACACCGGCCGGACGTCAGGCGCGCGGCCGCAGGTGCTCCAGCATCCGCGCGTGCAGCAGTCCGTTGGAGGCCGCCGCGTTCCCGCCGTGCACTCCGTCCACCCCGTTCAGGCTGGTGAAACGGCCGCCCGCCTCCTGGACCACGACCGCGATGGCCGCCATGTCCCACAGGTTCAGCTCCGGTTCGGCGCACAGGTCCAGCGAGCCCTCGGCCACCATCATGTACGGCCAGAAGTCGCCGTAGCCGCGCGTACGCCAGCACGCGCGGGTCAGGTCCAGGAACCCGGCGAGCCGGCCCCGCTCCTCCCAGCCGCTCAGCGAGGAGTAGGCGAACGAGGCGTCGCCCAGCCCGGCCACCTTGGACACGCCGATCGCGGCGGTCTCGCCCAGCGCCCCGCCCGCGTACGCGCCCCCGCCCCGCGTGGCCCACCAGCGGCGGCCCAGCGCCGGCGCCGACACCACGCCGACCACCGGTTCGAAGACGCCGTCCGCGCCTTCCGCCATCAGGGAGATCAGCGTGGCCCAGACCGGGACCCCGCGCACGTAGTTCTTCGTGCCGTCGATCGGGTCCACCACCCAGCGGCGCGGGCCGCTGCCCTTGAGCCCGTACTCCTCGCCAAGGATCGCGTCATCGGGCCGCGCGGCGGCGATGCCGGCCCGGATGACCTCCTCGGCGGCCGTGTCCGCCTCGCTCACCGGAGTCATGTCCGGCTTCGTCTCGACCGCCAGGTCGAGGGCGCGGAACCGCTGCATCGTGACGGCGTCCGCCGCGTCGGCGAGTTCGAGGGCAAGGCGCAGGTCATCGTCATACTCGGGCATGCCCGAACAGTATCGAGACTCCCGCACCCCCACCAATGAGGTCCACAGTGCGGCCGGGAGGCGCCCTTGACAGGATCTGTCGGCCCGTCAACTCTGGCGGGGAAGCCCAGCGGCCAGGCCAGTGGGGAGGCGACCATGCCGGCAGCCCGGGAGTCCTTGCTGGAAGCGGCCGGAGCGGCGCTCGCCGCACGCCCCTGGCCGGCCGTGCGGATGGTCGACGTCGCGGCCGCCGCCGGGGTGTCGCGGCAGACCCTCTACAACGAGTTCGGCGGCAAGGCCGGGCTGGGCCGGGCCCTGGTCCGGCGCGAGGCCGACCGCTACCTCGACGGGGTCGACCGGGCCCTGGGCGCCCCGGCCACGACCGCCGACCGGCTGCTGGCCGTCGCCGAGTGGACCGTACGGGCGGCCCGCGCGCAGCCCCTCGTACGGGCCCTGCTCACCGGGTCCTGGAACACCGGCCTGCCCGCCCCGGGGCTGCCGCCGCGGCCGGGCGCCGGGCCTCCCGGGCCCGGCCAGCTGGCCCGCGAGGTACGGGACCGGGCGGCCGCCGCGCTCACACCGGAGGAGGGCGCGCAGCGGTGCGAACTCGCCGTCCGGCTCGCGCTCTCCTACGTGATCGCCCCGCCGGAGGGCCCGGCCGGGCCCGCGCTCGCCGAGCTGCTGCGGCCGGTCAGTGGCCGGACCCGGACAGCTGGAGCCCGATGACCCCCAGGATGACCAGCGAGATCGACACGAGCTTGAGGGTGGAGACCAGGTCGCCGAGGAAGACCATGCCGTAGATCGCCGTCCCGGCCGCCCCGATGCCCGTCCACACCGCGTACGCCGGACCCACGTCCAGCTTCTTGAGCGCCAGCGTCAGCAGACCGAAGCTGCCGAGCGCGAAGCACGCGAAGGCGATGGTCGGCCACAGCCGGGTGAAGCCGTGGGACAGCTTGAGGCAGACCGCGAAGCCGGTCTCCAGGATTCCCGCGACCACGACCAGCAGCCACGCCATGTCGAATGCCTCCCCGCGTCACGTGACACGGTCTGGGCCCGACGACTCCCGGCCTGAACCTGCGCGCCACTTGGTGCGACTATCCATTTACCAGACACGGCCTTCCGCAAACCCCGCCGCACGGCGCCGGACGGTCAGTCGCCCTCGCGCCGCTCCCGCGTCTCCAGCAGCCGCCGCAGCGAATACAGCCGCGCCGGGTCCGCGTGGCCGTCCTCCACCCACTTGTCGAGCGCGCAGTCCGGCTCGTCGTGGCTGCACGCGCGCGGGCACTCCTCGGTTCCCGGAACCAGGTCCGGGAAGGCGAGGATCACCCGGGACGGATCCACGTGGTGCAGACCGAAGGAGCGCACGCCGGGGGTGTCGATGACCCAGCCCTCCATCCCCGGCAGGGGCAGCGCCAGCGCCGAGGTGGTGGTGTGCCGCCCGCGCCCGGTGACCGCGTTGACCACCCCTGTCGCCCGCTTGCGGTCCGGCGCCACCAGGGAGTTGACGAGGGTGGTCTTGCCGACGCCCGAGTGTCCTACGAACGCCGTGATCCGGCCCTCCAGGCGCTCGCGCACCTTGGCGGCCGCGTCACCCGTGGCCAGCTCCTCGCGGTTGGTCACCACGTAGTTCACGCCGAGCGTGGAGTAGATCTCCAGGATCTTGTCGGCGGAGGTCAGATCGGACTTCGTGAGCACCAGCAGCGGCTCCAGCCCGGCGTCGTACGCCGCCACCAGGCAGCGGTCGATCATCCGGGGCCGCGGCTCCGGGTCGGCCAGGGCCGTGACGATGGCCAGCTGGTCGGCGTTGGCGACGACCACGCGCTCGTAGGGGTCGTCGTCGTCGGCGGTGCGGCGCAGGACGGACTTGCGCTCCTCGATCCGCACGATCCGGGCCAGGGTGTCCTTCTTGCCGGACAGGTCCCCGACGATCCACACCCGGTCGCCGACGACCGCCGCCTTGCGGCCCAGCTCCCTGGACTTCATGGCGTGGACCGTGCGGTCCCCGACGAGGCAGGTCAGCCGGCCCCGGTCGACGGTCAGGACGAAACCCTCGGAGGCGTCCTCGTGCTTGGGGCGGATGTTGGTCCGCGGCCGGTTGCCCTTGGGGTTGGGCCGCTGGCGGATGTCGTCCTCGTCGGTGTGCTTGCCGTACCTGCGCATGACGGGCCCTACGCTCCCGCACCCGCTTCGGGCGCCGTCGGGTCCCCGCCGTCGCCCGAGAGCATGTCCGTCCACATCTTGGGGAAGTCCGGCAGGGTCTTCGCGGTGGTCGCCACGTTCTCGATGAGTACGCCCTCCACCGCCAGGCCGATCACCGCGCCCGCGGTGGCCATCCGGTGGTCGTCGTACGTGTGGAAGGTGCCGCCGTGCAGCGGGCGCGGCCGGATGTGCAGGCCGTCCGCCGTCTCCGTCACGTCACCGCCGAGCGCGTTGATCTCCTTGGTGAGCGCGGCCAGCCGGTCCGTCTCGTGCAGCCGCAGGTGCGCGACCCCGCGCAGCACCGACTCCGAGTCGGCCAGGGCCGCCACCGCGGCGATGCCGGGGGTGAGCTCGCCGACCTCGCTCAGGTCCACGTCGATGCCGTGGATCTTGCCGGTGCCGGTGAAGACCAGGCCGGCGTCGGTCAGCTCGCAGGAGCCGCCCATCTCCGTGAAGATCCGGCGCAGCGCGTCACCGGGCTGCGTGGTGCGGCGCGGCCAGTCCGGGATGGTGACCGTGCCGCCGGTGATCAGGGCGGCGGCCAGGAAGGGCTGCGCGTTGGAGAGGTCCGGCTCGACCACCATGTCGCGGCCCAGCAGTGCGCCGGGGGCGACCCGCCAGACGTCCTTCTCGCCACCCGCCTCGGGGGTGTCGACCTGCGCGCCCGCCGCGCGCAGCATCTCCACCGTCATCCGGATGTGCGGCATCGACGGCAGGTTGCCGCCCACGTGCCGGACCTCGACGCCCTGGTTGAAGCGCGGGGCGGAGAGCAGCAGCGCCGAGACGAACTGCGAGGAGTTGCTGGCGTCGATCTCGACCGTGCCGCCCTCCAGGGCCCCGCCGCCCTGGACGGTCAGCGGCAGCGCGCCCCGGCCGTCGTCGTCGATCCGGGCGCCGAGGGTGCGCAGCGCGGTGATGACCTGGCCGAGCGGGCGCTCGTAGGAGCGCGGGTCGCCGTCGAAACGGATGTCGCCGTCGGCGAGGGTGGCGACGGGCGGCAGGAAGCGCATGACCGTTCCGGCGTTGCCGACGTCCACGGTCGTCGGGCCGTGCAGGGCCGCCGGGATGATCCGCCAGGCCTCGCCGCCCACCGAGCCGTCGGCGGCCGGGGCGGAGCTGGACGAGACGGTCTCCTCGATGCCCACGCCCATCGCGCGCAGGGCGTCCGACATCAGCTGGGAGTCGCGCGAGCGCAGCGGGCGGCGTACCCAGCCCGGCTCGGCGGCCAGTGCGGCGAGCACCAGAGCGCGGTTGGTGACCGACTTGGACCCCGGCACGGTGACGGTGGCGGTGACGGCTGCGTCGGCGACGGGGGCGGGCCAGAGGGCGTGGAGCGCGGGGGTCTCGGTCATGGCCCCACTTTAGTGGCTTCCCATGGCCACAGATCTTGATCAGTGCGCAGTCTCAGAGAGCGAGCAGCCAGCGTCCGCCGCCGATCAGCGAGCACAGTGCGACGACGTGGAAGAGGAGCAGCCACACCACCGGGTGCACGCCCGTGAGCCGCCCGAGCTGGTCCGCGTCGGAGTCGGGCGCTCCGCCCCGGCGCCGCTTGACCTGGAGCTCGAAGACCGGGCGTACGCCGCCCAGCAGCAGGAACCACACCGCTGCGTACGCGAACACCGCCTGCACCTCGGCCGGGGCCAGCCAGCTCACCAGCACGAAGGTCCCGCCCGTGAGCACCACCGTCAGGGCCCCGTACGCGTTGCGGATCATCACCAGCATCGCCACCAGCAGGGCGGTGGCCGCCCACAGCAGCAGGGTGATCCGGTGCGCCGAGAGCAGCACCGCCCCGCCGAGCCCGAGCAGCGAGGGCGCCGTGTAGCCGGCGGCCGCGGTCAGGACCATCCCGAGCCCGGTGGGCCGGCCGCGGCTGACGGTGACCCCGCTGGTGTCGGAGTGCAGCCGTATCCCGTCCAGGCGCCGCCCGGTCAGCAGCGCCAGCAGTCCGTGTCCGCCCTCGTGCGCGATGGTGACCGCGTTGCGCGACACCCGCCACAGCGGGCGGGGCCCCACGGCAGCCAGTGCGACCAGCCCCGTCGCGATCACCAGCCACTGCTCGGGGGCGGTCTGTATGCCCGTGAGCCGGTCCCAGAGGCCGGCCGTCGTGCTGCTGTCCATGAAGTGGCGGACTCCTTGCGGTGGTGGTCGGGTGCCATGGCAGTGTGGCAGCCATGTGCGGAAGGTATGCGGCGAGCCGTAAGCCCGAGGACCTGGTGGAGGCCTTCGGCGTCGAGCGGTGGGAGCCGGAGGAGTCCCTGGCCCCCGACTGGAACGTGGCGCCGACGAAAGAGGTCCACGTCGTCCTCGACCGTCCCCTGAAAGACGCGCGGGACCCGCGTCCGGTTCGCCAGCTGCGCGTCCTGCGGTGGGGCCTCGTGCCCTCCTGGGCGCAGAACCCCGACGGCGCCGCCCGGATGATCAACGCGCGGTCCGAGACCGTGGCCGAGAAGCCCTCCTTCCGCCGCCCCTTCGCGCAGCGCCGCTGCATCGTCCCCGCCGACGGGTACTACGAGTGGGTCACCGCCCACGACGAGCGGCAGCTGGAGGTCGAGGGGAAGAAGAAGCGGGCGCGCAAGCAGCCGTACTTCGTGCTCCCCTCCGACGGCTCCGTCTTCGCGATGGCCGGGATATACGAGTTCTGGCGCGACCGGACCCTGCCCGACGCGCACCCGCTCGCCTGGCGGGTCACCTGCTCGGTGCTCACCACCGAGGCCGAGACCGGGCCGCTGGGGGCGGCCCCCGCCGAGGGGCCCCGCTCCCTCGCCGACATCCACCCCCGGATGCCGCTCATGCTCACCCCGGACCGCTGGGACGCCTGGCTGGACCCGGCGGACACCGACACCGAGGGCTCGCTGCGGGAGCTGCTGGCACCGCCGCCGGGCGGGCTGATGCGCGCCTACCCGGTGTCCACCGCCGTGAGCAACGTGCGCAACAACGGGCCGGAGCTCCTGGAGGAGCTCGCCGCGCCGGAGGAGGGCACCCTCTTCTGACCGGGCGGCGCGGCACGATGAGGGCATGACCACGCGTACCGAGAGCGTCCCGACCCCGCCGGGCGAGGCCCGCATCACCTGGCACACCGCCCCGGAGGCGAAGCTCGTCCTCGCCGTCAGCCACGGCGCGGGCGGCGGCATCGAGGCCCGCGACCTGCAGGCCCTGGCCGCGGCGCTGCCCGCCCGCGGGATCACCGTGGCCCTGGTCGAGCAGCCCTGGCGGGTGGCCGGCAAGAAGGTCGCCGCCGCGCCCAAGGTGCTCGACGAGGGCTGGCGCGCGCTGTGGCCGGCCCTCACGGAGCCCGGGCTGCCGGTGGTCGCGGGCGGGCGCAGCGCCGGGGCCCGGGTGGCCTGCCGGACCGCGGTCGAGCTGGACGCGGCCGGGGTGCTGGCGCTGGCCTTCCCGCTGCATCCGCCGGGCAAGCCGGAGCGCTCCCGGGCGGAGGAGCTCACCGGGGCCGGGCGGCCCACCCTCGTGGTCCAGGGCGCCAGGGACCCGTTCGGGCGCCCGGAGGAGTTCCCCGGGGGCGGCCACACGCTGGTGGAGATCCCGTACGGGGACCACGGCTTCGCGGTGCCGAAGAAGGCGGAGCTGACCCAGGAAGAAGCCCTCGCGATGATCACCGAGGCGGTCGCCGAATGGCTCACCGGCCCGGCGGTGATCCGCCGCACACCCCGAAAGGCCTGACTCCCGGACGAACCCCGGACGAGGCCCGGACGAGAGCGGCAGGAGGTACGGCCGGGCCGGGCGCGCCCCGTGCGCGGCCCGGGGCGGCGGGCGGAGCGGCCCGGGCCTGCTCCCGGAGCGGAGTGCCGGCGCGCCGGAGCCCCCGACCTGACGTACCCCGGCCGGGTCCGCGAACCCGTCTCCCGCACGGGAATGCGCCGCCCGGCCCTTCTGTTGTCTCGGATGTCGGTACGTAAGGGAACTCGTCGGAGGAGAGGGAGCGCATGACCCAGGTCATCAGCCAGAACCGTCCGCAGGCCGCTGACCTGGACTGGACAGTGCTGCCCGGGCCCAAGCGCAGCCCGCTTCGGGCGGCGGAGGGCCGGGATGGTCGACTATTCTCCGATTCGAGCGGGTCCGCTTTCGGAGTCGCCACGCAGTCGGAGGAGGTGGGTCCTGTCGCTGGGACCGACGAAGGCCACGCGGAGGAGACGACCCCGGAGCGCAATGCGCGCTTCGAGAGGGATGCCCTCGGCTACCTCGACCAGATGTACTCGGCCGCGCTGCGCATGACGCGCAATCCGGCCGACGCCGAGGACCTGGTCCAGGAGACGTACGCGAAGGCGTACGCGTCCTTCCACCAGTTCCGCGAGGGCACCAACCTGAAGGCGTGGCTGTACCGCATCCTGACCAACACCTTCATCAACTCCTACCGCAAGAAGCAGCGCGAGCCGCAGCGCAGCGCCGCGGAGGAGATCGAGGACTGGCAGCTGGCGCGCGCCGAGTCGCACATGTCGACCGGACTGCGTTCGGCGGAGTCGCAGGCGCTGGACCACCTGCCCGATTCGGATGTGAAGGAAGCCCTGCAGGCGATTCCGGAGGAGTTCCGCATCGCGGTCTATCTTGCTGACGTGGAGGGGTTTGCGTACAAGGAGATCGCGGACATCATGGGTACACCCATCGGTACAGTCATGTCGCGACTGCACCGTGGCCGCCGTCAACTCCGCGGAATGCTGGAGGACTATGCCCGCGAACGCGGGCTCGTCCCCGCGGGCGCCGGAGAGTCGAACGACCGGAAAGGCTCGGGCTCATGAGTTGCGGAGAGCCGCACGAGACGGAGTGCTCTGAGGTCCTGGATCACCTCTACGAGTTTCTGGACCACGAGATGCCCGACAGTGACTGCACGAAGTTCGAGAACCACTTCGGCGAGTGCAACCCCTGTCTGGAGAAGTACGGCCTGGAGCAGGCCGTGAAGAAGCTGGTCAAGCGCTGCTGCGGGTCGGACGACGTGCCGACGGACCTGCGGTCGAAGGTGATGGGCCGGATCGAACTGATCAGGTCGGGCCAGGCGGTGCCCGATCACGACGTCACCGCCGACGGCCCGGTCGCCGCCGACAACCCGGCCCCCGGCTGACGTTTCGGCCGGCAGCTGAACACCCGCCCCCGGAAAGCCACTTCGTTCACTCGAAGGTGCTAATCCGGGGGCGTCCGCATGTCGCAATGTGAAAATGTGGTCCGCTGCGCAAGGGGCCCCACATATTCTCCCCAACCGGTGCTGGTTTGATTCGGTACCTGGCTTGCACAGCTCAGGGGAGGAGAGCGCCATGCGGGTACTTCCGCCGGGGGCGCGCGGATACATCCTGTGCGCCGTCCTCGCGGCATTCGCGTGCGCCGCCCCGGCCCTCACCGACGCCGGCACCCCCTGGGTGACCGTGGCCCTGCTCGCCGCGCTGTACCTCGGCTGCGAACTCGTCAAGGTCTGCCCGCTGCTGGGCAGCCGGGTGCCCGAGGGCATCGGCTCCTTCTTCCCCGTACTCCTGGCCGCCGTGTTCCTGCTGCCCCCCTCCGCCGCCGCGCTCGTGGCGCTGCCCGGGGGCCTCGCGGGGCTCGTGGTCGAGCGGCCCGCGTGGGTGCGCCGGGTGTGGCACGGGGCCCAGCAGGCGACAGCCGCCTGGGCCGCCGGGCACACCTACGCGCTCCTGCACGGCCCGGCCACCCTCGGAGCGGCCCACTCCGGCGGGCTCTCCGGGGGGTCCGGACCGCCGGGCTGGGTGGCCGACTTCCCGTACGCGATGCTCCCCGCGGCGGCCGCGGCCGTCACCTTCTGCCTGGTGCTCACCGCCCTCGACGGGGGCATCCTGGTCACCGCCGAACGCCGGCCCGCTGCCACCGCGTGGCGCGGCCTCCTGACCCGGTCGCTGGCCCCGCACTGCCTGCACGGCCTCGCCGGGCTGATGATGGCCGTCATGTGGCGCAGCCCCTACGGACCCCCGGCCGCGCTGCTCGTCCTGCTGCCGATGTACATCTCCTGCTGGGTCTTCGCCCAGTACCACCGTGAGCGCGCCGCCCACCGGGCCACCATCCGCGCCCTCGTCCAGGCCGTCGACATCAAGGACCGGTACACGCGGGGCCACAGCGAACGCGTCGGCCAGGCCTCCGCGATGATCGCCCGCGAGCTCGGCATGGGCGAGGACCGCCTCGAAGTCGTCCGGATCGCCGGGATCCTGCACGACGTGGGCAAACTCGGCGTCCCCACCCGGCTGCTGCGCAAGGACGGCCCGCTCACCCCGCAGGAGCGCAGGATCATCGAGCTGCACCCCGAGTACGGGCACGAAATGGTGCGCGGCATCGGCTTCCTGGGGGAGGCCCGGTCCGCGATCCTGCACCACCACGAGCGGGTCGACGGCTCCGGCTACCCGTACGGGCTGACCGGCGAGCAGATCCCGGTCCTGGCCCGGGTGGTGGCGGTGGCCGACGCCTTCGACGCGATGACCTCGACCCGCTCGTACAGCCGGGCCCGGCCGGTGCCGACGGCCCTCGCCGAGCTGGAGCGCTGCGCCGGGGCGCAGTTCGACCCGGCGATGGTGCGGGCCCTGGCGGGGGCGATCGGACGGCACGGCTGGCATCCGGTGGTCACCTCCGACGACGACCTCCAGGTGATCGCCACCGGTGCCCCCGCCGGGGGCGGGCCGGGCGGCCCGGCGCTCCCGGGCCCGCCGGGCACGGAGCCGGGCACGGAGCCGGGCACGGAGCCGGGCACGGAGCCGGGCACGGAGCCGGGCACGGAGCCGGCCGGGGAGCCGGCCGGGGCCCTGGCCGTCCCGCCGCCCGGCAGGGGTGCGGGGCGGCGCGGGACGGGAGGCGGGGCGTGAGGGCCGCCGCCGCGTGGACCGTCCGCGGCGCGGCGGCCCTGCTGACGGCCGTCGCGCTCGGTCACACCCTGTGGTCCGGCCTGGTCGAGCCCGGTGTCGCCCTGGCCTTCGGCACCCTGGTCGCCATCGGGGAGCTCGCCCGCCGCGACGGCCGCGACGCCGCCGGGCACCTCCCGGCCGAGGACCGCCAGCCCGCACCGCTCGGCTCCGCCGGAGCCCTCGCCTACGCCCTGCTCGGCCAGAACGCCGGGCAGCCCACCCAGCACGGGGTGCTCCAGATCGTCGCGGTCGTCGTCGCCGCGGCCCTCATCGGGATCGTCCCGCACATCGCGCGCGGCCGCGGCCCGGCCCTCGACCACCTGGCCCGCCGGGTCCTCACCGTCGGCTTCGCCGCCGTCTGTTTCCAGCCGCTCTACAACTCCGGGAGGCTGGAGGAACGGCTCGGCCAGAGCCCGTACCTCGTGCTCTTCCTGGTCCTCCTGCTCGGCCTCACCGCCCTGTGCGACGCCGTGCTCGCCGCCGCGCTCGCCGGGGCCCGCACCGGCTGGCCGTACGGTCCCCTGCTCCGCGACGAGCTGCGCGCCCAGCTCGGCATCGGCTCCGCGATCTGCGCCACCGGGGTGGTGATGGCACTGGGCGCGGCCGTCGCCGGGCTGTGGGCCCTGCCCGTGTTCAGCGTGCCCCTCCTGCTGACCCAGATGTCCTTCCACCGGATCACCGCCATCCGCACCACCTACCGCCAGACCATCACCTCGCTGGCCCGGGCCACCGAGATCGCCGGCTGCACCCCGCCGGGGCACTCCCGCCGGGTCGCCGCCCTGAGCTGCGCCGTCGGCCGGGAGCTGGGCCTGTCGGAGCGGGAGCTCACGGTCCTGGAGTACGCGGCCCTGATGCACGACATCGGGCAGCTCTCCCTCGTCGACCCCGTCCCGGACGGGGCCACCGCGCAGCTGCCCGCCGCCGAGGCCCGCCGGATCGCCGGGCTCGGCGGGGAAGTGGCCCGCCAGACCGGGGTGCCCGCCGAGGTCGCCGTGGTGGTGGAGCGGCAGGCCGACCCCTACCGGGAGCAGCCCGTCGCCGCCCGGATCGTGCGCGCGGTGAACGCGTACGACGACCTGGCCTGCGGGGGCCGTCACCCGGGCGGCTCACTGGCCGCCCTGGAACAGCTGCGCCTGGGCACCGGCCAGGACTACCAGCCGGAGGTGGTGGAATGCCTGGCGAGGGTTCTGGCCAGGGGTGGGCGTGACAGAGTTGTTCCCGTCCCACCTGGGTAACCCATGGGTAATGAGCGGCCGTCCGAGTGGGCATGGTTGGATGCCAGTAAGAGGGACCGTAGGAGTGTCCGCAAGGCTGCACCGTAGGACCGGCAGGCGGGAATCGTGAGGATCTTCGGGAAGGTACGGCATCGGCCCTCCGCCTCGTGGCGGCAGGCCACCGACCGCGCGTTCACGCTGATCGGCGACGGGCGGTACGAGGACGCGGGGGCGCTCCTGACCAGAGCCGCGGACCTGGAGCCCTGGCTGTCCGAGTCCTGGTTCAACCTGGCGCTGCTGCACAAGTTCCGGCACGACTGGGAGCAGGCGCGGGCCGCCGGGCTGCGCGCCGTGGCCCTGCTGGACCGCGAGACGGGCGCCCCGGACTGGTGGAACGTGGGGATCGCCGCGACCGCGCTCCAGGACTGGCCGCTGGCCCGCCGGGCCTGGCAGGCGTACGGGCTGAAGGTGCCCGGCGACCCGCACGGCGCGGGCGGCGGCAACGGCAGGCACAGCGGCGAACCGGTCGGCATGGAGCTCGGCAGCGCGGCCGTGCGGCTGTCGCCCGAGGGCGAGGCCGAGGTGGTCTGGGGCCGCAGGCTGGACCCGGCCCGCATGGAGGTCCTGTCGATCCCGCTGCCCTCCTCGGGGCGGCGCTGGGGCGAGGTGGTCCTGCACGACGGGGTCCCGCACGGCGAGCGCGTGACCGCGGCCGGCCCCTCCTACCCGGTGTTCGACGAGATCGAGCTGTGGGCCCCCTCGCCGGTGCCGACCTGGGTGGTGCTGCTGGAGGCGGCCTCCGAGGCCGACCGCGACGCGCTGGAGCAGCTCGCCGCGGACGCGGGCTTCGCCGCCGAGGACTGGTCCTCGTCGGTGCGGCTGCTGTGCCGGACCTGTTCCGAGAGCGAGATGCCGAGCGACGAGGGCGACGGGGAGCACCTGGATCCGCACGACCACAGCGAACCGGGGCATCCCGGGCCGCTGGGGCACCGTACGGCCGGTTCCGGTTCGCTGTGGGTGCCCGAACGGGAGTGCGGCATCGCGGCGCCGGCCGGCCTGGTGCGCGGGCTGCTCGACGGCTGGGTCGCGGACAGTCCGGACAGCCGTGAGTGGCGGGATCTCGAAGAAGTCTGCTGAGCCGGGGCCGTAGGCTGTACGGGCACATCGGTGGCCATCGGCCGCACGGTGACTTGTTGACTTACGGAAGGCGTACGGCGGACATGGCTCAGCAGGAGAACGAGGTTGTCGAGGCCGAGGTGAACGACGGGTACGTCGTGGACACCGAGGACTGTGCGGAGCGCGAGCTCGCCCACCGCGAGCGCGGCACCGCCCGCCCCATCACGGTGGTCGGCAACCCGGTCCTGCACCGGGAGTGCAAGGACGTCACGGAGTTCGGCGACGAGCTGGCCCAGCTGATCGACGACATGTTCGCCAGCCAGAAGGCCGCCGAGGGCGTGGGCCTGGCCGCGAACCAGATCGGCGTGGACGCCAAGGTCTTCGTCTACGACTGCCCGGACGACGACGGCAACCGGCACACCGGTGTCGTGGTCAACCCGAAGCTCGTGGAGCTGCCCGCGGGCGCCCGCGTGCTGGACGACTCGAACGAGGGCTGCCTGTCCGTCCCGACGGCGTACGCCTCCCTGGCCCGCCCGGACTACGCCGAGGTCGAGGGCCAGGACGCGCAGGGCAACCCGATCAAGGTGCGCGGCACCGGCTACTTCGCGCGCTGCCTCCAGCACGAGACCGACCACCTGTACGGGTACCTGTACATCGACCGGCTCTCGAAGCGGGACCGCAAGGACGCCCTGCGCCAGATGGAAGAGGGCACCCCGCGCTACGAGACCGTCCCGAACGACTGACCGGTCGGTCCGCCCCGCACGCCTACGCGAACGGCCCCGCTCCCTTGCAGGAGCGGGGCCGTCCGCATCGGTGCCCGGACCAGGACTCAGCGCGGGACGCAGGTCCAGCCGCTGTCCCCGGAGGTGGTGGCGGAGGCGGTGGCGGTGCGGACGGTGCGAGACATGAAGGCCCCCAAAGCGGTGTACTCGATACGAGACCGGAGCAGCCTGCGGGCGCGATCCGGCCATTCGTCTTCACCGTACGTCAGCATTCGGCTACGCATGGGGCAGGTTTGGGTCAAGTGACCTGTGTTTCTCGGCCAATGACAGGGTCCGCTCACGCCACGGCGGCCCCGGGGCCGCGGAAGGCGCGCCGGAACACGTTCGGCGTCGTACCGAGGGTCCGCAGGAAGTGGTGGCGCAGGGCGGCCGCGTTGCCGAAGCCGCAGCGGCCCGCGATCGCGTCGACCGTCTCGTCGGTGGATTCCAGCAGCTCCTGGGCCAGCAGCACCCGCTGCCGCAGGACCCACTGGTAGGGGGTGGTGCCGGTCTCCTGGAGGAACCGGCGGGCGAAGGTGCGCGGGGACATGTGCGCCCGCTCCGCGAGCTGCTCGACGGTGATCTCGTCCTCCAGGTGGCGGGTCATCCACCCGATCACCTCGCCCATCGTGTCGCAGGACGCGCGGGGGAGGGGCCGCTGGATGTACTGGGCCTGCCCGCCGTCCCGGTGCGGCGGTACGACCATCCGGCGCGCGATGGTGTTCGCCACCTCCGCGCCGTGCGCCTGGCGGACGAGGTGCAGGCAGGCGTCGATGCCCGAGGCGGTGCCGGCGGCGGTGATCACCGAGCCCTCGTCGACGTACAGCACGTCGGGGTCGACCAGTGCCAGGGGGTAGCGGCGCATCAGGGCCGGGGCGTGCAGCCAGTGCGTGGTGCAGCGCCGGCCGTCCAGCAGCCCGGCCGCGCCGAGGACGAAGGCGCCGCTGCACACGCTGAGCACGCGCGCGCCGCGGTCCACCGCGCGGCGCAGGGCCGCGAGCAGCGGCTCGGGGTACTCGCGCACGGGGGCGTCCCGGTCGGCCGGCAGGCAGATCAGGTCGGCTTCCTCCAGGCGCTCCGGACCGTGGGCGGGGGTGATCCCGAAGGCACCGCCCCCCGCGCTGAGCGGGCCCTCCTCGGCAGCGCACACGGCGAAGTCGCACACCGGCACGCCCATCTCGCTGCGGTCGATCCCGAAGACCTCGCAGAAGATCCCCAGTTCGAAGGGGGCGACGCCATTGACAAGGGCCACGGCCACGTTGTTCAGCATGACCACAGTGTGGCAGTAATTCCACCTTCCGTGACAGTCCTGCCACTGTTCGATCTTCGTCGAGCCGACGAAGGTAGAGCCATGAACACCGACACGCTCCTTGACCACCTCGTCGTCCTCGCCGTCGCCGCCCTGCTGCTCGGCCCGACGCTGTACGGCATCGTCCACGACCGCCGGATCGACCGGCAGCTGAGCGCCGCCCAGCAGCGCGCGCAGATCGTCCGGCACGGGCATCGGCGTCAGCAGACCCGCCCGGGTGCGTCCCGTGTTGCCCTGCGGCACGCGTCCTGCGAGTGACCCGGGGCCCGCCACGAGGATCCGTACGACCTGCCCGGCCAGGCGGCCCCGGCACGGGCCGGCTCCGCCTCGAAGGCGGCGCGTACGGGGGCGGCTCATGCCGGCACCGGCACGGGCACCGGCGCCGAAACAGCAGCGTCCCCGCCCAGGAACCTGGTCTTCCAGGTCGGTCTCCCCATGGGCGGGGACGCTGTCAAGCCGTGCTCACGACGACGCGGACTAGAAGTCCTCGTCCAGGTCGACCGTGCCCTCGACCGCGACCTGGTAGGCCGACGGACGGCGCTCGAAGAAGTTCGTCAGCTCCTGGACGCCCTGGAGCTCCATGAAGGAGAACGGGTTCTGCGAGCCGTACACCGGCGGGAAGCCGAGGCGCACCAGACGCTGGTCCGCGACGCACTCCAGGTACTCGCGCATCGACTCGGTGTTCATGCCCGGCAGGCCGTCACCGCACAGGTCGCGGCCGAACTGCAGCTCCGCCTCGACGGCTTCCTTCAGCATGTCGGTGACCTGCTGCTGGAGGGCGTCGTCGAAGAGCTCCGGCTCCTCCTTGCGGACCGTGTCCACGACCTCGAAGGCGAAGTTCATGTGCATCGTCTCGTCGCGGAACACCCAGTTGGTGCCCGTCGCCAGACCGTGCAGCAGGCCGCGGGAGCGGAACCAGTACACGTACGCGAAGGCACCGTAGAAGAACAGGCCCTCGATGCACGCCGCGAAGCAGATCAGGTTCAGCAGGAAGCGGCGGCGGTCGGCAGCCGTCTCCAGCCGGTCGATCTTCTCGACCGAGTCCATCCACTTGAAGCAGAACTGCGCCTTCTCGCGGATGGAGGGGATCTCCTCGACCGCGTCGAACGCGGCCGCGCGGTCGTCCGGGTCGGGCAGGTAGGTGTCGAGCAGCGTCAGGTAGAACTGGACGTGCACGGCCTCCTCGAACAGCTGGCGCGACAGGTACAGGCGCGCCTCCGGGGAGTTGATGTGCTTGTAGAGCGTCAGTACCAGGTTGTTCGAGACGATCGAGTCGCCCGTCGCGAAGAACGCGACCAGCCGGCCGATCATGTGCTGCTCGGAGGGCGTCAGCTTCGCCAGGTCGGCGACGTCCGAGTGGAGGTCGACCTCCTCCACCGTCCACGTGTTCTTGATCGCGTCCCGGTAGCGCTCGTAGAAGTCCGGGTAGCGCATCGGACGGAGCGTGAGCTCGAAGCCCGGGTCCAGGAGGTTCTTGTTGTCGTTGGAGCTCATTACTGGCAGGCCTCGCAGGACTCGGGGTTCTCAAGGGAGCAGGCCAGCGCGTCGGCGTCGACGGCCTGCGGGAGGGGGGTCGCGGCGGCGGGGACGGCGCTGCCGGAGGCCGCGCGGGCGATCTTCGTCGCCGGGCGCGAACGCAGGTAGTACGTGGTCTTGAGGCCCTGCTTCCAGGCGTACGCGTACATCGAGCTGAGCTTGCCGATGGTGGGCGTCTCCAGGAACAGGTTCAGCGACTGGGACTGGTCGAGGAACGGGGTACGGGCCGCCGCCATGTCGATCAGACCGCGCTGCGGGATCTCCCACGCCGTCCGGTACAGCTCGCGGACCTCGGCCGGGATCCAGCCGAAGCCCTGGACCGAGCCGCTGGACTCGCGCAGCGCCTCGCGGGTCTGGGCGTCCCACACGCCGAGCTGCTTCAGCTCCTCCACCAGGTAGCCGTTGACCTGGAGGAACTCACCGCTGAGCGTCTCGCGCTTGAAGAGGTTGGAGACCTGCGGCTCGATGCACTCGTACACGCCCGCGATCGAGGCGATCGTCGCCGTCGGGGCGATGGCCAGCAGCAGGGAGTTGCGCATGCCGGTCTTCGCGACCCGGGCGCGCAGCGCGTCCCAGCGCTCCGGCCAGTTCAGCTCGACGTCGTAGTGGTCCGGGTGCAGGACGCCGCGGGCGGTGCGGGTCTGCTCCCAGGCCGGGAGCGGGCCGCTGCGCTCGGCGAGGTCGCAGGAGGCCTCGTACGCGGCCAGCATGATGCGCTCGGAGAGCTTGGCGGACAGGGCCTTCGCCTCGGGGGAGTCGAAGGGCAGCTTCAGCTTGAAGAAGACGTCCTGGAGGCCCATCGCGCCCAGGCCCACCGGGCGCCAGCGGGCGTTGGAGCGGCCTGCCTGCTCGGTCGGGTAGAAGTTGATGTCCACCACGCGGTCGAGGAAGGTCACCGCGGTGCGGACGGTCTCGTCGATCCGCTCCCAGTCGATCCCGCCGTCGACCACGAACGCGCCGAGGTTGACCGAGCCGAGGTTGCAGACGGCCGTCTCGCCGTCGTTGGTGACCTCGATGATCTCGGTGCACAGGTTCGACGAGTGGACGACGGTGCCCGGCTCGGCGGTCTGGTTCGCCGTGCGGTTGGAGGCGTCCTTGAAGGTCATCCAGCCCTGGCCGGTCTGCGCGAGGGTGCGCATCATCCGGCCGTACAGGTCGCGGGCGGGCATGGTCTTGCGGGCCAGGCCGGCCGCCTCGGCCTTGCGGTAGGCGGCGTCGAACTCATCGCCCCACAGGTCGACGAGCTCGGGCACGTCGGCCGGGGAGAACAGCGACCAGTCGGCGTCGGCGTTCACGCGGCGCATGAACTCGTCCGGCACCCAGTGGGCGAGGTTCAGGTTGTGCGTACGGCGCTGGTCCTCACCGGTGTTGTCGCGCAGCTCCAGGAACTCCTCGATGTCCGCGTGCCAGGTCTCCAGGTAGACGGCGGCGGCACCCTTGCGGCGGCCGCCCTGGTTCACGGCGGCGACGGAGGCGTCGAGGGTCTTCAGGAACGGCACGATGCCGTTGGAGTGGCCGTTGGTGCCGCGGATCAGCGAACCGCGGGCGCGGATGCGGGAGTACGACAGGCCGATGCCGCCGGCGTGCTTGGAGAGGCGGGCGACCTGGTGGTAGCGGTCGTAGATCGAGTCGAGCTCGTCCAGCGGGGAGTCCAGCAGGTAGCAGGAGGACATCTGCGGGTGCCGGGTGCCGGAGTTGAAGAGCGTGGGGGAGGACGGCAGGTAGTCGAGGCGGCTCATCAGCCGGTACAGCGAGGCCACTTCCTCGACGGCCTGGACGCTCTCGTCCGCGGCGAGGCCGCAGGCCACGCGCAGCATGAAGTACTGCGGGGTCTCGATGACCTGACGGGTGATGGGGTGGCGCAGCAGGTAGCGGCTGTGCAGGGTGCGCAGGCCGAAGAAGCCGAAGCGGTCGTCGGCGCCCTCGGCGAGGGTGTGCTCGACCAGCGCGTCCAGGCGGGGGGCGTGGGTCTTCACGAACTCGGCCGTGCGGTCGGCGATGAGCCCCTCGCGGTGGCCGACGGCGACGGAGGCGGAGAAGGACGTGGAGCCCTGGCCCGCGGCCTCGTCACGGACGGCCAGCGTCAGCAGCCGGGCGGCGAGCCGGGAGTAGGCCGGGTCCTCGGAGATCAGACCGGCGGCGGCCTCGGTGGCGAGCCCGCGCAGCTCGGCATCGTCGGCGGCGGAGCTGCGGCCGCGCAGCGCGGAGGCCGCGACCCGGCCGGGGTCGGTGTCGGGGAGGTCCGCCGTCAGCTCGGTGAGGGTACGCAGCAGCGTGGCCCCCGGGCCCTCGGTGTTGTCGCCAGAAATGGACTCGGCGCGCGGTGCGGAAGGCGCGATGGTCACGGCGGGAGCTCTCCCTCGCTCGGCCGGCCGTCGGCGGGGCGCGAGCGGGCGCATGCGGGCGTGGCAGAAACGCGTACACCGCATGGCGTCCACCAGCCCAACCGCGAGGCCCGGACGTGTCGGCACCCGGTTCGGTCGAGCCGGGCGCGCTGTCGGCAGGTCCTCGGACTTGCATGTGCACCAATGGGTGTACTTCATACCGTTGCGGGACAGTTCCGGATTCGCACCGGATTCCCCTGCGGCGACAGCAGGCATGAGCATACATGTGGGGGCGGACCGTTGCGGTAGCCCCCACATCTTGTGTCGGCGTGGCTACAGGCTGAGGCGGTAGGTGAGCAGTGTCAGGCCCGGGACGGGTGCCCAGTCCCGCTCGGGAGTCCGTACGAATCCCAGCCGCTCGTACAGCCGCCGGGCGCTGATCATGCCGCTCTGGGTGGAGAGCACCAGGTGCGTGACGCCCTCCAGCTCCCCCGCGCGGGCCACGCAGGCGCGCACCAGCGCCTCGCCCGCGCCGCGCCCGCGCGCCGCGCGGGAGACGGCCAGCATCCGGAACTCGGCCTCGCCGGGCCCGGCGATGTCGGCCAGCGGGCTCCCGGGCGGGGCGAAGGTCACACCGCCGAGCACGCGTTCCCCGTCCTCCTCGTCGACGGCGACGAGCACCTCCCCGTCGGCGGCGCGGGCGGCGACATCGCGCAGCACGTCCGCGTAGAACGCCTCGTCGGCCCCGAGGAGCCCGTCGCCCAGGTAGGCCCGCGCGGTGATCTCGCCCAGCTGTTCGTACTCGGTGGGCAGTGCGGCCCTGATGACGATGTCCATGCGGTCGAGTGTGCAGGACGGCTGTCGGTGCCCGGCGCTATCGTCGGAGGCAGCACCGTCGAGGAAGGCGAGCGAGGCGTGACCGTGATGACCGACCGGCCCCACATGACCATCGAAGAGTTCGAGCACCTGGCCCGCATAGCGGCCCGCGAGGGGGAAGGGCTGCGACTGGAATTCATCGGTGGGGTGCTGAGGAGCAAGGCCATGCCAGACGGGGACCACGGGCGGATCATTCTGTGGCTGACGCGGATCTGCATGCAGCACCACCCGGAGTTCTGGCTGCACCCAGGGCAGGGGATCAAGGCGGAAGGGTACCGGGAGGGCCGCGCCATTCCGGACGGGGTTCTGGCGCACGAGGACGCGTTCGTGGGGCAGGGCGACTGGGTGGACCCGAGCCCGATCCTGATGGCCGTCGAGGTGACGTCGTGGGACTCCGACACCGAGCGGCGCGACCGGATCGAGAAGCCGCGCGCTTATGCGCAGACCGGTATCCCCGTGTACCTGCTCATCGACCGGCTCAAGTGCCAGGTTCTCGTTTACAGCGACCCGGGTGGCGACCGCTACGAGACTGTGCGCACCGTCCCCTTCGGCAAGGAAGTCAAGCTTCCCGACCCCGTCGGCATCACGCTCCAGACCGAGGTCCTCAAGGACTGGGTGCGCTGACCGTCCAGGCCGAAGGCCCCGCCGGACCATCCGGCGGGGCCTTCGTATGTAAGGCATGGGCTCAGCAGCAGCGGAAGCCCTCGCGGGGGTCCGCCTCGCGGGAGTCCGTACGGGCGCGTTCGAATTCCCGGCGGCTCGGGACCGCCGCGGCCGGGTCGTGGGAGCGGGCGTGGGCCACGTACCGGTCGTACGCCGCCTCGCCGGAGAACTCCCGCAGGTAGAACCAGGCCTTGGCCAGGGCCCCGCGCAGGCCGCTCATGAGGACACCGGCTCCTTCACGGCGCCGCCGCCCGAGTCGAGCCCGGCCGCCGCGAGCTCGGCGCGCTCCTCGGGGGTCGGGATCAGCCCGGCCGGGGCGATGATCTTCGACTCGGTCCACGGAACCTCGGAGAGCTTCACGGACTCCGGGCTGCTGATGGCCTTGAAGCAGGTCCGGGCCGCGTCCAGCAGGACGATGATGATCAGGACCGCGAACAGCACCGACAGCACGCCGTCCACCGTGGCGTTGGTGACCACGGTGTGCATCTCGCCCATGTTCTTCGCGGGCGGCAGGACCTTGTCGGCGTCGATGCCGGCCTGGTACTTGTCGCGCTGCGCGAAGAAGCCGACCTTCACGTCCTCCGAGAAGATCTTCTGGTAGCTCGCGGTCAGCGTGACCGCGACGTCCCAGGCCAGCGGGACACCCGTCACCCAGGCCCACTTCAGCCGCCCGGACTTGACCAGCAGCGTGGTGCAGACGGCCAGGGCGACCGCCGCGAGCAGCTGGTTCGCGATGCCGAACAGGGGGAAGAGCTGGTTGATGCCGCCCAGCGGGTCCTTGATGCCGACCCACAGGAAGTAGCCCCAGCCGCCGACGACGATCGCGCTCGCGAGCCACACGCCCGGCTTCCAGCTGACGTTCCGGAAGGACTTGTGCACGTTGCCCAGGGTGTCCTGGAGCATGAACCGCCCGACGCGGGTGCCCGCGTCCACCGTCGTCAGGATGAACAGGGCCTCGAACATGATGGCGAAGTGGTACCAGAAGGCCTTCATCCCTGCGCCGCCGATGACGGCCGAGAAGATCTCCGCCATTCCGAGTGCGAACGTCGGGGCGCCACCCGTACGGGAGAGCAGGCTGGCCTCCTCCACGTCCTTCGCGGCCTGCGCGAGGGCCTCCGGGGAGATGGCGAAACCGAAGTTCGTCACCGCCGCCGAGGCGGTCTCGACCGTGGTGCCGATGACGCCCGCCGGGGAGTTCACGGCGAAGAACAGACCCGGGTCGATGATGGACGCCGCGATCATCGCCATGATGGCGACGAAGGACTCGGTGAGCATCGCTCCGTAGCCGATGACCCGGACCTGGGTCTCCTTCTGGATCATCTTCGGGGTGGTGCCCGAGGAGACCAGGGAGTGGAAGCCGGACAGCGCCCCGCACGCGATGGTGATGAAGACGAAGGGGAACATCGAGCCGGCGAAGACCGGGCCGTCGCCACGGGCGGCGAAGTCGGTGACCGCGGGCATCTTCAGGGTGGGCATCGCGATGACCACGCCCAGGGCGAGCAGCGCGATCGTGCCGACCTTCATGAAGGTGGAGAGGTAGTCGCGCGGGGCGAGCAGCATCCACACCGGCAGCACCGACGCGACGAAGCCGTACCCGATCATCCAGACGACCAGCGTCTCCTTCTCCAGGGTGAAGGTGTCGGCCAGCGAGGACTCCGCGACCCAGCCGCCCGCGACGATGGCGAGCAGGAGCAGCGCGACGCCTATGGCGGAGACCTCGGTGACCCGTCCCGGCCGCAGCACGCGGAGGTAGAAGCCCATGAAGAGGGCGATCGGGATGGTCATGCCGATGGAGAAGACGCCCCAGGGGGAGTGGGCCAGCGCGTTGACGATGACCAGCGCCAGCACCGCCAGCAGGATGATCATGATCGCGAACACCGCCACCAGGGCGGCGGCCCCGCCGACGGGGCCGATCTCGTCCCGGGCCATCTGGCCGAGCGAACGCCCGTCGCGGCGGGTGGAGAAGAACAGCGTGACCATGTCCTGGACGGCGCCCGCGAAGATGACGCCCGCGACGATCCAGATGGTGCCCGGCAGGTAGCCCATCTGCGCGGCGAGCACGGGCCCGACGAGCGGGCCGGCGCCGGCGACGGCGGCGAAGTGGTGCCCGAAGAGCACCCGCCGGTCGGTCGGGTGGAAGTCGACACCGTTGTCAAGGCGTTCGGCGGGGGTGGCCCGCGTCTTGTCCACCTTCAGTACGCGGTGCGCGATGAAGCGCGCGTAGAAGCGGTAGCCGATCGCGTACGAGCCCAGCGCGGCGGCGAGCAGCCAGGCGGCCGAGATCTCCTCGCCGCGCGAGAGGGCCAGCACGCCCCAGCCGAGGGCTCCGATGAGCCCGACGAGCACCCATAGGGCGATGGACCTCGCAGAGGGCGAGCCCGGCGTGGTGTCCGGACTCGCCGCGTCCTGTTCTGTCCCTGTTGCTTCCGGTTCGGGCATGGCCCTCGTCCCCTCGTCGATCATCTGCGTGAGCGCAGGGAATCTACGGGGGGTTACCCGCTGAACGTAAGACCCCGTCCGTATTCCGGTATCCGGACGGAGGGTCAGACGGCGGGGCGCTTGAGCCGGGCGACGAACTTGTAGCGGTCCCCGCGGTACACCGAACGCACCCATTCGACCGGTTCGCCGTCGGCGTCCAGCGAGTGGCGGGAGAGCATCAGCATCGGCAGCCCCACGTCGGTGCCGAGCAGTCCGGCCTCGCGCGGCGTGGCCAGCGAGGTCTCGATCGTCTCTTCGGCCTCGGCGAGGCGCACGTCGTACACCTCGGCGAGGGCGGTGTAGAGGGAGGTGTACTTGACGAGGGAGCGGCGCAGCGCGGGGAAGCGCTTGGCCGACAGGTGCGTGGTCTCGATGGCCATCGGCTCGCCGCTGGCCAGGCGCAGCCGTTCGATGCGCAGCACCCGCCCGCCGGTGGCGATCTTGAGCAGGCCGGCGAGGGTGTCGTCGGCCGTCACGTAGCCGATGTCCAGCAGCTGGGAGGTCGGTTCCAGCCCCTGGGCCCGCATGTCCTCGGTGTAGGAGGAGAGTTGGAGCGGCTGGGAGACCTTGGGCTTGGCGACGAAGGTGCCCTTGCCCTGGATGCGTTCCAGCCGTCCCTCGACGACGAGCTCCTGGAGCGCCTGGCGGACGGTGGTCCGCGAGGTGTCGAATTCGGCCGCGAGCGTGCGCTCCGGCGGTACGGGTGTGCCGGGCGGCAGCGTCTCGGTCATGTCGAGCAAGTGCCGCTTGAGTCGGTAGTACTTGGGTACGCGCGCCGTGCGAGTGGCTGCCCCGCTTTCCGGCTCCGTGATCGCCCCTTCGGTGGCCATCGCCGCCCGCCTTCCCGACTCCAGTTTCGCTGCCGTCACCGGCTCCTCCGATATGTGCGGTCACATCGTGACACGTGCGGGGGGACAGGCCTTCTCTCCACCCAGGTGTCGGTCCGATAACGGACCGGGCACCCGATCATTAGACCCTTGACACCCCTAAAGGTCTAGGCCAAGCTCCGGTTACTGGTCTAAACCAATATGGATCAGATCCCGGCCCCACGGCAGTACTTCGCGTATGTCACCGCGGCGGGCAAGGGAAGTGCAGGCAGGCATCCCTGAGGAGGGTGGCGTGAAGCGCAAGCTCATCGTGGCGGTCAGTGTCGCGGGCATGATGGCCGGAGTCGCGGCGTGCGGCAACAGCAGCGACGACAAGGCCAAGGCCGACGCGGGCCCCAAGGAGATCACCGTCTGGGTGATGGACGGCTCCGCGCCGAAGGCCTGGATCGACGAGGTCAACAAGGAGTTCTCGGCCAAGCACCCCGGTGTCACGGTCAAGGTCGAGGAGCAGAAGTGGACCGGCATCCAGGAGAAGGTCACCACGGCCCTCTCCGAGAACACCCCTCCGGACGTCCTTGAGCTCGGCAACACCCAGACCGCCGGCTACGCGGTCACCGGCGGTCTCGCCGACCTGAGCGGCGACAAGGCCAAGCTCGGTGCCGACGCCTGGCAGAAGAGCATGCTCGCCTCCGCCGAGGTCGACGGCAAGCTCTACTCCGCCCCTTGGTACGCCGCCAACCGCGTCGTCATCTACGACAGGAAGGCCTTCGAGAAGGCCGGCGTCACCCCGCCGAAGACCCGCGACGAGTGGGTCGCCGGTCTGGAGAAGCTGAAGGCGGCCGACCCGGCCTCGCAGCCGATCTACCTCCCGGGCCAGAGCTGGTACATCCTCGCCGGTCTCATCTGGGACGAGGGCGGCGACCTCGCCGTCAAGGACGGCGGCAAGTGGAAGGGCGGACTGGGCACCCCGCAGGCCGCTTCCGCGATGGACTTCTACAAGAAGCTCCAGTCCTTCTCCACCGCCCCCAAGGACAAGGACGAGGCCACCCCGCAGCAGTCCACCGACATCGTTCCCAAGGGTGGCGTCGCCTCCTGGATCGGTCTCGGCTGGGAGGCCGGCGGTGCCGAGAAGGCCCTGAAGGACGCGGGCAAGGAAGCCGACTTCGGCTACTTCCCGATCCCGGGCAAGACCGCCGACAAGTCCGGCACCGTCTTCCTCGGCGGCTCGAACCTCGCGATCGCCGAGCGCTCCAAGAACAAGGAGCTCGCGAAGGAGTGGCTGGCCCTCGCCGCAGGCAAGGACCAGATGACCAAGTACGCCGCCGAGACCAAGGGCGCGCTGCTCCCGAACCAGTCCGGTGCGAACTTCGCCGCCCCGGCGGGCTCCTTCGCCGAGGCCATGGCCAAGGCCGGCCTCAACGGCAAGATCACCCCGGTCACGGCCGGCTGGGCGAACGTCGAGACCGAGCCGAACCCCATCAAGGAGTTCATGACCAAGGTCCTGAACGGTGAGGACGCCGCCAAGGCGGGTGCGGACGCGGACAAGGAAATCGCGAACCGCATCAACAAGTAGTCCCACCCCGCAGTTCCCGCACCACCCAGCAGTGTGATCGCACCGGGGGGCACGGCAGGCGGCCCAGCCGCCCGCCGTGTCCCCGGTCGCGCATTTGACTCCACAGTCAACCGCGAGGAAGCCACGCCATGACCGTGCACTCCCAGGGAGCGATGACCGCCGCTCCACAGGACGCACCACAGAAGTCCGCCGGACGGCCCGAGAAGTCCGAGTCCCCGACCGGCCCCGGTCCCAAGTCTCCTCGCGGGGGCAGAAAGTCACTCCCCTCGGGGTGGCTGCCCTACCTGCTGGTCGGGCCCGCGGTGCTCGCCCTCGCGACACTGCTGCTGTATCCGCTGATCAAGAACGTGATCCTGTCGTTCCAGGACATCAACAAGATCGAGTTCATCCAGCGGAAGTACCCCTTCGCGGGATTCTCCAACTACACCGAGCTGATCGGTGACGCGGACTTCTGGACCGTGGTCGTCCGCAGCTTCGCCTTCACCGCGGCCAACGTCGTACTGATCATGGTGCTCGGCAGCCTCATCGGCATCCTGCTGAACCGGCTCGGCAAGAAGGTGCGGCTGGTCCTGTCGATGGCGCTGGTGATGGCCTGGGCCATGCCGATCGTCGCCTCCGTACAGGTCTTCAAGTGGCTGTTCGACGAGCAGTTCGGCGTCATGAACTGGGTGATGCGCACCGCCGGCTTCGCCGGCTACGAGCAGCACAACTGGATGCAGACGGGCCTCTCCACCCTGACGATCGTCACCGTCCTCGTGGTCTGGGGCTCCATCCCCTTCGTGGCCCTCAACATGTACGCCGGACTGACCACGGTCGGCGCCGAGCTGTACGAGGCCGCCCGGATGGACGGCGCCAACGGCTGGCAGACCTTCTGGAAGATCGTCTTCCCGAACCTCAAGCCCTTCTTCCTCATCACCACGTTCCTCGAGGTGATCTGGGTCTTCAAGGCCTTCACCCAGGTCTACGCGATGAACAAGGGCGGCCCCGACCGCGCCTCCGAGATCCTCCCGGTCTTCGCCTACGTCGAGGGCCAGAGCCAGTCCCACTACGGCCTCGCCGCCGCGATCTCCGTCCTGACGATCCTGATCCTCGTGGTCGTCATGTCCTTCTACTTCCGCCTGATCCTGAAGCAGGAGGAGGAGCAGTGAGCAGCACCACCACCACCACCGCGCCGAAGCCCGCGCAGCAGCTCCGCAAGCGCCGGCCGGTCCGCCCCGCAACCGTGGCCAAGAACCTCGGCGCGCTCCTCCTCGCCCTGGTCTTCGTCTTCCCCGTGTACTGGATGTTCTCCTCGGCGCTCAAGCCGTCGAGCGAGATGCTCACGAAGGACCCGGTCTTCGTCTTCACCCCGACGCTGGACAACTTCACCAAGGCCACCGGGGTCTCCAACTTCTGGACGTACGTCACCAACAGCGTCCTGGTCACCGTCGGCGCCGTCGCGCTGGCCCTGCTCGTCGCCCTCGCCGCGAGCTTCGCCATCGCCCGGATGAGGTTCAAGGGCCGCAAGGGCCTGGTCCTCACCGTGATGATGGCCCAGATGGCCCCCTGGGAGGTCATGGTCATCGCGATGTACATGATCGCCCGTGACGGCGAGATGCTGAACAGCCTCCCGCTGCTCACCGCGATCTACTTCGTGATGATCCTCCCCTTCACCATCTGGACCCTGCGCGGCTTCATCGCCGCGGTCCCGGTGACCCTGGAGGAAGCGGCCCAGATCGACGGATGCACCCGCGGCCAGGCGTTCCGCAAGGTGATCTTCCCGCTGCTGGCCCCCGGTCTGATGTCCACCTCGCTCTTCGGCTTCATCACCGCCTGGAACGAGTTCGCGATGGTCCTGATCCTGAACAAGGACAAGTCCGCGCAGACCCTGCCGCTGTGGCTGACCGAGTTCATGTCGGCCTTCGGCAACGACTGGGGCGCCACCATGGCCGCGTCCTCGCTCTTCGCGGTCCCGGTCCTGCTGATCTTCATCTTCCTCCAGCGCAAGGCCGTCGGCGGCATGACCGCCGGCGCCGTGAAGGGATAACGGCCGCCATGACTGTCCTCGCGCACCGGACCACTGCGTCCGATTCGAACGACGCGGTCACCCGCGACGCGCTCGCCGTCCTCCAGCCCGGCTTCGAGGGCACCACCGCCCCGGCCTGGCTGCTGCGCCGCGTCGGCGAGGGCCTCACCGCCGTCGGCCTCTTCGGCCGCAACATCGCCTCGCCCGAGCAGCTCGCCGCGCTGACCATGCAGCTGCGAGCCGAGCGGGACGACGTCCTCGTCGCCATCGACGAGGAGGGCGGCGACGTCACCCGCCTGGAGGTCCGCGGCGGCTCGTCCTTCCCCGGCAACCTGGCCCTCGGCGCCGTCGACGACACCGCCCTGACCCGCGAGGTCGCCCGCGAGCTGGGCCGCCGCCTCGCCGAGTGCGGGGTCAACCTCAACTGGGCCCCGTCCGCGGACGTCAACTCCAACCCGGACAACCCGGTCATCGGCGTACGGTCCTTCGGCGCCGACACCCACCTAGCCGCCCGGCACACCGCCGCGTACGTCGAGGGCCTCCAGGCCGCCGGCGTCGCCGCGTGCACCAAGCACTTCCCCGGCCACGGCGACACCAACGTCGACTCGCACCACGCGCTGCCCCGCATCGACGTGGACCTGGACACCCTCCAGGCCCGCGAGCTCGTCCCCTTCAAGGCGGCCATCGAGGCCGGCACCAAGGCCGTGATGAGCGCGCACATCCTGGTGCCCGCCCTCGACCCGACCCGACCCGCCACGCTCAGCCCGCAGATCCTCACCGGCCTGCTGCGCAAGGAGCTCGGCTACGAGGGCCTGATCGTCACCGACGGCATGGAGATGAACGCCATCGCCGGGACCTACGGCATCGAGCGCGGCTCGGTCCTCGCCGTCGCGGCCGGCGCCGACGCGATCTGCGTGGGCGGCGGACTCGCCGACGAGGCCACCGTCCTTCGGCTGCGCGACGCGCTGGTCGCGGCCGTACACGAGGGCGCGCTCCCGGAGGAGCGCCTCGCCGACGCCGCCGCCCGCGTCCGCGCGCTGGCCGAATGGACCCGCCGGGTACGGCCGGACGCGCCGCCGGAGGGGAGCGGCGCGTCCGGCATCGGCCTGACGGCGGCCCGCCGGGCCCTGGTCATCACCGGCCGGGCGAGCCGGATCGAAGCCCCGTACGTGGCCACGTTCGCGCCCGTCGCGAACTTCGCGGTGGGCGACGAGACCCCCTGGGGCGTGGCCGGCGAGCTGGCAGCGCTGGTGCCGGGGACCGCCTCGGGCGTCTACCCGGAAGGCGCCTCGGCCGGGGAGGTCCTGGCGGCCGCGGGTGACCGTACCGTCGTCGCGGTGGTCCGCGACGCGCACCGGCACCCGTGGATGGCCGAAGCGGTGGACGCGCTGGTCGCGGCCCGGCCGGACACGGTCGTGGTCGAGATGGGCCTTCCTCGGACGGAGCCGCGCGGAGCGCTCTACATCGCGACGCACGGTGCGTCCCGGGTCTGCGGCCGGGCCGCGGCGGAGGTCATCGCGGGGGTGTAGCGCGTGCAGCGCCCCCGCGGCGGCGCTGCCGGGGCTCCGCCCCTGTTTCAGCCCCGCCGGCGTTTGAGGCGCGGGTCCGGGCAGCGCCCGGGAAGCCCCGTGCAGCGGCTTCCGCCGCCCCGCACGCCTAAGGGCCTGGACCCCCAGGGGAGTCCAGGCCCTTAGGCGTGCGGGCTACGGCTACAGGCCCTGCCAGGCCGGCTTGTTGGCGTACGCGTGGCGGAAGTAGTCCGCCAGCTTCAGCTTCGAGGCGGCCGCCTCGTCGACCACGACGGTCGCGTGGCGGTGCAGCTGGAGCGCGGAGGCGGGGACCAGCGCGGAGAGCGGGCCCTCCACGGTCTGCGCGACGGCCTCGGCCTTGCCCTCGCCCGTGGCCAGCAGGACCAGGTGGCGGGCGTCGAGGATGGTGCCGATGCCCTGGGTGATGACGTGGTGCGGCACCTGCTCCATGTCGTCGTCGAAGAAGCGCGCGTTGTCCACGCGGGTCTGCTCCGTCAGCGTCTTGATGCGGGTCCGGGAGGCGAGGGAGGAGCACGGCTCGTTGAAGCCGATGTGCCCGTCGGTGCCGATCCCCAGCAGCTGGAGGTCGACGCCGCCTGCCGCGGCCAGCGCCTGGTCGTAGGCCTCGCAGGCGCCGACGAGGTCCTCTGCGGAGCCGTCGGGGCCCATGAAGGACGCCTCCGGCAGGCCGAGGGGCTCGACGACCTCGCGGAGCACCACGGCCCGGTAGGACTCCGGGTGCCCGGCCGGCAGGCCGACGTACTCGTCGAGCTGGCAGATCCGGGCCTTGGAGACGTCCACCCGGCCGGCCTGGACCTGGGCGGCGAGGGCCTCGTAGACGGGCAGCGGGGTAGAGCCGGTCGCCACGCCGAGCAGGGCCTCGGGCTTGCGGCGGACCAGGGCGGCCATGGCCTCCGCGATGAGCTCGCCGCCTGCTTTGGCGTCCGGGACGATGACAACTTCCACGCGGTGCCTGCCGATCTGGAGTGGTGGTGTGGTATAGACCAATCTAGCAGAGCTTGCCGCCCCCGGGAGGGGTTCCCGCCGCTATCCATGGTGATCCTGATCCGCGCCCGCGGCCTCCCGGCAGCCGGGAGGGATCAGGCAGGTGCGAGCTGCAAGCCGCCCGTGCGATCGACGTGCCGGACCGCCGTACCGCGGCCGTGCGCAAGGGGGTGTCCCAACGGTCGCGCGAGGCGCGAGCGGGGATGGTCTGGAGGTGGTCGCGCGGGCTGGAGGTGGTCTCGCGGGCGGGCCGTGCCGGCCTGGCCCGCGCAGCAGGGACCGGCTCCGACTGCGGGAGTACCGGCGCTGAGGATGGCGTCCCGAAGGTCCGCCCGAGAACTCCGCCCAAAAATTCCTCTGGGCCACGGTGCAGGACGGGACCCTCAGCCCATCCGGCACCGTAGCCCGGAGTACTTTCGGCCGTCGGGTGTGCGGTTCCCGGCGGCCGGTGGGAGGTGCCTGCGCGGTCAGGGCAGAGCGCGCTGCTTACCTCGATCCGTCCTCCTGTGCGGGGAGGGCGGAAGCTTACTCAATTGTGGACTAGACCAATCTGTTCTGTCTATCCAATGACGGAGCCTGGGATCCCGTCACTTCCTCCAACAGTACGCGGCCCGCGGCCGTCCTGGATACTCCTGGGTATTCCCGTGGGGAAAGTCATGTGCCGTACCCGGGGTACGCTCGCAACGTGCCCTCCATGAACGACCTCGTCCGCCAGCACACCGCTCTCAGTGAAACCGAACTGGAGTGGCTCCACCTGCTGGTCTCGGAGTGGCAGCTGCTCTCCGACCTCTCCTTCGCCGACCTCGTGCTGTGGGTGCCCACCCTCGACGGCACCCGGTACGTCTCGGTCGCCCAGATGCGCCCCAACACCGGCCCCACCTCGTACCAGGACGACATGGTCGGCCACCTGGTGCCGCGCGGCCGCCGCCCCCTGCTCGACGCCGCGCTCGACGAGGGCCGGATCGTGCGCGAGGGCGACCCGGAGTGGCGCGAGGAGGTGCCGGTCCGCGTCGAGTCGATCCCGGTCCGCCGCGAGGGCCGGGTGCTGGGCGTCATCGCCCGGAACACCAACCTGCTCACTGTGCGTACACCGAGCCGGCTTGAGCTGACCTATCTCCAGTCCGCCTCCGACCTGGCCCAGATGATCGCGGCGGGCTCCTTCCCCTTCCCCGGCCAGCAGGTCGACATGGACGCCTCCCCGCGCGTGGGTGACGGCCTGATCCGCCTCGACGCCGACGGCGTGGTCACCTACGCCTCGCCGAACGCCCTCTCCGCCTACCACCGCCTCGGCCTCGCCTCCGACCTCGTGGGCCAGCACCTCGGCGACACCACCACGGAACTCGCGCCCTCCCGGGGCCCGGTGGACGAGGCCCTGGTCAAACTGGCCAGCGGGTGGGCCCCCAGGGAGACCGAGGTCGAGGGCAACGGCGGGGTCATCCAGCTGCGCGCCATCCCCCTCAAGCCGAAGGGGGTCCGGATCGGCTCGCTGGTGCTGTGCCGGGACGTCACGGAACTGCGACGTCGCGAACGTGAATTGATCACCAAGGACGCCACCATCCGGGAGATCCACCACCGGGTGAAGAACAACCTCCAGACGGTGGCCGCACTCCTGCGGCTACAGGCCCGCCGGATGGATTCGGAGAACGGCCGCGAGGCGCTCAACGAGGCCGTGCGCCGTGTGGGTTCGATCGCGATCGTGCACGAGACGCTCTCTCAGAACCTTGACGAGCGGGTCGAGTTCGACGAGATCGCCGACCGCGTGATCGCGATGGTCTCGGAGATCTCCCCCGGCAAGGTCGACTGCCGCCGCACCGGCCGCTTCGGGATCCTGGACGCGGAGGTCGCCACTCCGCTGTCGATGGTGCTGACCGAGATCCTGCAGAACGCCCTGGAGCACGCCTTCACCGCGGGGGAGGGGGGCACCGTGGAGGTGTCCGCGACCCGCACCGGCACCGGCCGCACGGACGGCCGGCTGATGATCACGGTGCTCGACGACGGCTGCGGTCTGCCCGAGGGCTTCGACCCGCAGCGGGCCGGCAACCTCGGGCTGCAGATCGTACGGACCCTCGTGGAGGGCGAGCTCGGCGGTACGTTCGACATGCTGCGGGCGCAGCCGCGGGGGACCAAGGTCGTCCTCGACATCCCGTCCAGCCCGCAGAAGTAGCCCGCGCCGACCGTCCGGTCGGTCACGTACGGTGACCGACTCGCGGTCCGGGCGGGCCCGGACAGCACTGAACCCCGGACCGAATGGGTTCCCGGTCCGGGGTTCAAGAGCACGTTGCTAAGCGCTTATACGGTTACTACGCGCTGCGCGTCGAGGCTCAAAAGTCGTTATCAGGCGCTGGCGTTGCGCGCCCGGTTGCGAGCGGCGCGGCGCTTCATCGCGCGGCGCTCGTCCTCGCTGAGACCGCCCCAGACGCCGGAGTCCTGACCGGACTCGAGCGCCCACTGGAGGCACTGCTCCATGACGGGGCAGCGGCGGCAGACGGCCTTGGCTTCCTCGATCTGCAGCAGCGCAGGACCGGTGTTGCCGATGGGGAAGAACAGCTCGGGGTCTTCCTCACGACAAACGGCGTTGTGACGCCAGTCCATGGCTGCTACCTCTCTTGTGTGACATGCACGTTGCTTGTGAATGTGAACGCTTTCACGAATCCCCTCGTGAGGGAAGGGCCGACGCCCAGTTGCCCGGTGCGGTCCGTGATTCGTGGAGGGGTTCTGGCGATCTGTGTGGGTGCCGGGTTCTGCGGGCTGTCCCGATCGCCATGTAGAGATTCGCAAACCTCGGACGGGGATACAACCCCTTCCGGAAAGTTTTTTTTGATTCGTCGGTGTCGACTAGGTCACAGCCCTACTTCCTAGGGGTGGACCGGCGTGTAAACGTTCGAGTGAAAGGCCGTTTGGCCCTTCCACTCACACAATCACACGCAGTGCCCGGCGTACGCCTGTGAACCGAACGCTGGTCCGCAGTCCGAGGTGATCGCCGTCCATCTGGAAGGGGAGTGGCACCTTCGAATGCAAGGTGAAGTCGGTCAAATCGTGCAGAGACACCGCATGCTTGCCGTGCGGACCGCGCTCAGGAGTGGAGGTCAGGAGCTGTGTCGCGTACCGGGCGACCGCCGGAGTTGACAAACGGTTGAGTGCCAATACGTCAAGCGCGGTATCGAACGACGCCTCCGGAGAGGCGTAAAGCGGACGATTGCCCAGATACGTCCACGGCGAGGTGTTGCAGACTATCGACAGCACCAGATCCGTCACCGGATCCGCACCGGGCCGCTCCAGCGTGACCGTGCCGTGCCGGCGGTTCGGCTCTTCCCAGAACTGCCGCATGAGCTGTCGTACGTACAGGGCATGCGTCGAACGCTTGCCGCGCTCCCGCTGCTGTTCGACCCGCCCCACCACGCCCGCGTCGAAGCCGAAGCCCGCGCAGAACGTGAACCAGCGCGCCGGAACCGACTCGTCCTCCGTGCCCGGGGTCCCCGCCGCCAGACCCAGGCCGACCGTCCGCTCGCGCTGCTCGCGCAGCGCGTCCAGCAGGGCGCCGGTCGCCTCGACCGCGTCGTTGGGCAGACCGAGGGCCCGTGCGAACACATTGGTGGAGCCGCCGGGAACCACCGCCAGCCGGGGCAGCCGCTCCGGATCGGGCCCGTCGTGCAGCAGGCCGTTGACCACCTCGTTGACCGTGCCGTCGCCGCCGAGCGCCACCACGAGGTCGAGCCCCTCGTGCGCGGCCTTGCGCCCCAGGTCCCGGGCGTGCCCCCGGTACTCGGTGGTCACCGCCTCCAGCTTCATCTCGCTGGCCAGGGCGTGGACCAGGACGTCGCGCGTGCGCGCACTGGTGGTCGTCGCTGCTGGATTGGCCACGAGAAGTGCACGCATGAGCGCCAGACTACCCACCTCGTCGCACACCGACTCTACTGCCCGTCCCCTCCGGGCCCCGGGCGGACGGCTACGCTGCTGGGGTGAGTGAGAAGCAGCCCCCGAATGCCCCCGCCCCCGACACCGCCGGGCCCGTCGCGCTGCCCGGCCGGCTGACCGCCGCCGCCGTGCTCACCGCCCTGGAAGGGCTGGCGCTGGCCGGCCTCGGCGTCTACATGCTGGTCGTGGGCATCACCGGCGACCCCGACTCCGTACGGCAGGCCGTGACCGGCGGGGTCACCCTGATCGTGCTCGCCGCGCTGCCGCTCGCCGCGGCCCGCGGGCTGCGCCTGGGCCGCCGCTGGAGCCGCGGCCCGGCACTGATCACCCAGCTGATGGCGCTGCCGGTGGCCTGGACCCTGTTCAACGGCGGCGGCGCGATGATCGCCGCCGCCGTGGCGCTGGCCCTGGCCGCGGTGGCCGTCGCGGCCCTGCTCGTGAACCCGACGGCGACCGAGGCCCTGGGTATCGGGGCCCCTTCCTCCTGAGCCGCCTAGACCCTCCTGGGCGGCTCCTCGCCCAGGTCACTCCTCGCCCAGGTCACTCCTCGACGAGGAGCTTTTCGCGGAGCTGGGCCAGGGTGCGGGCCAGCAGGCGCGAGACGTGCATCTGGGAGATGCCGACCTCCTGCGCGATCTGCGACTGGGTCATGTTGCCGAAGAAGCGAAGCAGCAGGATCCGCTTCTCCCGGGGAGGCAGCCCCTCCAGGAGCGGCTTGAGGGACTCGCGGTACTCGACGCCCTCCAGGGCCTCGTCCTCCGCACCCAGCGTGTCCGCGACCGCCGGCGACTCGTCGTCCGTGTCCGGGACGTCCAGCGAGAGCGTGCTGTAGGCATTGGCCGATTCCAGCCCCTCCAGCACCTCCTCCTCGGAGATCCCGAGCCGCTCCGCGAGCTCGTGCACCGTGGGGGAGCGGCCGTGCTGCTGGGACAGCTCCGCGGTGGCCGTCGTCAGCGAGAGCCGCAGCTCCTGCAGACGGCGCGGCACCCGCACCGCCCAGCCCTTGTCCCGGAAGTGGCGCTTGATCTCACCGACCACCGTCGGGGTGGCGTAGGTGGAGAACTCGACCCCGCGGTCCGGGTCGAACCGGTCCACCGACTTGATCAGGCCGATCGTCGCCACCTGTGTCAGGTCGTCCAGCGGCTCCCCGCGGTTGCGGAACCGCCGGGCCAGGTGCTCGACCAGCGGCAGGTGCATCCGTACGAGCCGGTTGCGCAGCTCCGCCTTCTCCACCGAGCCGTCGGGCAGCGCCCGCAGCTCGATGAACAGGGCCCGCGCGCCACTGCGGTCGCGCGGATCCGGCAGCGCCGGGGTCACCGGGAACACCGGCGCCGGCGGGGCCGCGGCAGCGGCCTCCCCGGCCTGGGGTGCCGGTGGCTGTGGTTGGTCGTGCTGGTTCTCGCTCATAGGGCCCGCCCGTCGCTCCGCCGAGTCCAAAAAGCCGTCTTCCGCATCCGCGTCAGCCGGGTGCGGCCGGGCGTGCTGCTGCTCCGGGATGCCGCCGTCGACCTCGTGCCGTACCGGGGGCCGATCCCCGCCCCGCACCGGGATCTCCCCGCCGCTCACGCCGGGCCTGGTCCCGCGCCGCGCTGTTTGTAGAGACTGATGCTCACCGTCCGGTCCTCCTCGACCGTCGACTCGACCTTGCCGGCCAGCGCCGACAGAACGGTCCAGGCGAACGTGTCGCGCTCAGGGGCGCGGCCGTCCGTCGTCGGCGCCGAGACGGTGACCTCCAGCGAATCGTCCACCAACCGGAAGACGCAGCTGAGGACGGAGCCGGGCACGGCCTGCTGGAGCAGGATCGCGCAGGCCTCGTCCACCGCGATGCGGAGGTCCTCGATCTCGTCGAGGGTGAAGTCCAAACGTGCCGCGAGGCCGGCCGTGGCCGTCCGCAGCACCGACAGGTAGGCACCCGCAGCGGGCAGCCGGACTTCCACGAAGTCCTGGGTCCCGGGCTCGCCTGCGATCTGGGACACCCTCACCTCCAAGGTGGTACGAGCTCTGTTCGCCGGTGACGCTATCGCGATCCGGGTGATCGTGTCGCGGCACCCCTCATGGCACCCGCTCGGGCGCCCGGACCAGCCGAGTTCCACCCGGTGACTGATGGTAAGCCCACGGGTACGCACAGTGGCTAGAGGTCTGCGGGCCCAAATCGGGGGAACCGGCGGAGGGTTGACCTACCCCAACTCACACGATCGAACCGTCGACAAAACACCACCGCCAGGTCTCGCCCGGTTCGAAGCTGCGCATCACCGGGTGACCGGTCTCGTGGTAGTGCGCCGTGGCGTGCTTCAGGGGAGAAGAGTCGCAGCACGCCACGTATCCGCACCAGAGGCAGAGCCGCAGCTGCACGGGGTGGCTGCCCACCACCAGACATTCAGGGCATGTCTGGGCGCTCGGGACGGGCTCGGGGCGCGGCAGTTCGGCAACGTGGGTGCACTCGCTCATGATGACGAGCGTACGACGCGGCCGCCGCCGGACGACGGATGAGGATGGGCTTCGATGGAGGTATTGACGCTGGTCGCGCTGGTGGCCGGCAGTGCGGTCGTAGCGGGCCTGGCCCGCCGGACGCCCGTGCCCGCGCCCCTGCTGCTGGTCGCCGCCGGACTGCTCGCGGCGTACGTCCCGGGCGTGCCCACGTACGCCCTCGACCCGCACATCGTGCTGCCGCTGCTGCTGCCGCCCCTGCTGCACACGGCCGCCGTGGACAGCTCGTACCTGGACCTGCGCGCGAACATCAGGCCGATCGCGCTGCTGTCGGTGGGCTACGTGCTCTTCGCGACCCTCGTCGTCGGGTACGCGGCGTACCTGCTGGTGCCGGGCCTGTCGCTGCCCGTGGCGCTGGTGCTCGGCGCGGTGATCGCGCCGCCCGACGCGGTGGCCGCCACCGCGATCGCCCGCAAGCTCGGGCTGCCGAACCGGATCACGACCATCCTCCAGGGCGAGTCCCTGGTCAACGACGCGACCGCCATCACCGCGTACAAGGTGGCGCTGGCCGCCGTGGTGGGGGTCGGCGCCGGCTGGGCGGGCGGGATCGCGGAGTTCCTGCTGGCCTCGGTGGGTGGGGTCGGGGTGGGCCTGCTGCTGATGGTTCCGATCCACCACCTGCGCAAGCGGCTGAAGGAACCCCTGCTCCAGAACACCCTCTCGCTGCTGATCCCCTTCGTGGCGTACGCGGCGGCCGAGCGGGTGCACGCTTCCGGCGTGCTGGCCGTGGTCGTGGTGGCCCTGTACCTCGGGCACCGGAACTGGCAGGTCGACTTCGCCACCCGGCTCCAGGAGGAGGCCGTGTGGAGGATGGTCGCCTTCATCCTGGAGTCCGTGGTCTTCGCGCTGATCGGGCTCCAGCTGCCGGTCGTCCTCAAGGGGCTGGGGGAGTACGAGGGCCCGGTCGCCGCCTGGTACGCCGTCGCGGTGTTCGTCACGGTGGTGGTGGCCCGGTTCGTGTGGGTGTTCCCCGCGACCTTCCTGCCGCGCTGGCTCTCGGCGCGGGTCCGCAGACGGGAGCCGGAGACCGACTGGCGGGCCCCGGTGGTCGTGGGCTGGGCGGGGATGCGCGGAGTGGTCTCGCTGGCCATCGCCTTCTCCGTGCCGATGTCCGTGCCGCACCGGAACCTGATCCTCTTCCTGACCTTCACCACGGTCATCGGCACCCTGGTGGTGCAGGGGCTGACGCTGCCCCCGCTGATCCGGCTGCTGCGGCTGCCGCCCCGGGACCTGCACGCCGAGACCCTCGCGGAGGCGCAGGCGCAGAGCGAGGCCTCGCGGGCGGCGGAGGAACGGCTGGCGGAACTGCTGGAGGACCCGGCGAACAGCCTGCCGGGCCCCCTGGCGGACCGGCTCCGGACGGTCATGGAGCGGCGCCGCAACGCGGTGTGGGAGCGGCTGGGCGAGGTCAACCCGATCACCGGGGAGTCCGCGGACGACGTCTACCGGCGGCTGGCTCGCGAGATGATCGAGGCCGAGCGGGAGGTCTTCGTCACCCTGCGCGACCGCCGCCGGATCGACGACGAGATGCTGCGGGTCCTGCTGCGCAGGCTGGACCTGGAGGAGGCGGCGGCCTACCGCGAGGAGGCGTAGCCGTGGCCCCTGCGGCGTTGCTCGGCGGGGTGCGTCCGGCCGTGACGTGCGGCCGTGACGTGCGGCGCCGTTGCCGGGGGCGCCGCCCCCGGACCCCCGCGCCTCGAACGCCGGCGGGGCTGGGTGTTCCGCGAGGCCGGGGACTACGGCCGGCCGGTGACGACGGCGGCCAGGGTGGTGCCCGGCGGGAAGGCGCCGGACGCGGTGAGTTCGGTCAGGGCCCAGAGCAGCTTGGCCACGTAGATCCGCTCGACCGGGAGGCCGTGGCCGGCCTCGAACTCGGCGGCGAAGGCCTCCAGCGGGGCCGGGACCCGCCCGTAGCCGCCGTGGTAGAAGTCCTCCGCGAGGCTCCAGTCGCCCGCCGGGGCGCCGAAGGCCAGGGTCTGGAGGGAACGTATCTCCCGGCCCAGGAAGCCGCCCGCCAGGACCGGCACGCCCAGCGCCCGCTGGCCGGGGCCCAGCCCGGCCGCCAGGCCCGCCAGGGTGCCGCCCGTGCCGCAGGCCACCGCCACCACGTCCGCCGCCCCGCGCAGCTCGCGGCCCAGCTCCGCGCACCCCCGCAGGGCGAGCGCGTTGCTGCCCCCCTCGGGGACGACGTACGCCCCCTCGCCCCCGGCCCCGGCCAGCAGCCGGGCCCGCGTCCCGGGCTCCGTCTTGCGGCGGTAGTCGGAGCGGGAGACGAAGTGCAGCCGCATCCCGTCCGCCGCGCACCGGGCGAGGGACTCGTTGAGCGGGCGGCCGGCGAGCTCGTCGCCGCGCACGATCCCGACGGTGCGCAGGCCCAGCAGCCGCCCGGCCGCCGCGGTGGCCCGCAGGTGGTTGGAGTAGGCGCCGCCGAAGGTGACGAGGCAGCCGTACCCGCCCGCCACGGCGGCCCGCAGGTTCGGCGCGAGCTTGCGCCACTTGTTCCCGGGCAGCTCGGGATGCACGAGGTCGTCGCGCTTCAGGAGGAGGCGTACGCCGTACCGCTCGAACCTGTCGTCGCGGATCTCCTGCAAGGGGGACGGCGGGCGCGGCTCCAGGAGCACGTCAAGGTTCGCGGGGCGGTTCACCCGTCCATTGTGGTCCGCTCCCGCCCTTGCCGTCGCACGTCAGAGCCCTGGCCTACGCGTCGCGGGTCACTCGGCCGTGATCCGTCACCATCCGCCGGAACAGATCGTGCCCGGTGCGCCCGGCATGGGTGAGTGCCCAGTCCTGGGCTCCCGCCTGATCGTCATTCGCGCCGGATTCGGCTCCGCAGCCGTAAGCCACGCAGAACACCTCGTAGGTCACCCCGCCCTCCGGGGCGTGCCGGATCTTCTGAGACGCGTACCGGAACCCGGTGCGGGTCATAGGTCCTCCACGGAGTGCGGGTGCCGGCGGAGCTCGACGTTGCGGTCCACGACCCCCGAGAGGTCCCCCAGCCGGTAGCAATCCGCACGCTGCGCGACCAGCGCTCCGCACACGTCGCAGTCCGGGTCCGCCGGATCGGGGTCGCGCACCGGGAACGGATCACGCTGTTCAACCTGCTGCCACAGTCCTCGCACCATGCCGCTCTCCCGACCTGTCGCTGCCTGTCGGTGCGATGGTGGGCCACCCTTCGGGACGTATCCGCTCCATTGTCGGGACGGCTGAGAAGCCCGTCAGTAGGCTGCGAGAAAGCCCAAACGTCCCTGGGGGAGGCCTTGAACAAGGCGCTGCGTGCCGCTATGGACCAAGCCCACTTGAATCCCCGGTAGTTGGCGGCCAGGGTGGGCGTGACGGTGAAGAGCGTGGAACGCTGGATCGCGGACGAGGCGCTCACGCCGCACGCGCGAAACCGGCACGACACGTGCCGGGTGTTGGGAGTGGACGAACACGTGATCTGGCCGGAGGCAGTCACCACCCGGGTCAAGGTCGGCAGTGACCGCGAGCTGGTGCACGCGTACCCGTACCGGTCCGCCTGCCCGTCCACCGTGTGGTCCAGGCTGGCGGAGGACAGCACAGCGGACATGTTCCTCGCGGGGTACACGAACTACTTCTTCTGGACCCAGGTCCCCGATTTTGCGGGCATCGTCCGCCGGAAGGCCGCGAGCGGCTGCCGCGTCCGGTTCCTCATCGGGGATCCGGAAGGGGAGGTCACCCGGCAGCGCGAGGTGATCGAGGCAGCCGCCCTCACCGTCTCCACGCGGGTCAGGATCACCCTGGAACACCTGGCACGGCTCGGCCCGCTCGACAACCTGGAGGCGCGGTTCAGCGCACCCGCCGACGCGGTGAACCACATCGGGCTCAGCGTCTTCCGGTTCGACCACGAGGCGCTGGTGACGCCGCATCTGGCCCGTGTCATCGGGCACGACTCCCCGATGCTGCACCTGCGCAGGCAGGGCGACCGCGGCATGTCCGACCGCTTCGCGGAGCACGCCGAGGAGCTGTGGGAGCGGGCGACCCCTGTCGCCGGAGCGTGAACCCGATGGCTCGGACCGAGTACTACGACGATCCCCACGCGCCCGAGCCGAACAGCATGATCGTGGCCGCCTCGGCGGTGGTCACCGACGACAAGGGCCGCATCCTGCTGCAACGACGCCGGGACAACGACCTGTGGGCGCTGCCCGGCGGAGGGATGGACCTGGGCGACTCGCTGCCCGGCACCGCCGTCCGTGAGGTCAAGGAGGAGACGGGTCTCGACGTGGAGATCACGGGACTGGTCGGCACGTACACGGACCCCCGGCACATCATCGAGTACAGCGACGGTGAGATACGGAGGCAGTTCAACGTCTGCTTCACGGCCCGCATCACGGGCGGAGAGCTGGCCCTCTCCGACGAGAGCACCGAACTGCGGTTCGTGGCACCGGCTGACCTCGACGCCCTGCCCCTGCACCACACCCAACGCCTGCGCCTCCAACACTTCTTGGAGCACCGTCCTGCGCCGTACCTCGGCTGACCTTGCCCTGAGCTGGTGACGGAGCCGAGAGGGTCGGCCGGGTGGGCCGACCCTCTGGCGGGTTCGGTTCGTGTGGAGCGGTGCGGCGGCTATTTCAGGCGCTCGCCCACGCGCCCGCGCATCGAGTCCATCGTGAAGCCCTTCGGGTCGATCTTGCCCGGCTGCCATTCGAGGTGGCCGATGACCGAGCGGGCCGTCCAGCCGTGGACCCGGCAGACGGCGGCCGCCGCGCGGGCCATCGCGTCGAGCTGGACGGCGGGCCACGGGTCCTCGCCGTCGCCGAGGTTCTCGCACTCGAAGCCGTAGAAGTGGCGGTTGCCGTCGGTGTCCGCGCGGTCGTCGTGCGGGAGCCGCTTCTCGGCGATCACGGCCCGCAGGACGTCGGCGTCGCCGGAGCCCGCATGGTTGGCGCGGCCGTAGCCGACCAGGTGGACCCGGCCGTCCTTGGTGATCACGCCGTGGCACAGCGGGCCCGGCAGGGCGGAGTCACCGTCGCGGCAGAGCGGGACGGTGGAGGAGTACCCGCTGGTGACGGTGTGGTGGATCATCACCCCGTGCACCGGGCCCCAGGGGCCCTTGTGGTTGCGGTTGTGGGTGCGCCACGCGCCGACCTCGACGACGGTCAGGCCCTCGTCCCGCAATGCCTTGATGAACCGGTCCGCGGACATGGGTGCGGCCATGGCCGCCTCCTTCGTTGCGGTGGGGCGGACACCCTGTGTGTTCGCCTCATTACCCTCCGGTGTAGTGGAGGTGGCCCTTCCGTCGCTAGTGCATTCGCACGGCGAGCGATCCGATCCGGACATCCGCCGCGCGCACGGTCTTCAGGCCGAGGCGAGCCACAGGTCGGGGCCGAAGACCTCGTAGTGGATGTCCGCGGCGGGCACGCCCTTGGCGAGCAGCTGCTCGCGGACGGCGCGCATGAAGGGGAGCGGGCCGCAGAGGTAGGCCTTGGTGCCCGCCGGGACCGCGACGGCCGCGAGGTCGAGCCGGCCCTCGCCGTCGCCGGGCTCCGCCGCCTCCTCGTACCAGAAGCGGGCCGAGGCGTCGGCCAGCTTGTGGGTCAGGGCGCGGTGGTCGCCGCGCAGGGCGTGGTCCGCGGGGGAGCGGTCGGCGTGCAGGACGGTCACCGGGGCGGCGTGCCCGCTGTCGGCGAGGTGCTCCAGCATCGAGAGCATGGGGGTGCAGCCGATGCCGGCCGAGGCGAGCAGGACGGGGGCGGTGGAGTCCCGGAGGACCAGGTCGCCGTACGGGACGGAGACGCGCAGGGTGTCGCCGGTGCGGACGTGGGCGTGGAGGCGGTTGGAGACCTCGCCGTCGGGGCCGCCCGCCGCCGGGCCGTGCACCCGCTTGACGGTGATCGCGCGGACCGGGGAGCCGGGGGCGCGGGAAAGGCTGTACTGGCGTATCTGCCGGGCGCCGTCGGCCAGTTCGACCTGGACGGAGACGTACTGGCCGGGCAGGTGCGCGGGGGCCGGGGAGCCGTCCGCCGGGGCGAGGTGGAAGGTGGTGCAGTCCGCCGTCTCCTCGACGCGGGCGGCGACCGTCCACTCGCGCCAGACGTCGCCCGCCACGACCTGCCGCTCGGCGTAGAGGCGCTCCTCGATGGCGGCGAGGGCGTTCGCCATCAGCCAGTAGACCTCGTCCCAGGCGGCGGCGACCTCGGGGGTGACGGCCTCGCCGAGGATCTCCACGATGGCCGCGAAGAGGTGCTCGTGGACGACGGCGTACTGCTCGCGGGTGACGCCGAGCGAGGCGTGCTTGTGGGCGATGCGGTTCAGCATCACGTCGGGGCGCTGGTCCGGGTGGGCCACGAGGTGTGTGGCGAAGGCCGCGATGGAGCCGGCGAGGGCCTGCTTCTGGAGGCCCGCGTTCTGGTTGCCGCGGTTGAACAGGTCGCGGATCAGCTCCGGGTGGGCGGCGAACAGCTTCTGGTAGAAGAGCTCGGTGATCTCGCCGATCGCGGCTCCGACGGCGGGCAGGGTGGCGCGTACGGTCGCCGTCGACGTCTCGGAAAGCATCAGGACTCCTCGCATGGGTGTTCAGAACTGGTATATGAGATGCGTATTTTGATGCAGAAAGAAGGTCCGCCGGTAGTGCGGACATTCGTTCGAAGACTCCTCGGCTCCGGCCTCGGGGGTCGGGGGCGCGGGTGGAAACCGGCCATCCGGCCCGGACGGCCGGGGTCAGTCGGCCCCTCTCGGTGTGCTTGCCGAAAGGCTCAGCAGCAGCGGCCCGGTAGGAGTCGCCACCAGGTCGTTCACCGTCAGCGGGTCCAGCGAGGCGAAGAAGGCCTCCTGGGCCCGGCGCAGCGCGCCGCGCAGGACGCACGCGCCGCGCAGCGGGCACGGGGTGCTGCCCTCGCACTCCACGACGTCGCCGGCCCCCTCCAGTTCGCGGACCACCCCGCCCACCGAGGCGGCCCGCCCGGCAGCCGTCAGCGCGAGCCCGCCACCGCGGCCGCGCCGCGCCTCGACCAGGCCGAGGTGCTGCAGGCGGGCGACCGCCTTGGCCGTGTGGGTGTACGGGACCGCCATGCCCGCCGCGACCTCGCGGGTCGTCGGGAGCGCCGTCTCGCCGGCGTCCGTGACGGCCAGGCGCATCAGGACGCGCAGTGCCAGGTCGGTGAATCGGGTCAGCCGCATGAGGCCAGCGTAGGAAACATGCATCTGAGGTGCAAATTAAAACCGGGACAGAACGGGCCGTACGTTCAGGTCGGAGGCGGCGTGGCCGAAAAAGGGTGGGGTTCCAGGGGTGCGTGATGCGGGAGGGGTCCCAAAGAGTGCCCCACCCCCGGAGGGAGTAGTCCCACTCTTTTGTGTAATGGTCCCACTGCGTTGCGTACTGGAAGGGTGCATCCCGCAGATCCATGGAGTGATCGAAAGGGAAACACATGTCGGTCCAGGCGGGTTCCGAATCCGAGGTCCAGACGCCGCAGCGCAGTCTCGGTACTTCGGCGGCACGGAACTTGGCAACCACGACCAAGTCCGCGCCGCAGATGCAGGAAATCACCTCGCGGTGGCTCCTGAAGATGCTCCCGTGGGTCTCGGTCCAGGGCGGCACCTACCGTGTCAACCGCCGGCTGAGCTACTCCGTCGGCGACGGCCGTGTGGAGTTCATCAAGACCGGCACCCGGGTCCAGGTGATCCCGGCCGAGCTCGGTGAGCTCCCGCTGCTGCGCGAGTACGAGGACCTCGACGTGCTCGGCGAACTCGCCCAGCGGTGCCGCCAGATCGACTTCGAGGCGGGCCAGGAGCTGACCTCCTTCGGCAACTCCTCCGACCAGGTGTTCCTGCTCGCCCACGGCCGCATCGACCAGGTCGGCCCCGGCGCCTACGGCGAGGACGCCGTCCTGAGGACCGTCGCCGACGGCGCCTACTTCGGTGAGGACTCCCTCGTCGACGAAGAGGCCATCTGGGAGTACACCGCCCGCGCCGCCACCTCCGGCACCGCGCTCGTCCTGACCCGCCAGGACTTCCAGCTGCTCGCCGACCGCGTCGACTCGCTGCGCGAGCACGTGGAGCGCGTACGGACCATGCCCGCCCAGCGCACCAACAAGTACGGCGAGGCCGCCATCGACCTCTCCGCCGGCCACCAGGGCGAGGCCGTCCTCCCCGGCACTTTCGTTGACTACGAAGCCCATCCGCGCGAGTACGAACTCTCCATTGCACAAACGGTCCTGCGCGTGCACACGCGCGTCGCCGACCTGTACAACCAGCCGATGAACCAGACCGAGCAGCAGTTGCGGCTCACGGTCGAGGCGCTGCGCGAGCGCCAGGAGCACGAGATGCTCAACAACCGCGACTTCGGACTGCTCCACAACGCCGATTACGACCAGCGCATCCAGCCCCACGACGGCGCGCCCAGCCCCGACGACATGGACCAGCTGCTCAGCATGCGGCGCGGCTCCAAGTTCTTCCTCGCGCACCCCAAGGCCATCGCCGCCTTCGGCCGCGAGTGCAACCGGCGCGGGCTGTACCCGGAGTCGGTGGACATGGGCGGCAACCGGGTGCCCGCCTGGCGCGGCGTGCCGATCTTCCCGAGCAACAAGATCCCGATCAGTGACGCCCGCACCACCTCCATCCTCTGCATGCGCACCGGCGAGGAGGAGCAGGGCGTGATCGGCCTGCACCAGCCGGGCATCCCGGACGAGATCGAACCGAGCACGTCGGTCCGCTTCATGGGGATCAGCGAGCAGGCGATCATCTCCTACCTGGTCACCGCCTACTTCTCCACCGCGGTACTGGTGCCGGACGCCCTCGGCGTCCTGGAGAACGTCCAGATCGGCCGCTGGCGCTGAGGCGGCAGGTCAGGGGATACCAGGACCACCAGGGACACGGACACGCCATGGCGACCACCGAGGCGATCACGACCGGCGAGGGCCAGGAGGCTGCGGCCCTGCTGGAACGAACAAGAGAAACGGTTACCCCGGAACTGCGCCGGACCGTCGAGAGCCTGCCCGGGACGATGCGGCGGGTGGCGATGTACCACTTCGGCTGGGAACGGGCGGACGGCTCCCCCGCCGCGGGCCATGCCGGGAAGGCCGTCCGGCCCGCCCTGGTGCTCGCGGCGGCCCAGGCCCTGCGCGGGCCGGCGGGCGGGGCCGAGGAGGCCGTACGGGCAGCCGTGGCGGTGGAGCTGGCCCACAACTTCACGCTGCTGCACGACGACGTCATCGACAAGGACGCCCGGCGGCGCGGCCGCGCCACGGCCTGGACCGTGTTCGGCATACCGGACGCGATCATCACCGGCGACGCCATGATGGCGCTCGCGCTGCGGGTCCTCGCGCAGGACGCGCATCCGGCCGCGGGGGCGGCCGCCGCCCGGCTCGCGGCCTGCGTCATCGAGCTGTGCGCGGGACAGCAGGCGGACTGCGCCTTCGAGCAGCGCGCGCACGTCTCGCTCGACGAGTGCCTGACCATGGCCACGGCCAAGACGGGCGCCCTCCTGGGCTGCGCGTGCGCACTGGGCGCGCTGTACGCGGGGGCGGGGCCGGACGAGGTCGACGCGATGGACGCCTTCGGCCGGGAGGCCGGACTGGCCTTCCAGCTGATCGACGACCTGATCGGCATCTGGGGGGACCCGGGGCACACCGGCAAGCCCGCCGGGGCCGATCTGCTCGCCCGCAAGAAGTCACTCCCGGTCGTGGCCGCCCTCACCTCGGGCACCGCGGCGGGGGAGGAGCTGGCCGCCCTGTACGCGGGCCCCATGACCGGGGCCGAGGTGGCCATGGCGGCCGACGCGGTGGACCGGGCGGGCGGGCGCGACTGGGCCCAGGCCCACGCCGCGGACCGGATGGGCCGGGCGGTACAGCAGCTGTCCCGGGCCGTACCGGACCTCGGGGCGGCGGGCGGACTGCTGGCCCTGGCCGAGTTCGTGACGCGCCGCACGAGGTGAGCAGAGCCCGCAGATGAAGGCGTAAGGCCCGTTCCGGAACACCGCATGGTGCCGGAACGGGCCTTACGCCGTTTCCGGCCCAACTCTAGGATCACTCAAGGTTGTTGACACGTGAGTGAAGGGTGTGACCAGTGGCGCTGGAGATACGTCAGGCGGATCAGTCGGACCGGGACGCGGTGGCGCGGCTGCTCGACGAGGCCTTCCGCACCGACCCGGTGAGCAGCTGGGTCTTCCCCGACCCGGAGCACCGCGCCGCCGTGCACGGCAAGTTCCTCGGCGTCTTCGTGGACGTGGCCCTCGCGGAGGGCCGGATCGACTACGCGGCGGACGGCTCGGCGGCCGCGCTGTGGCTGCGGATCCCGGCCGGCGAACCGGAGGGCGAGGACGAGATCCCGGCGAAGATGCGGGCGGTGGCCGACCCGGACAACGAGCGCTGCGAGCTGGTCGGCCGGCTCACGGGCGCGGTGCACCCGACGGCGGAGGAGCACGAGTACCTGCTGATGATCGCGGTGGCTCCGGGCCGGCAGGGCGAGGGCCTGGGCACCGAGCTGATGCGGCCGGTGCTGGAGCGCTGCGACCGGGAGGGCGTGCCGGCGTACCTGGAGGCGAGCAGCGAGCGCAGCAGGCGGCTGTACGAGCGCCTCGGCTGGGAGTTCACGGGCGCGGCGGTGCGGCTTCCGGACGGACCGCTCATGTGGCCGATGTGGCGCAAGCCGCGGGGGTGAACCGTCCGGGGGGCAAGGGCCGCTTCGCGGGGCCGGAGAAAATTGGGGCTTGGCAAAGTACTTCACGCGCAGTACTTTGACTGGCGTGCCCCGGCGAGGTGGCACTACCGATCGGAAGAGGACCGCTTGCGCAAGCTCACGTACTTCATCGCCACCACGGTCGACGGGTTCATCGGAGCCCCGGACGGCGATGCCGAGTTCATCTACGCCTACCTCGACCCGGAGTTCATCGGCCACCTGACGGCCGAGTACCCGGAGACGGTCTCCGCCCAGGGCCGGGTGCACCTCGGGATCGAGGACGCCGCCCCGAAGCGTTTCGACACCGTGATCATGGGGCGTGGCACCTACGAGCCGGGCCTCAAGGCCGGCGAGACCAGCCCGTACGGCCACATGCGCGAGCAGTACGTCGTCTCGCGCTCCCTCACGGCCTCGCTCGACCCCCAGGTCCAGCTGATCGCCGGGGACGTCGTCGCCAAGGTCCGCGAGCTCAAGGCGCAGGACGGGCTCGACATCTGGCTGTGCGGCGGCGCCGACCTCGCGGGCCAGCTGGCCGACGAGATCGACGAGTACATCGTCAAGACGTACCCGGTCGTCGTGGGGACCGGCATGCCGATGTCCCGCGCGGGCTTCGGGGTGCGCCCGCTGGAGCTGACCGGCTGCACCGTCCTCGGCGGCGGCCAGGTCATCACCTCGTACGCGGTCAAGCGCTGACCGCGTACGGGCCCCGGCACCCGGTCGGCCCCGTACCCCGCCGAAACCTGCGAAACCGGCCTACCGTGTAGGTATGGCCGGTGAACAGGAGCAGCGAGCGCACGAGACGGTCGCCCCGCAGGCCGGGCACGCACAGCAGACGTGCCCGGCCTGCGGGAGCCCCGTCGACACCTTGGTCAAACGGCGCAAGTCCCTCGGGATCTTCGTACCGGTGTGGGTGGCGGGCCCTTGCCGGAACCCGGAATGCCCGCGGTACGTGACCGAGGAGGGTTAGCCCTTCGTCCCCAGGCCGGAGGCGACGAGGCCGTTGGCCCACAGCTGGTTGACGCGCGCCCGCTCGGTGCTGTTCGGGGTGGCGTTCGTGCACGAGGTGCCCGGTCCGCCGCCCGACATCAGCTCGCTGCACGGGCCCGAGTAGTGGTCCGGCAGACCCAGCACGTGGCCGGTCTCGTGCGAGGTCACCCGGGTGGAGTTGTACTGCTGGTTCTGCCGGTAGTCCAGGAAGATGTAGCCCCGGCCGTGCCCGTCCGTGCTGGCGTACGAACCGCGCGGGTCATTGCCCTCGCGGTACGAGAAGTTCCCGCCGGAGGAGACCTCCTGCAGCTTGACGTTGCTCACCGAGCTGTTCCAGATCTGCGTGGAGCGGGCTATCTGGGTGCGGAAGCTCGGCGCGTTGCGCGTGTTGTACGTGACCGTCACGGCCAGGGCGCCCGGGCTCGCGGCGCGCTGCTCGGCCACCGAGCGCTGCACGGCGTCGAAGAAGGCGCGGTTGGCGGCCTCGTTCTCCTGTGAGCGCTCGTACGCCGCGTAGCTCGCGACGTTGCCGGAGACGGGGGCGGTCGCGGCGCTGGCGCTGGGGACGGCGCCGAGCGCGGTGGCCATGCCGAGGCCGAGGGTGGCGGCCAGCAAAGCCTTACGGGAGTGGCGCATGTGGGGGGCTCCTACTCATCCGGTGCGGTGGGGGGTGGTCGTTCGGTACCGGAGTCTGCGGGAGCGAGTGGGCCGGGCGGATGATGTCAGCCACCGATAGCGCGGAGCTATCGGGGAGTTTTCGGATGGTCAACTAGGAAGAGAATGGCGGGATTCGGGGGGCTATAAGTGGCTGGTGCGGTCCGCCTGGACCCCCCTACTCTCGGGACATGGAGCTCGAGGTGAGGCACCTGCGCGCACTGTGCGCCATCGCTGATGCCGGCAGCCTGCACAAGGCGGCCCGGCAGCTCGGCGTGAGCCAGCCCTCCCTGACGACCCAGCTGCGCCGGATCGAACGGGCCCTGGACGGCGAGCTGTTCCTGCGTGAGCGCACCGGCTGCCGCCCCACTCCGTTCGGCCGCACGGTACTGGGCCGGGCCCGCCCGCTGCTCGCCGAGATGGCCGCACTGGTCGCGGAGGCCCGGGCGCTGGCCCGCGGGCCGCGGCTGCGCATCGGGTCCACGGCCAGCCGGGCGTTACCCGGCTGGTTGCGCAGGCTGCACCGGCGGTTGCCGGACACCGAGACCTCGCTGGTGGTGGACGTTTCGGCCAACGCCCTGCTGAGGATGGTGGATTCGGGGCAGCTGGACGTGGCGTTCGTGCACGAGGTGGAGGGCAGTCCGCTACGGGTGCCAGCCGGGCTGCAACTGCACGTGCTGATGGAGCGGGAGCCGCAGTTCGTGTCGATGGCCCGGGACCATCCGGCGGCCCGGCGGCCGGTGGTGGAGTTACAGGACCTCGCCGCCGACCGGTGGACCGTGGACCCCTCGGTGGACGGCGAATGGGACGGCCTGCGGCGGATCTTCGCCGGGGCCGGGCTCGACCCGCCCGTGCTGCACGCCGATTACCACACGGCGACCTCGTTGATCGTCTCGGGCGAGGCGGTGGCGCCGTGCCAGCCCACCTCCGGGCCGCGGGACGACATGGCCATCCGGCCGCTGTCGGGTGACCCGCTGGCGGTGCGGCTGCTGCTGGCGACCCGGCCGGGCGCGCACGCGGAGGTCTACGAGGACCTCCGCGCGGCCTACCGCGAGGCGGCCCTGCGTACGCCGCCGTACCGGGCCTGGCTCCTGCACCATGCGAGCCCGCTGCTGAATCCGGAGCCGGGGGTGGAGGCGGAGGCGGCCTGACGGCCTGCGGCCGGGCTCGGCGGGTGGGTCTGGGCCCCCGCCGCTTCCCCTGCGGGGGGCTCGGCGGGTGCGGCGCCGTTGCTGGGGCTCTGCCCCAGGCCCCGCGCCTCAATCGCCGGCGGGGCTGGGTTTGGCGTCGGGTGTGGGCCGGGGCCGCGGCTTCCCCTGCGGGGGCTTGGCCGGGTGTGGCGTCGTTGCTGGGGCTCTGTCCCAGGGCCCGCGCCTCAATCGCCGGCGGGGCTGGGTTGGGCGTCGGGTGTGGGCCGGGGCCGCCGCTTCCCCTGCGGGGGCTTGGCGGGTGCGGCCTCGGCTGCGCCGTGCTTACCGGGTGTGGGCCGGGGCCGCTCCGGAGCGTCTCCTCGGCTCGCGCACTTAGCCCCGGCTGCGAAAGCGTTGCCTGGGTTGCGCGCTCGTCCTGCGGGGACTCTCCTGCGCGTCCCCGTCCCACGCCTGGGCTTCGGACGCTAGGCCTGGCGGTTGTCCGGGAACTCGTGGTGGAGGGGAGTGGTGCCGCGCAGGGCTGTCCCCGCAGGACGAGCGCGCAACCCGGGCCGAGGGGGCGTAGCGGGGGCTCAGTGCGCGAGCCGAGGAGACAGCCCGGAGGGGCACCGCGGACCGACCCCACCGACCAGGCCCCGCCGAAGCCAAATAGAGCCTCGCCGGCGTTTGAGGCGCGGGGTCTGGGGCGGAGCCCCAGGGGCCGGGGCGCAGCCGAACCAGGACCGCCGAGCCGCCCGCAGGGCACCGGCGCAGCCGGACCAGGACCGCCGAGCCGCCCGCAGGGCCCCGGCGTAGCCTTGACTTCGGTCAGCCGCGATATATCGTGTTGGTCAGAAGACGCGATATGTTGCGTGCGTCGAGGCCCGGTCCGTGAACGCACGAGGAGGATCAGAACCATGGCAGAGCAGATGACGTGGTCGGTCGCCGAACCGCAGAAGCTCACCTTCGAGGAGCCGGTGACCGAGCTCCGGGTCCGCCTCGTCAGCGGCACGGTGAATGTCGTCGCCGCCGAGGACGGCCCCGCCCGCCTGGAGGTCACCGGGGTCGACGGACCGCCCCTGCACGTGGTGCAGGAGGGCGGCGTCCTCACCGTGTCCTACGAGGACCTGCCCTGGAACGGTTCCCAGAACTTCAAGCAGTGGCTCGAGGGCAAGCCGTGGAAGGCCTGGTCCGGCTCCGCCTCGGGGCGCAAGGCCTGGGAGCGCAGCGCGTCCGTGACCTTCACCGTTCCGGCCGCCACCAGCGTCCAGGTGGCCGCGGTCGACGCCACGTCCTTCGTCTCCGGCATCTCCGGCGGCACCGACGTCAACGGGGTCTCCGGCGACGCCACCCTGGTCGCGCTCTCCGGCAGGGTCAAGGCGCACACCGTGTCCGGCAGCGTCGAGGCCCAGTCCGTCACCGGCGACTTCGGCTTCCACTCGGTGTCCGGCGGTCTGACGGTGGTCGACGGTGCGGGGGTGAGCGTACGGGCCGACTCGGTCAGCGGTGACATGCTCATCGACCTGGACCTCGACCCGGCCGCCTCGCGCCCGGTGGACATCGCGCTGAACTCCATCTCCGGTCAGGTCGCCATCCGGCTGCCGCATCCGGCCGACGCCCGCGTGGAGGCCAACACGGCCACCGGCGGCGTCTCCAACGCCTTCGAGGACCTGCGGGTCTCCGGACAGCTGGGCGCCAAGCGGATCACCGGCACGCTCGGTTCCGGCACGGGGACCCTGCGGGCCACCACCGTCTCGGGGGCGATCGCGCTGCTGCGCCGCCCGGCCGTGGACACCCCCCTGACGCTCGACAAGAAGGTGATCTGACATGCCGCCCGTCTTCGCCCACGGCCGCCTGCGCCTCTACCTCCTCAAGCTTCTGGACGAGGCCCCGCGCCACGGGTACGAGGTGATACGGCTGCTGGAGGAGCGCTTCCAGGGCCTGTACGCGCCCTCCGCGGGCACCGTGTACCCGCGGCTGTCCAAGCTGGAGGCCGAGGGCCTGGTCACGCACGCCAGCGAGGGCGGGCGCAAGGTGTACTCGATCACCGACGCCGGCCGCGCCGAACTGGCCGACCGCGGCGGTGAACTCGCCGACCTGGAGCTGGAGATCCGCGACTCCGTCTCCGAACTGGCCGCCGAGATCCGCGACGACGTCCGGGGGGCCGCGGGTGACCTGCGGCGCGAGATGCGGGCGGCGGCCTCCGCGTCGGCGGCCCACGTCGAGGACGAGTCCTGGAAGGCGGCCAAGGAGGAGCTGCGCAAGGCCAAGCAGGAGTGGAAGGAGCAGGCGCGGCGGGCGAAGGACGAGAGCCGCCGGGCCCGCGAGGAGGCCCAGCAGGCCCGCCGCCAGGCCAAGGAGGCCCAGGAGCGGGCCCGCGAGGAGGTCCAGCGCATCGCGGGGCAGCTCCAGGAGCAGTTCGCGAAGTCGGGCGGCGTCCTCGGCAGCCTGGCCGGAGCCTGGCTCGGCGGCAGCCCGGCCGCAACCCCCTCCGCCCCGTCCGGCACGTCGGCCCCGTCCGGGAATGCGGCGGCGGACCGGTGGGCCGCGGACCTGACGCCCACCGGCGACCCGGTCCGTGACCTGGACCGCCTGCTGGACCGCTTCCGCGACGAGGCACGGGACGCGGCCCGCGACCACGGGGTCACCCCGGCCCAACTGGACGAGGCCCGCGCCGGTCTCGCGGCCGCCGCCGCCCGGCTGGCCACGACCCTCCGGGCGTAGGGCCGGGGCCCGGCCGGCCGCTTCAGGCCGCCAGGCCCGCCTCCACCGAGGTGTAGGTGACGCCGTGGTCCGTCAGGACCTCGGCGGCCGGGCCGGGGCGGGAGAGCAGGGCGAGGAGCAGGTGCAGGGTGCCGATGTGGCGCTCTTTGCGGCCCAGGGCGATGCGCAGGGACTGCTCCAGGATCTTCTTCGCGCCCTGCGTGAAGGGGACGTGGTGGCTGCCGGAGCGGTCGTCGGCCCCGCCGCGGCCCAGGGCCGAGCGGAGTGAGGTGCCCAGGGTGCGCCTGCGTGGCGCCGGGGCCGCCAGGGCGCCTTCGCCGTGGGTCTCCTCGACGCGGGAGACGATCTCGGTGAGGTCGATGCCGAGTCCGGCCAGGGCTTCCTGGTCGGCCCGGGACATCCCGCCCCGGCGGCGGGCCTCCGCGAGGTCGGCGGCCACGGCGGCGCGGTCCACGCCCAGGGGGTCCAGCGCGCCGAGGGCCAGCAGGGCGAGCAGCAGGTGTTCCTCGGTGACCGTGGCCGCGCCGGAGCGGTGGGCCTCGGCCACCGCGCCCGTCACGGTGGCCCGGGCGTCGCGGGTGAAGCGTTCGAACATCAAAGCCTCCCGTACTTCTTGTGCACGGCCTGCCGGCTGACGCCCAGCTCGGCCGCGATCTCCTGCCAGGACCAGCCCTGGGCGCGGGCGCTGCGCACCTGTACGGCCTCCAGTTGCTCCAGCAGCTTCCGGAGGGCGACTACGGCACGCAGGCCCACGCGCGGGTCACGGTCGCCGGCCCGCTCGGCGAGATCGGTGGCATCGGTCATGCCTGTCAATGTAGGTTGACAAGGGAGGCGCGTCAACCTGTATTGACAACTGACCCCGGGACACCCGGACGGCCTACGGGGTGAGGACGATCTTCCCGAAGAGGTCGCCCGACGCGAGCTTCTCGAACCCCTCGCGCGCCCGGTCCAGCGGCAGGACCTCGTCGATCACCGGCCGCAGGCCCGTGGTCGCGCAGAACGACAGCAGGTCCTCCAGCTCCTCCTTCGAGCCCATCGTGGAGCCGACCACCTTGAGCTCCAGGAAGAAGATCCGGGTCAGCTCGGCGTGCGCCGGGCGGTCGCCGCTGGTCGCGCCGGAGATCACCAGCGTGCCGCCGGGGCGCAGGGACTTCACCGAGTGGGACCAGGTGGCCGCGCCGACCGTCTCGATCACCGCGTCCACCCGCTGCGGCAGCCGCGCGCCCGGCTCGAACGCGTCCACCGCGCCCAGTTCCACGGCCCGCTTGCGCTTGGCCTCGTCCCGGCTGGTGGCGTAGACCCGCAGGCCCGCCGCCCGGCCGAGGGCGATCGCGGCGGTCGCGACCCCGCCGCCGGCGCCCTGTACGAGGACGGAGTCCCCGGGCCGGACCCCGGCGTTGGTGAACAGCATCCGGTACGCCGTCAGCCAGGCGGTGGGCAGGCAGGCGGCCTCCTCGAAGGTCAGCTCGGCGGGCTTGCGCAGGACGTTCCAGGCGGGGACGCTCACCTGCTCGGCGAAGGTCCCCTGGTACCGCTCGGTCAGGATCGAGCGCGGCTCGTCCGGACCCACCCCGTGGCCGCTCTGGCCGATCACGGAATGCAGGACGACCTCGTTGCCGTCCTGGTCGGTCCCGGCGGCGTCGCAGCCGAGGATCATCGGGAGCTTGTCCTCGCCGAGGCCCACCCCGCGCAGGGACCACAGGTCGTGGTGGTTGAGGGAGGCGGCCTTGACGTTCACGGTCACCCAGCCGGGGCGGGCCTCCGGGGCCGGGCGGTCGCCCAGCTCAAGGCCGTTCAGCGGCTGGTCACGGTCGATTCGGGCGGCGTAGGCAGCGAACATGCGGCGACGCTACCGCTCGGTAGGTCAGGGTTCCAGCCCTTCCCGTGACCGCGTGGGTGAGGCCTTCGTCGCACCGGGCCGGGCGGGCCGGCTCCGTCGGACGGAGTCCGGCGCGGCGGCGGGCGGCCGGCGGGACCCGCCGGGCCGCACCGCGCGGGCGCCGCGGCAACGACAGGGGCCCGGCCGGATTGCTCCGGCCGGGCCCCTGCCCGTACAGCTCAGCGCGGTGCTCAGCCCAGGCGGGCCACGCCGTCGGCCTTCGCGGCGGCGGCGACCGCCGAGGCGACGGCCTCGGCCACGCGCTCGTCGAACGGCGACGGGATCACGTAGTCGGCGGCGAGCTCGTCACCCACGACACCGGCGATGGCGTCGGCGGCGGCGATCTTCATGCCTTCGGTGATCCGGGTGGCGCGCACCTTGAGGGCGCCCGCGAAGATGCCCGGGAACGCCAGCACGTTGTTGATCTGGTTCGGGAAGTCCGAACGGCCCGTGGCCACGACCGCCGCGTACTTGTGCGCGACGTCCGGGTGGACCTCCGGGTTCGGGTTGGCCATGGCGAAGACGAAGGCGTCCTTCGCCATCGAGGCCACCGCCGCCTCGGGGACCGTACCGCCGGAGACGCCGATGAAGACGTCCGCGCCGGAGAGCGCCTGCTCCAGGGAGCCGGTCTGCCCCGTCTTGTTGGTCAGGCCCGCGATCTCCGCCTTGACGTCCGTCAGGTCGGAGCGGTCGGCCGAGACGACGCCCTTGCGGTCGGTGACGCAGACGTCGCCGATGCCCGCGTCCACCAGGATCTTGGCGATCGCGATGCCCGCTGCGCCCGCACCCGAGATCACGGCCCGCAGGTCGCCGAGGGTGCGACCGGTGAGCTTCGCCGCGTTGCGCAGCGCGGCCAGCGTCACGATGGCCGTGCCGTGCTGGTCGTCGTGGAAGATCGGGATGTCCAGCGCCTCCTGGAGGCGGCGCTCGATCTCGAAGCAGCGGGGGGCGGAGATGTCCTCCAGGTTCACCCCGCCGAAGGACGGCGCCAGACGGATGACCGTCTCGACGATCTCGTCCGTGTCCTTGGTCGCGAGCGCGATCGGAACCGCGTCCACGCCGCCGAACTGCTTGAACAGAATTGCCTTGCCCTCCATCACGGGGAGGGAGGCTTCGGGACCGATGTCACCGAGTCCGAGCACGGCCGTGCCGTCGGTGACGACGGCGACCACGTTGGACTTCCAGGTGTACTCGTTCACCAGCTCCGGCTGCTCGGCGATGGCGCTGCACACCTTCGCCACACCGGGTGTGTACGCCAGGGACAGGTCGTCCTTGTTGTTGACCGGCACCGTGGCCTGAATGGCCATCTTGCCGCCCCGGTGCAGCGCGAACACCGCGTCCGGGTTGTTGTCCGTCGCGCTGTCGCTGCGAGGGTTGACGATCTCCGCTGCCACTTTGTGTGACCCCTTAGGTCCTTTGATCATTGAGGGTGGCCACTCCTGGTTAAGGGGTGGGCGGGCACCGCGTCCGTACTCCACTTCGACGGTTGGACCGTCTCCGCGGAGGGGAGGTTCGTACGCGCGGGCGCGCCGCACGCGCGCCCTGAGCCCCGGATGAGGGGTGTAAGGATCTGTTCTACCCGAAGAACACTCACCCAGACGAGTCGATTCCTGCTCGACCATAGGGTGCTTGTCCTGGTTTTGGCTAAAAGTCCAAACCTCGTTGTCCGATGGGCGAGACGCGCCGCAAATCATGCGCCGAAAGTGCCAGGTCACGGCGTTTTGTGCGGCTCCGATGGCCCTTGCCCGCAGTCCTGTTGGCTAGCCGGGGGTGTCCGTTATCTGATTTTGACCTGATGGGCAGCCTGAATGCGCCAGTCCGAATGGCAAGATGCCGTAATCACACAAGGTCGCGACACTCGATGGTGCGTGCCCGACCGTTTTTCGGTGCTTTTCCACCAGCCGGAGGAACCAGCTCATGACCGCAAGCATCACCCGTCGTACGACCGCCGCTCGGTCCCGGATCGCCGCGGTCGGCGCGATCGCGGTCGCCGGCGCCCTGATCCTCACCGGCTGTGGAGACCAGACGGACAAGGCCTCCACCGCCCCCTCGGGTACGGCCGACAGCAGCGCCCCGCTCTTCTCCAAGCTCCCGAAGAAGATCCAGGACGCCGGCGTCATCAAGGTCGGCACGGACGCCACCTACGCGCCGATGGAGTTCACCGAGGGCGGCAAGATCGTCGGTGTCGACCCCGACATCGCCGCGGCCCTGAGCAAGCAGCTGGGTGTGCAGTTCAAGTTCGAGTCCGGCACCTTCGACACCCTGATCGGCAGCATGCAGACGGGCCGCAGCGACCTGGTCATGTCCTCGCTCACCGACACCAAGGCCCGTCAGGAGGGCCTGGACGACAAGGGCGCCAAGACGGGCGCCGGCGTCGACTTCGTCGACTACTTCTCCTCCTCCACCGGCATCCTCGTCAAGAAGGGGAACCCGGACGGCATCAAGACCCTCGACGACCTGTGCGGCAAGAAGGTCGCCGTCCAGCGCGGCACCACGTACGAGACGTCCGCCAAGGACCAGTCCGAGAAGTGCAAGACGGAGGGCAAGGGCGAGATCAGCATCGAGTCCTTCCCGACCGACGCCGAGGCCCAGACCCGCGTGAAGGCCGGCGGCGCCGTCGCCGACCTGAACGACTCCCCGGTCGCCGCGTACATCGCGCAGACCGCCGGCGGCGGCAACGACTTCGAGGCCATCGCCAACCCGACCGACGCCGGCCTCTTCGGCATCGCGGTGGACAAGAAGAACACCGAGCTGCGCGACGCGCTCAAGGAAGCCCTCGACGCGGTCATCAAGGACGGCACGTACAAGGCCGCCCTGGACAAGTGGAACGCGGGCTCCGGCGCCGTGACCGAGGCCAAGATCAACGCAGGTTCCTGACCTCCGCGCAGACCGCAGCACACTGAAGGGCAGTCACTGTGACTGACAAGCTCGACAAGGCCCCGGACCCGGCGGACACCCCGCCGGGCGGGGCCGTCCCCCCCGAGGCGATCCGCGCCATCCCGGTCCGCCACTACGGCCGCTGGATCAGCGCCGTGGTCGTGATCGGCCTGGTCGTGGCGCTCGCGATCGCCTTCTCACAGGGCAACGTGCGCTGGGCGACCGTCCCGGAGAAGCTGTTCGACCCCACCATCATCCGTGGTGTCGGCAACACGATCTGGATCAGCGTCGCCTCGATGGCCCTGGGCCTGGTGCTCGGTGTCCTCTTCGCCGTGATGCGCCTCTCGAAGAACCCGGTGACCAGCACCATCGCCTGGTTCTACATCTGGCTCTTCCGCGGCACCCCGGTGTACGTGCAGCTCCTCATCTGGTTCAACCTCGCCCTGATCTTCCCGGTCCTGAACCTCGGGTTCTACAAGGACGAGATGACCCAGGTCATGACGCCGTTCCTGGCCGCCCTGCTGGGCCTCGGCCTGAACGAGGGCGCGTACATGGCGGAGATCGTCCGGGCCGGCATCCAGTCGGTCGACGAAGGCCAGACCGAGGCCTCGCACGCGCTCGGCATGACCCGGATGCAGACCATGCGCCGCGTCGTGCTGCCGCAGGCCATGCGGGTCATCGTGCCGCCGTCGGGCAACGAGTTCATCAACATGCTCAAGACCTCGTCGCTCGTCGTCGCCGTGCAGTACTTCGACCTGCTGCGTGCGGCCCAGGACATCGCGTCCACGTCGTTCGCGGTGATGGAGATGTTCTTCGTCGCCTCGATCTGGTACCTCGCCCTGACCAGTGTGTTCAGCGTCGGCCAGTACTACCTGGAGCGCCGCTACGCCCGCGGTGCGCTCCGCTCGCTGCCGCCCACGCCGTTGCAGAAGATCAAGGCGAAACTGTCCAGCTTCTCTGACCGCAAGGCGGTGGCCTGATGACGACTGCCATGGTGAAGGCGGAGGGCGTCCACAAGTCCTACGGTGCGGCGCACATCCTCAAGGGCATCGACCTGGAGGTCGCCCCGCGTGAGGTCTTCTGCCTGGTCGGCCCGTCCGGCTCCGGCAAGTCGACCTTCCTGCGGTGCATCAACCACCTGGAGCAGGTCAACGCCGGACGGCTGTACGTCGACGGGAACCTCGTCGGCTACCGCCAGAAGGGCGACAAGCTCTACGAGCTGAAGGACAGCGAGGTCGCGGCCCAGCGCCGGGACATCGGCATGGTCTTCCAGCGCTTCAACCTCTTCCCGCACATGACGGCCATAGAGAACGTCATGGAAGCCCCGGTCATGGTCAAGGGCGAGTCCAAGGCGGTGGCGCGCGAGCGCGCCGTACGCCTCCTGGACCGGGTCGGCCTCGGCGACAAGGGCGGGAACTACCCCTCCCAGCTCTCCGGCGGCCAGCAGCAGCGCGTGGCCATCGCCCGCGCGCTCGCCATGGAGCCGAAGCTGATGCTCTTCGACGAGCCCACCTCGGCCCTCGACCCCGAGCTCGTCGGTGACGTCCTCGACGTCATGCGCGGCCTCGCCGAGGACGGCATGACCATGATCGTGGTCACGCACGAGATGGGCTTCGCCCGCGAGGTCGGCGACAACCTCGTCTTCATGGACGGAGGCGTGGTCGTCGAATCGGGCAACCCCCGCGACGTCCTCGGCAACCCCCAGCACGACCGGACGAAGGCATTCCTGTCCAAGGTGCTCTGACACCGGGCGGACGTGCGAAGGAGGGGCGGTACGGATTCCCGTACCGCCCCTTCGTCATGCCCCCACCAGGACTCCATGCCTTGAGATGCGCATAAGTGAACACTTCTCGCCATGGCTTCGTCGTGAAGGCTAAATGGGCAGACAACACCTGTCTTTTCCGGATCTGGGTCGTATCAGCCTTAGATCGTCAGCAGAATCAGGGGCGTGCGGGCAGACGCGGGGCGCAAATATCGTGCGTACCCCACCGGGGGGCAGGGCGAGGTCCTGACCAGGTGGGGGCATTCGGCACGTGCTCTGTGGAATGTGGCCCTGGAGCAGCGGGTGTACCTGTGGGAGCAGCGCCGGTACACGCTGCGGTCTGTTGAGCAGTGCAAGTACCTGACCGCCGCCCGTGCGGATCTTGACTGGATCGGTGATCTGCCGGCGCAGTCCGGGCAGCAGATCCTGCGTCAGCTGGACCGGGCGTACGACAACTTCTGGAACCCCGAGCATCCGGCTCGGTTTCCGTCACGGAAGAAGCGCGGGCATCGTCTGCCGGTCCCGTTTCCCGGGCAGGCGGTCGAGGTCCGCAAGGTGAACCGCAAGTGGGCCGAGGTGCGCCTGCCGAAGGTCGGCTGGCTGCGGTTCCGGCTCTCCCGCGCCATCGGTGGCACGATCCGTAACGCCACGGTGTCCCGGGACGGCAGCGGCTGGCACGTCTCCTTCGGTGTCCACACCGGGCGTAAGCCGGACGCGCCGAACGGGAAACCCGCCTGCGGGGTGGACTTCGGGGTCGCCGCGTCGGCGTTCGTCTCCACCGAGGCGACACCCCGCCTCATGCCCCCGTCACTGACCGCCAACGAGAAGAAGCGTCTCAAGGCGCTGGAGCAGCGCAAGGCCCGTCAGATCACCTACGCGAAGAAGCACCAGGGCGGGAAGTACAGCCGCCGCCTGCGCACGACGATCGCCCAGATCGCAAGGCTCACCACCCTGCGGGCCAACCGGCGCCGGGACTTCACGCACAAACTCACCACCGACCTCGCCAAAAACCACGGCCTGATCGGTATCGAGGACCTGCGCGTGAGGAACATGAGCAAGTCCGCGAAGGGAACCGCCGAGTCGCCGGGGAAGAACGTCCGGGCGAAGGCCGCGCTGAACCGGTCAATCCTCGACAACACCCCCGGGGAACGGCGGCGACAGCTTGAGTACAAGACCCGCATGTACGGGTCCGTACTTGTCGCCGTGCCGCCGTTCCACACCTCCCAGACCTGCGCCGCTTGCGGCCTGGTGGATCCTGAATCCCGTAAGGGATGCGGTCGGCTGTTCGCCTGCACCCGCTGCGAGCACGTAGATGACGCCGACCACAATGCCTCGGTGGAGATCGAGGCCCGAGCCCGCCGGACGGGTGGCTCGGATATCAACAGCACGCGCAGCATCCCCAGGGTGCGAGTCCCGGCCGTCGGCCGGAGGCGGATGCGTGAAGCTCCGAGGCCCGCGCACGCGAGCTGAAGGGAATCGCCCCTTCAGGGGGCGAGGATCGTCAATTCAGACCTAGGACCAGTGCGTCCGAGGGCGAGCGCCACACCGTGCGGGCCTCGGCGAACCCCGCGTCGAGGAGGGTGCGGGCGTGCCAGGCCTCGGGAGGGGTGTCGCCGTCGGCGTGCTCCCCGTAGATCTCGAAGCGCTCCGCGACCGCCTCGGCCAGCACCGGGTCCCCGGCGGCCACGGCCCACCACTCGCGCCAGTCCAGCACCCCCGCGGCCTTGGCCCGGTCCATCCCGGCGTGCCGGTGGGCGCGCTCGGCGGCGTCGATGCCCGGGGTGGCCGGGTCGGGCATGCGGTCGGCGTTCATGAACACCCCGCCCGGCCGGACCAGCGGAGCGAGCTGCCCGTACAGGACGGCCAGGTCCGCGCTGGGCAGCCAGTGCAGGGCGGTGGCGGTCAGCACGGCGTCGTAGGTGTCGTGGGGGAGGGCCGCGCGCCAGGCGGGGTCCTTGAGGTCGGCGGTCACGAAGGTGACCCGGTCGTCACCCGCGAAGTGGCCCCGGGCGACGGCCAGCAGCGCCGGGTCCAGGTCGACCCCCGTACTGGTGGCATCCGGGAACCGCTTGAGGACGCGGTCCGTAATACTTCCCGTACCGCACGCGAGATCCAGTACCCGGGGGGCGGGGCCGGCCAGCGCCTCGACCATGTCCAGCATCACCCGGAACCGCTCCTCGCGGTCGGGCATGTACCACTCCTGCTGGCGGTCCCAGCTGTCCTGCCACGCCTGCCAGTAGGCCGCTGTTTCCGTCGTATCCGCCATCACGAACCCCTCTGCACGTAATACCCTCGAACCTGTGTCAGCCGTTACCGAGACACTAATCCGCAGCCGTAAGGACTACAAGTGGAACTGGCCCATTACTCGGACTACGCCGTGCGCCTGGTCAACACCGAGGAGCCGGCCCGCAACAAGGACTCGCTCACCTCGGTGGACGCCGTCCGCGCCCTGTTCGGCGCCAGCGTGCAGATGGCCCGCCGGGTCACCGACACCGACGTCACCCGCTTCCGCAACGTCCGCGGCCGGCTGCGCGCCGTCTTCGAGGCGGCCGACGGCGGCGACCACGCCCTGGCCGTCGACCTGCTGAACTCCCTGCTCATGGAGTTCCCCGTCAGCCCGCAGGTGACCGGCCACGACAGCCTCGCCGACGACGGCAGCCCCCACTGGCACATCCACCTCGCCGACCACCCCTCCAACGCCTCCGCGGGCTACGCCGCCATCGCGGCCATGGGCCTGGCCTTCCACCTCACCGAGCACGGCCCCGACCGCCTCGGCCTGTGCCAGGCGCCGCCCTGCCGCAACGCCTACCTCGACACCTCCACCAACCGCTCCCGGCGCTACTGCTCCGACCGCTGCGCCACCCGGGCGAACGTGGCCGCCTACCGTGCCCGCAAGCGGCGCGAGGCCGAGGGGTCCGCCCAGAGCGGCCGCAGCGCCGACACCGCCCAGGACAGCCGCGCCCTCAGCGACCGCTGATCCGCCGCCGGCGGCCGGAAGCGCAGCACCGCCGTCGCCAGCACCAGGTCGGCGGGCACCGCCCCGTACACGGTGCTGTCGCCGGTCTCGTTGTACGGGTTGTCGCCGAGCACCCACCACGAGCCGCCCGGCCGGCGCTCCACCGCCCGCTTGACGACCAGCAGGTCCTGCTGGAAGGGATGCCGCAGCACCACCACGGCGCCGCGGCGGACCGCCGCCCCGTAGCGGACCACCAGCCGGTCCCCGTGGAGCAGCGTCGGCACCATCGACGGCCCCGTCACCTCCAGCACCTCGAACGCAAACCGTCGGCAGCGGTTCTCCACCATGCGCGACCTCCTCGTCACTCCCGCATGCTGCCGTACCGCCCCGTACATTCGCTCACCGGTCCGACCGCGACGCTGGACTTTTGTCCTAAGCCCATGGGGGCGACCGCGAAATCCGATGCCCCAGCGAGTAATCTCCCCCTTGAGAAGACGATCACGAGGAGGACACACTCCATGCTTTCCCGCCTCTTCGCCCCCAAGGCGAAGGTCTCCGCCCACTGCGATCTTCCGTGCGGCGTGTACGACCCTGCCCAGGCCCGCATCGAGGCCGAGTCCGTCAAGGCCGTGCAGGAGAAGTACCAGGCCAACGACGACGCCGACTTCCGCGCGCGCGCCATCACCATCAAGGAGCAGCGCGCCGAGCTCGCCAAGCACCACGTCTCGGTGCTGTGGAGCGACTACTTCAAGCCCCCGCACTTCGAGAAGTACCCGCAGCTGCACACCCTGGTCAACGACACCCTGAAGGCCCTCTCGGCCGCCAAGGCGTCGAACGACCCGGCGACCGGCCAGAAGGCCCTCGAACTCATCGCCGAGATCGACCGCATCTTCTGGGAGACCAAGGCCGCCTGATCCGGGCGCCCTGGGCACTCCCTCGCGCTGCTGGTCAAAGCGCACACGTCAACGGCCCGACCGCTTCGCGCGGCTCGGGCCGTTGTCATGCGGAGGCTCGTTCCGGATCACAGGGCGAGGCCGTGCCCCTAACCTGTCGGTGAGAGCTGCGAGGAGAGGGGCAAGGCCGCCATGTCTTCCGATGCTACTGAGGACCCGTACCGCGAGCAGCTGGCCTTCGGTCAGAGAACGCAGATCCTCCGCACCCGACGCGGGCTCACTCGCGACCAACTCGGGGGCCTCGTCGGCCGGTCCGGGTCCTGGGTCAAGGCCGTCGAGACCGGCCGGCTGAAGACCCCGGCGCTGCCGGTGATCCTGCGCATCGCCGAGGTGCTGCGCGTACGGGACCTGTCCGACCTCACGGGGGACCAGTCCATGCGCGTCAGCCTGTTCGCCGGTCCGGGGCACCCGCGGTTCGCCGCGGTCCGCGAGGCCGTCAACGCCCTTCAGCTCGGCACCGACCGCGAGGCCCCGTCCACCGCGCACATGTCGGCCCGCCTTGCGCGGGCGTGGCAGGCCCGGCACTCCGCGCCGAACCACCGCGACGTCATCGGCTCACTGCTGCCGGACCTGATCCGAGACGCGCGGGCCGCAGTGCGCCGGTCCGGCACCGTGGCCGACCGGAAAGCCGCCCAAGCGGTCCTGGCCGAGGTGTACTTCCTGGCCCAGTTCTTCTGCGCCTACCAGCCCGACGCCCCGCTCGTCTGGCGCGTCGCCGAGCGCGGCATGCTGGCCGCGCAGGAATCCGAGGACCCGCACACGATCGGCCTCGCGGCGTGGCTGACCACGCAGGCGCACCGCGAGCGCGGGCACCTGGACGCCGCGGACGCCGTCACCCTGGAGACACTCCGCTACCTGGAACCGATGCTGCCGAACGCCGGTACGGACGTACGCGCAGTGGTTGGGGCGCTCACCGTCGAAGCCGGGTTGACGGCCGCGCGCCGCGGCGAGACCGGCACGGCATGGCGGTATTGGGACGACGCCCGGGCCCTGGCCGAATCCCTGCCCGCCGGATACTTCCACCCGGTCACGAGCTTCTCCCGGTCGGTCATCGGCGCGCACGCGGTCACGGTCGCCGTCGAGTTGCACGCCGGCGGAGAGTCCGCGCGGCAGGCGGCCCGAGCGGAAGCCGAGGCGATTCCGTCCCGGCCGCGCCGGGCCCGGCACCGGATCGAACAGGCACGTGCCTACCACCTCGACGCACAGCCCGACGTCGCCCTGGCCACACTCGTGCAGGCCCACGAAGTGGCGCCCGAGACCGTCCAGTACAACGGGTACGCACGCAGGATCATCCTGGAGGAGGCAGAGGCGAAGAGCCCTGCCCGCCGCCGCCGGGCGTCCCAGCTGGCCTCCCGCCTGGGGCTTCTGACCGCCTGAGCAAGGGGGCACAATCCGTGCCCCTGTCGTCACGGAACCGCTCCTACCGTCGTCCTGACCACCCGCTGACGACGGCAGGGAGTGCCCGACGGTGACCCGGCAGATGATGACGGACTGGCTGGTCGGCAGCCATGACCAGCCCGAGCAGGTCCGCACCGAATGGCGGGAGCGCGGCATCGCCCTCCTCCCCATCGGCCGGACGTTCGACGCCGTCCGCCTGCCGGAGCGGCTCGTCTTCGCGGCCCTCTGCACAGAGGGGCGCAGCTACGCCCACACCGACTTCGGTCTGGAGGAGAGCCTCGGCGGGCCCGTCGTCCACGACGGCCACGGCCGGAACTACTACGCCATCGTCCCGGCCGGCACTGTCCGCGAGTGGCGCTCCTGCGCCCCGGGCGTCGAGTGCCTCGGCTCAGGAACGTACTTCGGCGTCCCGGCCGTCGACGTCCTGGGGTACGACGTGACCCACCCGGTGTACTGGGCCACCCTCGGAGCCGGTTCCAGATTCTGCGAACCGGCGTCCGTGGCCCTCCTCGTCCGCGTAGGCGTCGCACGGCTCGCGGAAGGCGAGTCCCGGCCCGGCTCCGCATCGGCGGAGGCCGGGTCCGAGAGGGCGCCGCGGTGACGGGCGCGGGGTGGGGCGACCTGCCCGGGATGGAACGCGAGGCCTTCGACCTCGCCCGGCTCCGGCTGGAAGTCGCGGCGTCGCCGGCGCACCCCGACGGGGTCTGCACCCGGGAGCACATGATCTGCGCCGGCTGTCGGCTGGGGGCGCGCATCGCGACCAGGTACGGCGGGCACATGGCCGACTGCCGGGTCTGCTGCCACGGCTGGGCCGTCCGGCACGACCCGGTCCACTGCTGGCAACGAGCCGACCTCCTCGGCCGCACCCCGACCGGGCAGGGCGCCCCGTGAGCGGGTGGACGCGCCGGGCCCTCTACGGGGTGATCGGCTCGGCCTGCCGGCCGTGATCATGATCGGCGCCACGGCGCCACGGCGTCACGGCGCCACGGCGTACAGCGACGCGGGCCTGCCCCGGCTCCGCCTGGACCGGCCGGGGCCAACCATTCCCCGCCAAGGAGCGGCGCCCTCCCCACCGGGCGCCGTGAACACGGGAACGGCCCGGCCGCCGTACAGGCAGCCGGGCCGTTCCCGTCTTCCGCGGTTGCTCCCGAGTCCGCCTACTCGTCGTCCTCGTCGTCCTCGTCGTCCAGGCGGGCCAGCCAGGTGGCCAGGCGTTCCACCGGGACCTCGAAGTCCGGGTTCAGGTCGACGAAGGTGCGCAGCTGCTCGGCGAGCCACTCGAAGGTGACCTCCTCCTCGCCGCGCCGCTTCTCCAGCTCCTCGATGCCGCGATCGGTGAAGTACAAGTCGGGCTCCGTGCCGTGATGGGGGTGTTTCCCGCCAGGATAATCCGCGGCGCGGAGAGACCTCCCGCCCGCGGCGGCGCCGGCGCTAGCCTGGACGTCTCACGAGCGGGGGGCGCGGATGACGGAGGGGCGCACGACCGGCTCGGCGCGCGCCTTCGAGCTCCTCGAACCCCTCGTCCAAGCGGCGACCGTACGCGTCCACGCCCCGCCGGACGGGTATGGGACCGCTGGGACCGGACCCACCTGGGGGAGCGGTTTCTTCATCGCGCCGGGCTGGGTCCTGACGTGTGCCCACGTGGTCGGTGAAGGGGGTGCCGCCGTGCGGCTGACCGGGCGCGAGGTCGGCATCACCTTCCAGTCCGGCAGGTACGCCGGGAACGAGGCGGCCACCGGGACCGTCACCGGACGCGTGGAATGCGTCCTGCCGGAGCGGCTCGACGAGCGCCGCCCCGCCCGGCGGGCCCTGTGGGACCTGCCCGACCTGGCCCTCGTCCGGGTCCTCGCCCCCGTCTCGCACGCCTGTGTCTGGCTGACCGACCGCTCCAGACCCCGCTTCGACGAAGTCGCGTACTTCGGCTGCACCGAGGACCTCGGCACCCCCGAGATCACCGGCCGCACCACCCGGCTGCGCGGCACCGCGGGCAACGGCGCGGCCATCCGCCTCGGCGGCGACGACGAGATCGACCCCGGCATGTCCGGCGGCCCCGTCGTGGACCTGGCCCGCGGCGAGGTCGTCGGCGTGGTCAAGGCCCGGCGGAACACGGGCGGCGGCGGGCTGGCCGTCTCCGTCGTGCAGCTGCGCACCCTGCCCACGGCCGGACGCGGCCAGACCGGGCTCTACCGCCGGGTCATGCAGGCTCACGACCTGCACCACTACGACCAGCACCTCAGCGACCTCAACACCCGCCGGACCTGGACCGACGCCCACGGCGAACTCCCCGATCCGGACGGCGACCCGTACGCCGGCCGCGGCCGGCTCACCCCCGGCGAGCGCACCACCCTGTGCGGGCTGCTCGCCGAACTGCCCCCGCCCGGCTCCTCGGAGGTCGTACGGGCCCTGGTGGAGGCCGCGCGCGGGGAGGAGCCGGATCCGCATCCGCCGGCCCCGCTGAGCTGGCGCGACGGGCTCGGCCTGCTGTACGACCCGCCCGGCGGGGCGGGGGAGGCCGCGGCGATGCTCCGGTACGCGACGGACGTGAGCGTGGCCGAGTACCGCGAGCCGCCCACGCCCGGCGCGGACGAGGAGCTGTGGGACTGGGTACGCGCCACGGCCGAGCGGCTGTGGCGGCCGCTGCGGCGGGAGCTCGGCGAGCGGCACGAGCAGGGCCTGGCGGAACGGGCCCGCCGCCGCCGGGCCTCGGCCGGCCGCGCGGCACACGGCACGGCGCGGTCCGCGGGCGGACTGCCACCGGGGGCCTCGGTGCTGCTGGAGGTGTGGGCGCACGGCTGGGAGGAGGTCTTCGACTGGCGGGTCTCGGTCCTCGCCGGCCCGGCGCGCCCGGGCCGGGTCACCCCGGTGGACTCCGGTGTACGGGTCGGTCCGGCCCGGCTGCCGGAGGCGCTGCGGGCCCCGCTCGCCGAGGCCTTCCGGCGCTGCGACACCCACGAGGCGGCGGCCCTGCTCGAAGTCGCCGTGGAACCGGAGCTGTTCGGGCTGGCGGTGGACGAGTGGGCGCTGGTGGGCGGGGTGCCGCTGGGGGTGCAGAGGCCCGTGGTGCTGCGCCACCCCGTCGGCGGCGGAGCCCCCGGCGCGGCTGCCCGGTGGGCGCGGGTCCTGGCCGGGCCGTTACTGGACGAACGGGCGGACTGCGTAGGGGGTCGCCCGCGCAGCCCCTCGGCACAGTGGCTCGCGGGGCTGGCGGACAACACCGTGCCGGTGCACTGCCGGGCCGCCGCGCTGGAGCCCACGCTGGGGTCGCTGCATGCGGTCCGGCAGGCCGGGTACGGGGTGGTGGTGTGCAGGCGGCCCCCCGCTGACCCGGGCGTGTCGTGCGCGCCGTTCCACCGGGGGCTGCGGGAGGAACTGGCCGACGCGGGCCGGGCACAGGTGCTGCCGCTGCGGCTCCAGGCGCTACGGGGGCGGGCGTACGGCGCGGACCCGGACGCGTACTGGGCGGCGGGCACCGCACTCGTGTGGGACGACCCGGCGCGGGCCCTGCCCGAGGACGAGCCGCTCCAGGGCGACCTGTGACCGGCAGGAGGGAGCAGCACCCATGAACGACGAGTGGCTCATCTACCGGGGTGTCGGCGAACCCCACGACGGGATCGACGCCCTGCCCGATCCGCCGCCGTGGCGGGACTTCGACGGCGGGCCGGTCGGCGAGGCGGGCGGCCCGGGGGGCGGTCCCGCGGGCGGTCCGGCGGGCGGCGACGCGGGTGGCCCGGGGGAGGCCGGAGGCGCCGACGGCGCCATCGCCCGGCGGCTCGGGGCGCACCGGCAGGCCGCCGAACTGCACCGGCCGGAGCCCGAGGAGCTGGACGCCGTCAACGCCGCGCTGTACCTGCGGCGGCCGTTGCTCGTGACGGGCTTCCCCGGCACCGGCAAGTCCACCCTCGCGCACGCCGTCGCCCACGAGCTGAAGCTGGGGCGGGTGCTGCGCTGGCCCGTGGTCTCGCGGACCGTGCTCCAGGACGGGCTCTACCGCTACGACGCCCTCGCCCGGCTCCAGGACGTGCAGATCGCGGCCGGCGGCGGGGCACCCGGCGGGGCGCCCGGCATCGGCAAGTACATCCGGCTCGGGCCGCTGGGCACCGCCCTGCTCCCCACCGCGCGTCCGCGCGTGCTCCTGATCGACGAGCTCGACAAGAGCGACGTGGACCTGCCGAACGACCTGCTGAACGTGCTGGAGGAAGGGGAGTTCGCGCTCCCCGAGCTGGAACGGGTCGCCGACACCGAGCCCGCGGTGCGGGTGCTCACCGACGACGGGGGCAAGGCGACCGTCCACGGCGGCCGGGTCCGCTGCCGGGCCTTCCCCTTCATCATCCTGACCAGCAACGGGGAACGGGACTTCCCGGCCGCCCTGCTGCGGCGCTGCATCCAGCTCAAACTCGGCCAGCCGGGCGAGAAACGGCTCGCCACCATGGTCCGGGCACACCTCGGGGACGAGGCCGCCCGGCTCGGGGCCGACCTGATCCGGGAGTTCCTCAGCCGCTCCCAGACCGAGCTCGTCGCCGCCGACCAGCTGCTCAACGCCGTGTACCTCACCCACTACGCCGCCCCGCCCACCCGGGAGGACCTCGCGGACCTGCTCATCCAGCGCCTCGACCGACCGAGGTGAGGGGCCGTGCCCATCCGCGAACTGGCCGTCCTGCTGCGCGCCGCCGGGATCGATCCGACCGCCGAGGAGCTCGCCGACGCCCTGTGGCTGGCCGGGAAGATCCACGGGCCCGGGTCGGTCGCCTCCGGGCCGCTCGCGGCGGGGCCGGACGAGCCCGCCCAGGAGACGGAGGCTGAAGGTCCCGTCAGCCTGCCCGCGGGGCCGGTGGGCGGGGAGCCCGGGCCAGAGCCGGAGGCTGAGGATCCGGTCAGGATCTATGCCGCCGGAGCACGCCGTACCGCGCCGGCCGAGGGGGAGCTGCCGGAGGATCCGGGAGTGCCCGTACGCGTCCCCCGGGCCGCCGCCCTGCCCCGGATCCTCGACATCCAGCGGGCCCTGCGCGCCCTCCAGCGGCACCGGCCGCCCGTCCCGCCCGCCCGGACCGTGCTCGACGAGGCGGCCACCGCCGAGGCCAGCGCCCGGGCCTTCGGGACGGTCATCCCGGTGTTCCGCCCGGACACCCGCCGCGAGGCGACCGCACGACTGGTCATGGACGCCTCCCCCTCGATGGCGGTCTGGCACGACATGTTCGAGGAACTGCGCTCCGTGTGCGAACGGCTGGGCGCCTTCCGGGACGTGCGGGTCCACTACCTGCACCGGCTCGCCGACGGCACGCCCGCGCTCGGGCGCTGCCCCGTACCCGCCCCCGGACTGCGCTCCGGCGACCAGCTGCGCGACCCGACCGGACGCGCGCTGACCATGCTGGTCTCCGACTGCACCGGACCGCTGTGGCGGGAGGGCCAGGCGCAACGGCTGCTGCACCGGTGGGCCGAGTGCACCCCGTGCGTGGTCGTACAGCCTCTGCCGCAGCGGCTGTGGGGCCGCAGCTGGCTGCCGACCGAACGCGGCACCCTCACCCGGATCGAGGGCGGCGGAGGGAAGCTGAAATTCCGGTCGGACCGGCCGCCGCGCTCCGGACGCCCCACCGGCGGGCTCGCCGTCCCCGTACTGCCGCCCGGCGCCACCGCACTCGGCGCGTGGGCCCGCCTCGTCGCCGGGATCGGGACCGGGCCGGTCCCGGCCGAGGTGGGCCGGGTGCTGGCCGCACACCCCGCGGCCCCGGCGCCGCCGCCCGCGGCGGCCGTACGGCCCCCGCTCGAACTGGTGCGGCGCTTCCGCGCCTCGGCCGCACCACGCGCCGTCCAGCTGGCCGTGTACCTGTCGGCGGCGCCCCTGACGCTGCCCGTGATGCGGCTGGTGCAGCGCACCATGCTGCCGGACTCCGAACCGTCGGACCTGGCGGAGGTACTGCTCAGCGGGCTGCTGCGGCGCAGCGGACCGGCGCCCGGGCAGTGGTACGAGTTCGTCCCCGGGGTGCAGGACGTCCTGCTGGGACCGCTCGGGCGGGACGAGGCCGCGCTGGTGCTGAAGCACTGCTCGGAGTACGTCCAGGCGCACTTCGGGCGGGGCGTGCGCAACTTCCCCGCCCTCGCGGTCTCCCAGCTGACCGGGGCGCCCGTCGCGGCGGACCCGGGCGGCCGGCCCGGCGGCGCCCCGCAGGACGCTGCCGAGCGGGTGCCGGCGGGACCGCTCCCGCAGGCCTTCGCGCAGGTGTCGGCCAAGGTCGTACGCCGCTACCTGCCGGACGTACCGGGCCTGCCGGGCCTGTTGGGCTTGCCCGGCCCCACGGAAGCCGAGGGTCCGGCGGCGCGCGAGCCCGCGGCCGCCACCCCGGGGCCCGGCCGGGCCCGGGCGGTGCGGACCGCCCGGGAACGGCTCGCGGACGCGGAGGCCGACACGGACACCAGGGCGCTGTACGAGGCCGTGGCGGTGCTGCGCCGCGCGGTCACCGCCCCGGCCGGTGCCGAAGACCCGCCCGAGGAGGCGGAGACCGAGCTCGCGCGGGCACTGGTGCGGCTGTGGGCGGCCGAGCGCGACCCGGACCTGCTCGCCGAGGCCGAACGGGCCGTCACCGGGCTGCGGACGGCGGCGGCCCGGCTCGTACGGGGCCGGGTGCTGTACGAGCGGGCCCTCGCGGCCGGACCCGACGCGGAGCTGCTGGCCGCGGCCGACCGGGAGTTCGCGGCGGCGGGTGCCCTCCCCGACGCGGACGGCGGCGCACTGCGACGGGACTGCGCGGTGCGGCGCGCCCAGACCCTGACCCGGCTCAGCGAACTCCGGGACGACGCGGGGGCGCTGCGGGAGGCCCGGGCCGCGCTGGAACCCCTCGCGGGCCCGCCCCCCGCTCCAGCCCCGGCTTCCGACCCCGGCCCCGACGCGCGGCCCGGCCCCGAACTGCACCTGGCCCTGGGCCGGGTGCTGCTCGCCCTCCTGCCCCGCACCCCGGACCCGGCCGAGCGCACGGAGCTGGCCGGACAGGCCGCCGCCCGGCTGGCCGTGGACCCGGCGGCCCCGCCCGAGGAGCGGGCGCGGGTCCGGGTGGAGCGGGCCACCGCGCTGCGCCACCTGCCCGACCGGCTGGAGGAGGCGTCCGGGCAGCTCGCCACGGCCCTGGAGGAGGCCGCCGGCGATCCGGAGCTGCGGGTGGCGGCACTCCTCGGCGTGGCCCGGGTGCGCCGCGCCCGCTACGAACGGGACGGGGACCCGGTGGCGCTGGAGGGCGCGGCCGAGGCGTACGGCCGGGCCCGGCGGCTGATCCCCCGGGACGCGGAGGCCTTCGGGGAACTGCTGCCCGAGTGGGGCGACGTACTCCTGGAGCGGGCACGCGCCGCCGACGGGCGGAGCTTCACCGGGGCGGCCGTACGGGTGCTGCGCGAGAGCCGGGCCGCCGTGCCGCAGTCCGACCCCCGGGCGGCGCACCGGCTGCTGCGGCTGGCCACCGGGCTCCGGCTGCGGCACGCGTACGAGGGCGACCTGGTGGACCTGCGGGAGGCGGAGTACCTGCTGGAGCTGGCCGTCCGGCAGAGCCGCAGCCCCCTGGAGCAGGCCCGTGCCTGGCGGGACCACGGCGACGTCCAGCAGGAGATCCACGGCCACACCCGGGCCGCGGACCGCCTCGACCGGGCGGCGGACTCCTACCGGCGGGCCTGGCGGGCCGCGCTGGAGGCGGATCGGGAGGCGGACCGGGAGGGGAGCCGGGCGGAGGGCCGGGGCGAGGGCCGGGACGCCGCCGTAGAGCTGGCCGCGCGGGTGCAGGAGCTACGCGGCGAGGTGCTGGAGCGGCTGGCCCGGCCCCGGGCGGCGCTGGACGCGTACCGCTCCGCCCTTGAGCTGTGGGCACGGCTCGGCGCGGGCGCCGAGGTCCGGTACGACGCGCTGCGCACGCGGCTACGGGCCCTGGAGGCGGGGCCGTAGGGGTGTCTCACTTGTTACGCCGGGCCGGGGCGCCGGCGCCGCGCCTCGCGGTGCTCTCGTCGGTCGCATACGCTCCGCGTCGACTCCTCCTCGGCCTGGCGATCCACGGGAGCCGGCCCGCCCGGGGCTGATCCGGCCTGATCGACAAGACACGCCCGGGGACACGGCCGGGCCGGGTCCTTCCGTTTCCGGGGACCGGCCACGGGGAAAGGGCGGACCATCGATGGCGGGACAACGGGGGGACGGGCGGCGCATGGTGACGAAACGTCAGGACGTGTCCGCGGCGACCTCCCGGACGGAGTGCCCCGGGCGGCGGCTGCCGGACCTCTCCGGGCTGGACCTGGCCGCGCTGCGCGGGATCGACCATCCCGTCCTCGCCCAGGTGATCGAAGGCATGGTCGAGCGGGTGACCCATCCGGCCGAGGTCCTGAACGCATTCGACTCCGGCGTCGTCTGATCTGTCCCAGCCGCAAGCGAGTTGACCACTTTCCGCCGTTAGCCGGGACCGTCCGGAGGGCAGGGATGGACCGTCCCCGGGGTGGCTCCCGGCGGTAGCCGGGGAGGGAGGTGCAGACGATGAGGCGAGCAACCACGACCGACCCCACGCTGCCCACCGCCCCGGCCCCGGACCCCACCGCCCCGGCCCCGGACCCCACCGCCCCGGCGCCGGCCCCGGCATCCCGGACCACCCCCGCCCCAGGCGCGACAGCCCCGGGCACAGCACCTCCAGGCGCGACGGCCCCGACTCCGGCATCCCGGGCCACCGCCGCCCCAGGCCTGACGGCCCCGGCCACCATCGGCTCCGCCCCAGGCCCGACGGCCCCGGGCACGGCACCCCCAGGTGCGACGGCCCCGGCTCCGGCATCCCGGCCCACCCCCGCCCCCGGCGCGACGGCCGCGGCGGCCTCGGCCACTGGCCCCGCCCAGGGCTTGGCAGCCCCGGGCGCGGCAGCCCCAGGCATGGCGACTCCAGCCACCGTCGGCCCCGCCCCGGGCACGGCACCCCCGGCTCCGGCAGCCCCGGCCACCGGTCCCGCCCACGCCACGGCAGCCCCGGCCACCGGCCCCGCCCAGGCCACGGCAGCCCCAGGCCCGGCGGGGCCAGCACCGACGACCCCGGCGACCATCGGCCCTGCCCCGGCCCCGGCGGCCCCAGCCACGGCAGCCCCAGGTCCGGCCGCCCCGGCCACCGGCCCCGCCCCGGCCACGGCACCCCCGGCCACCCCGGGCCTTGCCACCACCGGCCCCGCCCCGGCCCCGGCAGCCCCCGGCCCCGCCCCGGCCCCGGCAGCCCCCGGCCCCGCCCCGGACCCCGCGGCCCCCGGCAAGGCGCGGCTCGCCGCGCAGCATCGGCGGCACGCACCCTGGCCCTACGCTCGGCTCGACGTGCCCGCGCTGCGCGCCGCCGGGCACCGGCCGCACCCGATACGGCAGTTCGTCCTCAAGACACGTAGCCGCTGCAATCTCGCCTGCACCTACTGCTACGTCTACGAGATGGCCGACCAGAGTTGGCGCGCCCAGCCGTCCACCATGACCCCGGCCACCGTCGCCCGCGCCGCCGAGCGGATAGCCGAGCACGCCGCGGCCCACCGTCCGGCCCGCATCGACCTGGTCCTGCACGGCGGCGAGCCGCTGCTCACCGCACCCGCCGGGCTCGCCGCACCCGTCGACGCGGTCCGGGCCGCCGTGGCCCGGGCGGCGCCCCGTACCCGGGTCACCGCCACCGTCCAGACCAACGGCACCCTGCTCACCCGCGGCCGGCTCGCCGCGCTGCGAGCCGCCGGAATCCGCATCGGCGTCAGCCTCGACGGGGGCCTGCCCGCGCACAACGCCCGGCGCGTGGACCGCGCCGGGCGGCCCGGGTTCGGCGCCGCCGCCCGCGGGCTGCGGCTGCTGGCCCGGCACCCGGACAGCTACGCCGGGGTGCTCTGCGTCGTCGACCTCGGCCAGGACCCGGTGGAGACCTACGAGTCCCTGCTCGCCTTCGCCCCGCCCAGCCTCGGCCTGCTCCTGCCGCTCGCCAACTGGAGCTCCCCACCGCCCGGCCACCACCCCGGCCGCCCGGCCCCGTACGCCGACTGGCTCGTCGCCGTCTTCGAACGCTGGTGGCACGACGGGGCGCGGCGCACCCGGATCCGGATCTTCGAGGAGATCATCGCCCTGCTGCTCGGCCTGCCCGCCGCCACCGAGACCCTCGGGCTCGCACCCGCCACCACCGCCGTGATCGAGACCGACGGCTCCATCGAACAGGCCGACTCCCTGAAATCCGCATACGAGGGCGCCGCCGCCACCGGCATGACCCTGGACACCCACAGCTTCGACCAGCTCCTGGACCACCCCGGGCTGGCCGCCCGCCAGCTGGGGCGGGAGGCGCTCGCCGGCTGCTGCCGGGCCTGCGAACTGGTGGAGGTGTGCGGCGGCGGGCACTACCCGCACCGCTACCGGGCCGGCGAGGGCTTCCGGCAGCCGTCCGTGTACTGCGCCGACCTCACCGCCCTGATCCGGCACATAGCCGCCGCCGTCCAGCACGCCGCCGTCCCTCCGGCGGCCGCCTCGTGACCACCTCGCTCGCCGCGTTCACCGTCCCCTCGCCGACCCTGCGCGCCCTCGCCTCCACCGAACCCTCCGCGGAAGGCACCCGCCTGGTCCGCGACGTACGCCGCTCCAAGCGCCTGGTCCTGCTGCGCGCGGTCCTCGACGCCGCGCCCGGCGGCCCGGCCGGGGAGGCCGCCGGCCACTGGGCCCTGCTGGAGGAGGCCGAGCGGCGCGACCCCGGCGCCGTGCGCGACGTCCTGCACTACCCGGCCACCGGCGTATGGGCCGAGGAGACCCTGCGCCGACTGCACGCCCCGTACGGTCCCGCCCCCGACCTCGCCCACCTCGGGGCCCTCGCCGCGGCCGCCGCCCTGCGCGCCGGAATCTCCTTCGGCCTCACCCTGCGCCCCCTGCACGGCCGGCTCCTCCTGCCCACGCTGGGGCTGCTGCGGCCCGACCGGCCCGGCCCGGTCGCCCTCACCGAACGCTCCTGGGACGCCGACGACCCCGCGACCCTCCCCCTGCACACCCTGCCCGGCGGGGCCACCGCCCTCGACGACCTCGACCCCTACCGGGCCCCCGGCCCCGCCTATCCCGCCCCCGCCGCCGTCCGCCCCGCCCGCCGGCTCACCCCCAAGGGACACAAACGCTGGGACACCCAGTGGTCCGGCGCGCTCACCCTCCTCCAGCGGTACGACACCGTCCGCGCCGAGGAGACCGTCCAACTGCTGCGCTCCGTCGTGCCCCTGGCCGGCGGCTCCCGCTCCCACGGCGCCACCCTGCCCGCGGCCGCCGGCTCCGTACTGGCCCGCGCGCAGGCCCCGCCCGCGCTGGCCGCCACCCTCGTCCACGAGGTCCAGCACGGCAAACTCAGCGCCCTCGCCGACGTCCTGACCCTGCACACCGCCGACCGCACACCCCGGCACTGGGCCCCCTGGCGCACCGACCCCCGCCCCCTCGACGGCCTCCTGCACGGCGCGTACGCCCACCTCGCCCTGGCCGGCTACTGGCAGCGCGCCGCCCTCTACGGAGCCCGCGGCGCCTGGGCCCAGCACGCCAGGATCCGCGCCCAGGTCGCCGCCGTCCTCCCCGTACTGCGGACCCATCCCCGACTGACCCCGGCCGGAAGGGAGTTCACCGAGGCCATGGCCGCCGCCGAGCTCGCCATGGACGACCTGCCGCCGCCCGGTGACCAGCACATCACCGCCCGCCGGGCCGTCGACCGCGAACGCCGCGCCTGGTGCGAGGCGCACCCCGAACTCGCTCCGTTCACCCAGGTCTGACCGGGTCCGTACGGGTACCTCCTGCGGTACCTTTTCAACCCCGTCCACCGCCCGGATTCCAGGGAGACGGCCGCATGACCGGTAGTCGGCAGGACTCCAGCCCGACGGCTCAGCCGCCCCACCAGCCGCCCCACCAGGCACAGCGCTTCGTCATCAGCTTCGCGGGGTTCAACCGCCCCTGGGCCGTGTGGATCGCCCACCGCCTGGAGGAGCACGGCCACCGCGTCGCCCTCCAGCGCTGGGACCCGCAGAACAGCCCCGGCCTGGCCCCTGCCCTCGACGACCTGGCCCGCTCCGGCAGCCGCGTCCTCCTCGTCCTCAGCGAACGCTACTTCTCCGCGGGCACCCACACGGACGAGGCCTGGAACACCGCCCTGCGCGCCGTCACCGACCGCCACCCCGACCGCTTCGCCGCCGTCTGCCTCACCGACGCCCCGCTGCCCAGCGCCGTCGCCGTACTGGAGAAGACCGACGTGTGGGGGGTGGACGCGTACGAGGCGGAGTACCGGGTGCTGCGCCGGCTGGAACTGCCCACCGACCGGATCGGCACCGAGACCGGCCGCCGCGGCCCCCGCTTCCCCAACGACCCGCCCGAGATCTGGGGCCGCGTCCCGCGCCGCAACCCGCGTTTCACCGGCCGCAACGACGTCATCGCCACCCTGCGCACGGCGCTGACCGAAGCCCCGCCCGGCGCCTCCGTCGTCACCCTGCTGGGCCTGTCGGGCGTCGGCAAGACCCAGGTCGCCACCGAGTACGCCTACCGCTTCGCCTCCGAGTACGACGTCGTGTGGTGGGTCCCCGCCGAGGACCGGCCCACCCTGCGCGAACGCCTCGCCGACCTCGCCCCCGCCCTCGGCCTGCCGCGCGGCGCGGGCAGCTACGGGGAACAGATCCGGGCCGTCCTCGAAGCGCTGCGGCGCGGCTCCCCGTACCACCGCTGGCTGCTGGTCTTCGACGGCTGCGACAACCCCGACGACCTGACCGACCTGCTGCCCTCCGGCGCGGGCGACGTCATCATCACCTCCCGCAACCGCGAATGGGCCGCCCGGCACGCCAGCCTCGTCGAAGTCCCGCTGTACGCCCGGCCCGAGTCCATCACCTTCATCCGCCGCCGGGCGACGCGCCTCACCGCGGGGGAGGCCGACCAGCTCGCCGAGGCCCTGGAGGACTACCCCCTCGCCCTCGACCAGACCGCCGGCTGGCTCGCCGACTCCCCGCTCACCGTCGGCGACTACCTCGCCCTGCTCCGGCGCCGCCTGGACTCCCGCGAAGCCGTCACCGTCTCCGACGACTACCCGCTGCCCTTCCCCACCGCCCTGGCCGTGCTCCTCAACAACGTCCGGGAGAACTTCCCCGACGCCCTCGCCCTGCTCCGGCTGTTCGTGTTCTTCGCCCCGGGGCCGGTACCGCTGCGGCTGCTGCGCGAGTTCCCCGCCGACGACGTGCCCGAACGGCTCGCCGGACTCATCAACGACCAGATCCGGTGGAACGCCGCCCTCAACAAGCTCGTCCAGTTCTCCGTGGTCCGCCTGGAGTACTCCGACCTGCCGGTGGAGGAGGGCGGCGGCGGCCTGGAGACCGTACAGCTGCACCGCATGGTCCACGGCATCGTCCGCGAGAACCTCTCCGAAGGCGAGGCCGAACCCCTCGCCCGCGCCGTCCGCCAGGTGCTCGCCGCCGCCGACCCCGGCCACCCCTCCGACTCCCGCCTGTGGCCCCGCTACGCCGAACTCGTCCCCCACCTGGCCACCTCGGGCGTCCTCACCAGCAGCAACCCGCGGATCCAGAACTTCCTGCTGCACTGCCTGCGCTACCTGATCCTCGCCGGGGAGTACCGCACCTGCCTGCGGCTGTGCGAGGACACCGACCGGTCCTGGCGGGCCATGCTCGGTGAGGACCACCCCAAGGTCCGCGAACTCAGCTACCCCTACGGCGGAGCCCTGCGCAACCTCGGCCTCTTCCCCCGCGCCGGAAGCCTCACCAAGGCCGTCGCCGACCGGCTCACCGGGGAACGCGGCGAGCGGGACCTGCAGACCTTGCGCGCCCGCAGCGCCTACGGCGGCGTCCTGCTGTGCACCGCCGACTTCGAACCGGCCCGCGAGATCTTCGAACACACCCTGGCCACCTACCGCGAACTCCTCGGCGAGGACGACTCCACCACGCTCGACGCCCAGAACAACCTCGCCGCCACCTACCGGCTGCTGGGCCGCTACCAGGACGCCTACGACCTCGACCTGGACACCCTGCGCCGCCGCGAGCGCGTACTGCGGCCCCTGCACATCTCCACCCTCGCCTCCGGCATCGCCTGCGCCATGGGCCTGCGCCTGATGGGCCGCTACCGGGAGGCCCAGACCCGCCAGGAACAGGGCGTCAAACTCAACACCCAGGTACTCGGCCTCGGCCACCCGCAGACCTTGCGCGCCGAACACAACCTCGGCCAGTGCCTGCGCCGTTCCGGGGACATCCCCGGCGCGGGCCTGCGGCTGCGGACCGTGTGGGAGCGCGCCACGAGGGTCTTCGGCGCCGACTACCCGTGGACCCTGATGGTCGCCTCCGACTACGCCACCTACCTCCGGGAGTACGGGGACATCGGCGAGGCCCGCCGGATCTCCGAGGACGTGGTCCGCGGCTACCGCTCGCAGCTCGGCCATGCCCACCCGTACAGCATCGGCACGCTCGGCAACCTCGGCCTGGTCCTGCGCGCCCAGGGCGAGCGCCCGGAAGCCCTGGACCTCGCCGAACGGGCCCTGACCGGCATGCGCGGCGCGCTCGGCGACCGGCACCCCTGGACCCTGGGCTGCGCGCTGAACGCCACCGGCCACCGCAACATCACCGGGCGCCTGGAGGACGCGCTGTCCCTGAGCCGGGAGACGCTGCGCACCGCCGAACAGGTCCTGGGCCCGGACCACCCGATGACCCTGAGCGCGCAGATCGCCCTGGCGGCGGACCTCCGGTCGGTACGGGAGGACCTGGAGGCGGGCAAGCACGAGGACGCGGGCATCAAGGGCCTGACCCGCACGCTGGGCGCGCAGCACGTCCACACGGTCTCGGCGAAGCAACAGGCCCGCCCTTACTGGGACTTCGAGCCGCAGCCGTAATCCAACGGCCGGAAGGCCCGGCACCCCCTCGGGGGGAGCCGGGCCTTCCGGAACTGCTGAGCCGCGCAGCGGCTACGCCTCGAAGACCTCGTTCAGCAGGAGCTGCTGCTCCGCCTGGTGGCGCTTCGCGGAGCCCACCGCCGGGGACGAGCCGTGCGGGCGCGAGATGCGCCGCAGGCGCTCGCCCGCCGGGACCTCCGCGCCGACCGCCAGGTCGAGGTGGTCGATCAGGTTCAGCGCGATGAACGGCCACGCACCCTGGTTCGCCGGCTCCTCCTGCGCCCAGATGTACTTCGCCGCGTTCGGGAACTTGGCGATCTCCGCCTGGAGTTCCGCGCCGGCCAGCGGGTACAGCCGCTCGATGCGGATGATCGCGGTGTCGGTGATGCCGCGCTTCTCCCGCTCGGCCTCCAGGTCGTAGTAGACCTTGCCCGCGCAGAAGACGACCTTGCGGACCGCGTTCGGGTCCACGGTGCTGTCGCCGATGACCGGACGGAACGAACCGCTCGTGAACTCCTCCGCCTTCGACGCCGCCGCCTTCAGACGCAGCATCGACTTCGGGGTGAAGACGATCAGCGGCTTGTGGTGCGGGTTGTGGACCTGCCAGCGCAGCAGGTGGAAGTAGTTCGACGGCAGGGTCGGCATCGCGACCGTCATGTTGTCCTGCGCGCACATCTGGAGGAAGCGCTCCGGGCGGGCGGACGAGTGGTCCGGGCCCTGGCCCTCGTAGCCGTGCGGCAGCAGCAGCGTGACGCCGGAGGTCTGGCCCCACTTCTGCTCGGCCGAGGAGATGAACTCGTCGACGACGGTCTGCGCGCCGTTGACGAAGTCACCGAACTGGGCCTCCCACAGGACCAGCGCGTCCGGACGGGCCAGCGAGTAGCCGTACTCGAAGCCCATGGCCGCGTACTCGGAGAGCAGCGAGTCGTAGACGTTGTAGCGGGCCTGGTCGTCCGACAGGTACTGCAGCGGGGTGTAGTCCTCGCCGGTCTCCCGGTCGATGAGGACCGCGTGCCGCTGGCCGAAGGTGCCGCGGCGGGAGTCCTGGCCGGACAGCCGGACCGGCGTGCCCTCCATCAGCAGCGAACCGAAGGCGAGGGTCTCGCCCATGCCCCAGTCGATCGTGCCCTCGTCGATCATCGACGCGCGGCGCTGCAGCTGCGGCAGCAGACGCGGGTGGACGGTGACGTGGTCGGGGATGTTGACCTGGGACTCGGCGATCCGCTTGACGACGTCCTGCGAGATCGCGGTGTTCACGGTGACCGGGAACTCCTGCGCGACCTGCGCGGGCACCTGGACGCCGGCGGCGGGCTGCGTGGCGGCCTCGCGGACCTCCGCGAAGACCTTCTCCAGCTGGCCCTGGAAGTCCTGGAGCGCCTGCTCGGCCTCTTCCAGCGTGATGTCGCCGCGACCGATGAGGGACTCGGTGTACAGCTTGCGCACCGAGCGCTTCTTGTCGATCAGGTCGTACATCAGCGGCTGCGTGAAGGCCGGGTTGTCGGACTCGTTGTGGCCGCGGCGGCGGTAGCAGATGAGGTCGATGACCACGTCCTTGTTGAACGCCTGACGGAACTCGAAGGCGAGCCGCGCGACGCGGACCACGGCCTCCGGGTCGTCGCCGTTCACGTGGAAGATCGGCGCCTCGATCATGCGGGCCACGTCGGTCGCGTACATCGACGAACGCGAGGACTCCGGGGCGGCGGTGAAGCCGACCTGGTTGTTGATGACCACGTGCACGGTGCCGCCGGTGCGGTAGCCGCGCAGCTGCGACATGTTCAGCGTCTCGGCGACCACACCCTGGCCCGCGAAGGCCGCGTCGCCGTGCAGGGCCAGCGGCAGGACCGTGAAGTCCGTGCCGCCCTTGTTGATGACGTCCTGCTTGGCGCGGGCGACACCCTCAAGGACCGGGTCCACGGCCTCCAGGTGGGAGGGGTTCGCGACGAGCGAGACCTTGATCTGCTCCCCGTCCAGGCCCGTGAAGGTGCCCTCGGCGCCCAGGTGGTACTTGACGTCGCCGGAGCCGTGCATCGACTTCGGGTCGAGGTTGCCCTCGAACTCGCGGAAGATCTGCGCGTACGACTTGCCGACGATGTTCGCGAGCACGTTCAGGCGGCCGCGGTGGGCCATGCCGATGACGACCTCTTCGAGGCGGGCCTCGGCGGCCGAGTCGATGACGGCGTCGAGCAGCGGGATGACGGACTCGCCGCCCTCCAGCGAGAACCGCTTCTGGCCGACGTACTTCGTCTGCAGGAAGGTCTCGAAGGCCTCGGCGGCGTTCAGCCGGCGCAGGATCCGCAGCTGCTCCTCGCGCTCCGGCTTGGAGTGCGGGCGCTCGATGCGGTCCTGGATCCAGCGGCGCTGCTTCGGGTCCTGGATGTGCATGAACTCGACGCCGGTGGTGCGGCAGTACGAGTCGCGCAGCACGCCGAGGATGTCGCGCAGCTTCATCATCGACTTGCCGGAGAAGCCGCCGACCGCGAACTCGCGCTCCAGGTCCCACAGGGTGAGGCCGTGCTCGGTGATGTCGAGGTCGGGGTGCTTGCGCTGCTTGTACTCCAGCGGGTCGGTGTCGGCCATGACGTGGCCGCGGACCCGGTAGGAGTGGATCAGCTCGAAGACGCGGGCGGCCTTCGTGACGTCGTCGTCGTGCGAGGCGTCGATGTCCCGGTTCCAGCGGACCGGCTCGTACGGGATGCGCAGCGCCTCGAAGACGTCGTCGTAGAAGCCGCTCTCGCCGAGCAGCAGGTTCGCGACGATGCGCAGGAACTCGCCGGAGGCCGCGCCCTGGATGACCCGGTGGTCGTAGGTCGAGGTCAGGGTCATGACCTTGGAGATGCCCAGCTTGTTCAGGGTGTCCTGCGAGGTGCCCTGGAACTCGGCGGGGTAGTCCATGGAGCCGACGCCCATGATGACCGACTGTCCGGGCATCAGGCGGGGCACGGAGTGCACGGTGCCCAGGCCGCCGGGGTTGGTCAGCGAGACGGTGACGCCGGTGAAGTCGTCCATCGTCAGCTTGCCGACACGGGCACGGCGGACGATGTCCTCGTAGGCCATCCAGAACTCGAAGAAGTTGAGGGTCTCGGCCTTCTTGATGCCGGCGACGACGAGCTGGCGGTCACCGTTGGGCTTCACCAGGTCGATCGCGAGGCCGAAGTTGATGTGCTCCGGCTTGACCAGGGTCGGCTTGCCGTCCTTCTCCGCGAAGGAGTAGTTCATGGCCGGCATGGCCTTGATCGCCTGCACCATCGCGTAGCCGATGAGGTGCGTGAAGGAGATCTTCCCGCCCCGGGCCCGCTTGAGGTGGTTGTTGATGACGATGCGGTTGTCGAACAGCAGCTTCACCGGGACGGCGCGGACGGACGTGGCCGTCGGGACGTCGAGGGAGGCGTTCATGTTCTTGGCGACGGCAGCCGCCGGGCCGCGGAGCGTCACCAGCTCGGGGCCCGCGGGGGCCTCGGTGGCGGGCGCGGCCTGCTTGGGGGCTGCGGGAGAGGGGGTGGCGGGCGCGGCCGGTGCGGCGGCCGGGGCCTGGGAGGTGACAGTCACAGCAGGGGCACCAGAGGGGGTGGCAGGAGCAGGGGCAGGAGCTGACACAGGCGAAAGGATCGGCGCGGCGCCAGCCGCTCCAGTGGAGCCGGTGCTTGCACCGGGGGCAGCGGCGGGCGCTGCGGCGCGCGCCGCCCCCGTGGCGGCGGCGTCGGCGGCCTGCGGGGCTGCGGCGACGGTGGTGGCGGCCTGTGCGGAGGCGCCGTCCGTCGTCGTCGGGGACTTCTTCGGCTCTTCGGCCTTCACCGGAGCGACAGCGCCCCCCGGCTTGTAGTCGGCGAAGAAGTCCCACCAGGCCCGGTCGACCGAGTTCGGGTCCTGGAGGTACTGCTGATAGATCTCGTCGACGAGCCACTCATTGGCACCGAAGCCTGAGGCGGGGTTCTTCCCGCCCTCTGCTGCTTCGGTCGTGGTGCTCGAGTTACTGGGGGACTGTGGCGACACGGCGGCAACCGCCCTCTTCCGCTTCACAAGGTATGGACAGCGGGAATAAAGGCTACGCCTCCTGGGCCACCAGATGCAGACCGGGCGGGACATCCGTCATGTAGGTCACATCGAACGGCGGGTTTCACCACCCGGAATGGCGGGAAACCAGCAGGGTTCGGGTAGGGGGCACCGAGGTTGCGGCCCGCTTGGCTTCGCACCCCTGACGATCCCGGGCACGTGTGGCCGAGATCATGTCCTTCCCACTCGAACCCTACGTCAACGCGGCGCCTGCGAGCTGCCCGGAAGCGTGACGCGGATGCGGCAGCCCCGTGACGATTCGGCCACTCCGATGTGCCCGCCGTGCAGTTCCACGGCCCACCGGGCGATCGCCAGGCCCAGCCCGGTGCCGCCGTCGCCGCCGCGCGCGCTGCCCCGGTTGAACCGCTCGAAGACCCGGTGCCGCTCCGCCTCCGGGATGCCGGGACCCTCGTCCCGCACCTCCACGGCCAGGCTCCCCGGCTCCTCGCCCGCCCGGGCGCGGACCGTGACCCGGCCGTGCGGGGGACTGTGCTTGACCGCGTTGTCGATCAGATTGGCCACCACCTGGTGCAGGCGCTCGGCGTCCGCGTACGCCCACAGCTCGGGCGGGAAGACGTCCAGGTGCAGGTGCACGTCGTTGCGGGTGTGCCCGCCCGAACCCGTGGACAGCCCCGGCCGCCCGGCGGCCGCCAGCGCCGACTCCTTCAGCACCCCCGACAGGTACGGCCACACCTCGAACCGCCGGGCCCGCAGCGGGACCACCCCGTTGTCCACCCGCGACAGGTCCAGCAGGGTCTCCACCAGCCGGCCCAGCCGCTCCGTCTGCTTCAGCATCGTCCGCATGGTCTCCGGATCGGCGGCCGAAACCCCGTCCACCACGTTCTCCAGCACCGCCCGCAGGGCCGCGATCGGCGTGCGCAGCTCGTGCGAGACGTTCGCGACCAGCTCCTTGCGGTGCCGGTCCACCGCCTCCAGGTCGTCCGCCATCAGATTGATGGTCGACGCCAGGTCGCCCAGCTCGTCGCGGCGCCCCGCCCCGCGGACCCGGCGCGTGTAGTCACCGCGGGAGATCGCCCGGGCCACCGTCGTCATGTCGTCCAGCGGCGCCGTCAGACTGTGCGCCACGAACTGGGTGATCAGCATCGAGGCGATCACCGAGAAGACCGTGATGAAGCGCAGCTCGGTGTCCGTGCGCAGGGCCACCAGCAGCAGGCCCGTGGTGATGAAGACCGAGACCACGACGAGCGTGCCCAGCTTCGTCTTGATCGAGAAGGGCGAGAACGGCCGCAGCCCCGCCCCGGACCGCTGCCCGGGCCGCCCGCTCATGTCTGGGCCGGGGTCTCCAGGGCGTACCCGACGCCGTGGACCGTACGGATCCGCTCCGCGCCGATCTTGCGCCGCAGGGCCTTGATGTGGCTGTCGACCGTACGGGTCCCGGACGCGTCGGCCCAGTCCCACACCTCCGCCAGCAGCTGCTCCCGGGAGAGCACCGCCCGCGGGGTGCCGGCCAGGCACACCAGCAGGTCGAACTCGGTCGGCGTCAGGTGCACGTCCTCGGTCTGCACCCGGACCCGGCGCTGCGCGTGGTCGATCTCCAGGTCACCCAGGCGCAGGGTGGCCCCGCGCGGGGTGTGCGCGGCCAGCGTGGCCCGCTCGACGCGCCGCAGGAGCACGTGCACCCGCGCGGCCAGCTCGCGCATCGAGAACGGCTTCGTCATGTAGTCGTCCGCCCCGACCCCGAGCCCGACCAGCAGGTCGGTCTCGTCGTCCCGGGCGGTGAGCATCAGCACCGGTACCGGCCGCTGCGCCTGGACCCGGCGGCAGACCTCCAGCCCGTCGAAGCCCGGCAGCATGATGTCCAGGACCAGCAGCTCGGGCAGCCAGCTCTCGGCCGCCGCCACGGCGGCCGGCCCGTCCGGGGCCGTCTGTACCTGGAAGCCCTCGGCGCGCAGGCGGGCCGCGATGGCCTCGGCGATGGTGCGGTCGTCCTCGACGACGAGCACACGCCGCTGGGCGCCGGGGGTCGCCGCAGCGCTGTTGTGGGTCGTGTGTGTCTGTTCCATGTCCGGTCCCGCCCCGTGAAGATCCCGCGTGATGGGGTGCAGCGTAGAGGAGGCACCGGCCTGCGGCTATGCGGGGTTCGGACAGGGCGCGGTTCGGTCAGGCTTGGAGGATATGCCGGGTGACCGGTCCGCCGGGACCCCTAGCCCGCGGTAAACGGAGGCAGAGCGTCCAGCACCTTGGCCAAAACCGGAGGCAGGGCCTCCTGGTCCCCGGCCACCTCGAAGCCTCCGTGCACGAACGCGTAGAAGAACCCGTCGAAGACCTTCGGGTCGCTGGTCGAGATCCTCGGCAGGGCGGCGAAGTCCGCCTCCCGCAGGGCGGTGCGCAGCTTCGCGAGCCCGGCCTGCGACAGCTTCCCGCCGCCCTCCTGCTTCGCCGTGCGGTCATGGCGGGTCCACGAGCCGTCGCCCTTGACGATCAGTGTGTGCGTATCGCCCGCGAAGCCGCCGCTGCGGGACACCCGGACGAGGGTCTCGGCGGCGGACGGGGTCCGGCCGGGGGTCGCGGCGGGGCCGGTCGTCGCCGGGGCGGTCGGGGCGGGGCTCGCGGTGGTGCCGCCGCCCGGGGCCGTGGCCGTGCCCGTGGCTGTGTTCGTGGCCGGGGGCGCGGTGCCCGTGGCGGAGGCCGGGGGCGCGTCGTCGCCGCCACCGGTCCCCGAGGACCCGCAGCCCGCCAGGACCACCGCACCCAGCAGTACCGCCACCACCGATCGGAACGCGCGCACACCCACCTCCGCGGGTACAGGGACCGAACCCCGAGTATGGAGTCCCCACGCACCGACGAACAGCACCCGGAGGCCGCCATCCGCCGCATCGCCCCCTGGCGCGTGCTGCCCCCGCTGCTCGCCGCCGCCCTCGGCCTCTGGGGCCTGCGGCGCGGCGGCAGCATGTGGCGCGACGAGTCCGTCACCTGGCAGGTGGCCCACCGGCCCCTCGGCCGGCTCTGGGAACTGCTCGGCCAGGTCGACGCCGTGCACGGCCTGTACTACCTGCTGATGCACGGGGCGTTCCTGCTCTGGGACGGCGGTCTGTGGACGCTGCGGCTGCCCTCCGTGGCCGCCACCGCACTCGCCGCCGCCGGGGTCGCCGCCGTCGGCCACCGCCTCGCGGGGGAGCGGGCCGCGCTGATCTCCGGCCTCGTCTACGCCGCGCTGCCGCCCGTCCAGATGTACGCCCAGGAGGGCCGCTCCTACGCCCTGGTCGCGGCGGCCGTGGTGTGGGCCACGTACCTGATGCTGCGCGAGCGGTGGACCGCGTACGCGGCCGTGCTGCTGCTCGGCTGCTGGCTGCACGAGTTCGCGGTACTGGCCCTGCTCGCGCACGCCTTCGCCGCCTGGCGCTCGCGCGGCTGGCGGTGGAGCGCCGCGGCCGTCGTCGCCCTGCTGCTGCCGCTGGCCCTGGTGAGCGCGCGGCAGGCCGAGCAGCAGCTCGGCTGGCTCGGGCGGCCCAGCTGGCAGGACTGGGCCGCGTACGGGGTCCTCGCGGCCGCCGCGCTGCTGCTGGCCCGGGGGGCCGCGCGGGAGCTCGTACGCGTGGCCCTGCCGCTGGCCCTGCTGCCGCCCGGGCTGCTGATGGCCATCTCGCTGCTGCACCCCTGGTACGTCGACCGGTACGTGCTGTACGCGCTCGCCGGGCTCGCCCTGCTCGCCGGGGCCCGGCTGGCCGGCGTACGGCACTGGTGGCCGTGGCTGCTCGTGGCGGCGCTGCTGGTGCCCGTCGGGTACTGGTCGGCCTGGCTGCGCACCCCGCAGAGCCGCAAGGACGACGTGCTCGCCGTGGCCGCCGCCGTCCGCGAACGGGCCCGGCCCGGGGACGCCGTGCTGTTCATGCCGTCCCGGCGGCGCGAGTGGCTGCTCTCCTCGCCCCAGGTGTACGAGGGCCTGCGCGACGTGGCCCTGGACCGTTCCCCGGCGGCTTCGCGCAGCCTCCAGGGCACCGAACTGCCGCCGGAGGCGATCCGCGCCGCCCTGGCCGGCTCGCCCCGGGTGATCGCCCTGCTCGACCCGGAGGGGCAGCCGCTGGACCCGTACCCCGCCGAGGAGGCCAAACGCCGGGCGCTGGCCGCCGGCTTCGACCTCTGCTCGCTCACCGAGGTCCGCGGCGCCCGCGTCGCGATCTACGCCGGACGCGGCGACTGCCCCTGACCGCGCGGGGTGCGCCTCCACGGCTCCGCCGTGCCGGTGGCCGTGGCCGGGCCTGCGCCTTGCCGGTGGCCTTGGCCGTGGCGGTGCCGGTGCCCGTGCCTGTGGGCGTGGCCATGCCCATGTCCGTGCCCCGCGCCCATGCGTGGCCGGGGCCCGGCCGTGCCCCTGCCCGTGCCTGTGCCTGTGGCCGTGGCCGTGCCCATGCGTAGCCGTGCTCCCGCCCGTGCCCGTGCCCATGGCTGTGCCCGCGTTCATGGCCGTGCTCGTGGCCGTGGCGGTGCCGGTGGCCGTGCTCCCGCCCGCGGCTGTGGCCGTGGCTGTGCCCGCGTTCATGGCCGTGCTGCCGCCCGCGGCTGTGGCGGTGGCTGTGCCCGCGTTCATGGCCGTGCTGCCGCCCGCGGCTGTGGCGGTGGCTGTGCCCGCGTTCATGGCCGTGCTCGTGGCCGTGGCCACGCCCGTGCTTCCGCCCGTGGCAGTGCCCGCGCCCGGGCCTGTGGTCGTGCTCACGCTGG
>NZ_JBEZMA010000016.1:136973-152030 GCF_040652415.1 Streptomyces sp. NPDC048255
GTGGCGGTGGCGGTGGCGGTGGCGGTGGCGGTGGCGGTGGCGGTGGCGGTGGCGGTGGCGGTGGCGGTGGCGGTGGCGGTGGCGGTGGCGGTGGCGGTGGCAGTGGCCGTGCCTGTGCCCGTGCTCCCGCCCGTGGCGGCGGTCATGCCCGCGGCGGTGCCCTTGGCTGTGGCCATGGCCATGCCCGCGCCCATGCCCGTGCCCGCGCCCATGCGTGGCCGGGGCCCGGCTGTGGCCGTCCCTGTGCTCCCGCCTGTGCCTGTGCCCGTGCCCGTGGCCGGGCCGCGGCGGTGGCCGTGTCCCCGGCCCCCGGTCGTTCCGGGCCGTGGCGGAGGCCGGAGGATGGGGCGTTCCGCGTCGCACGCCCGGCGGGCCGCCCCGCCGGGGGCGGTCGGCCGAGCCCCCAGGAGGTGCCGTATGCCCACGTCCCCGAACTCCGCATCCCGCGAGCCGGTACCCGGCGGGTCCGGGGCCTCCGGGGCCGCGCCCGGCGGGGCCGTGCCCGGAGTTCCCCTGCCGGGCGGGACCGGAGCTTCCGGGTCCGGGCCCGGCGCGGGCGGGGTGCCCGGGGCTCTGGTCGGGGTCGGGTGGCTGGCCGAGCGGCTCGGGGCACCCGGTCTGGTGGTCCTCGACGCCTCCGTCGGCGCCCACCGGGGCGCGGGCCACCGGATCGCGGGGGCCCGCCCGTTCGACCTCGACGGGGCCCTGTCCGACCACGACGCCCCCGCCCCGCACACCCTGCCCGGGCCCGCCCAGTTCACCGAGGCGCTGCGGGCCCTCGGCGTGCACGACACCGACACCGTCGTCGTCTACGACGGAGCGGGCGTCTACTCCAGCGCCCGCGCCTGGTGGATGCTGCGCGCCATGGGCTTCGACCGGGCGGCCGTGCTCGACGGCGGGCTGCCCGCATGGACCGCCGCGGGCCTGCCCGTGGAGGCCACCGGCCCGGTGTACGAGGGCCCGCGCGGCTCCTTCACCGCCCGCCCCCGCGCCGGGCTGCTCGTCGGCAGCGATACCGTCGCCGCCGCCCTGGCCGACCCGGCCGCGGCCGTGCTGGACGCCCGTACCCGTGAACGCTTCGCCGGCACCGCGCCCGAACCCCGCCCCGGCCTGCGCGGCGGCCACATGCCCGGCGCGGTCAGCCTGCCGTTCGGCGAGCTCCAGCGGCCCGGCGGCCTGATGCGGCCCGCCGCCGAACTCCGCGAGGCCTTCGCGGCGGTGGCGGGGGACCGGCAGCGGCTCTACTTCAGCTGCGGGTCGGGGGTCACGGCCTGCGTGCTCGCCCTCGGCGCCGACCTCGCCGGGTACCGCGAACTGGCCGTGTACGACGGCTCCTGGAGCGAGTGGGGCATGCCGTCGGAGCTCCCGGTGGCCACCGGCCCGGCGACCGGCCCGGCGGCGGATCCGACGGGTCCGGCAGGTCCGGCGGGTCCGGCGGGTCCGGTGACAGGGGGATAGCACCACCCCCGGTCCGGGTACCGCCCCCATCGGCCGGACGGCGCCGCTGCACGAGCATCGGAGCATGACTTCTCACGCCACGTCACTTCGCCCCGCCCGCACGGCGGCAGCCACGCTCGGCGTCGGCCTGCTCCTGGCCGGCTGCTCCTTCGGGGAAGGCCCGAAGCGGACGGCGAGCGCCGACGCCACCGTCGCCGAGGCCGTCACCGCGGTCGAACTGACGGAAGCCCGGGCCGGCTCGATAGAGGTGGTCGCCGGCACCGGACCCGGCGTCACCGTCCGCCGCACCGTCCACTACCGCGGCGATACCCGGCCCACCCCGGGCCAGCAGGTCTCGGGCGGTGTGCTGACCTTCACCGACGGCTGCTCCGGCACGTGTTCCATCGACTACCGCCTGGAGGTCCCGGCCTCCGCCACGGTCCGGCTCGGCAACAGCAGCGGCGAGATCACCGTGGCGGGGGTGGCGGCCGCCGACCTGACGTCCGACTCCGGCGCGGTCGAGGCGGACCGGGTCGCGGGCCCGCTGAAGATCCGTACCTCCTCGGGCGCGATCACCGCGACCGGCCTGGCCGGCCTGAGCGCCGACATCCGCTCCGATTCGGGCGACACCCGCCTGGACTTCACGCGCGCTCCGGCCGCGGTGGCCGCCGAGACCAGCTCGGGGAACCTCGCCCTGAAGGTCCCCTCGGCCGCGTACCGGATCGCGGTCTCCACCACCTCCGGCGCCCGTGAGGTCTCGCTCCCCGCGGACCCCGCGGCCTCCTCCACCCTCTCGGCGAAGACCACCTCGGGCGACGTCCGCATCTCCGCGGCCGACTGACGGTCGCACGGGCCGCGAGCGCTGTTCGCCCGGGGCGAACGGGTGTTGGGGAACATTGGGGGACGCAGATGCATTGAGTCGGCATAGCTCAACTTCACTGCCGGAGGGAAGATCATGGCTTCGACGTCCGTAACGCTCACCCTGCCCGTGCTGCCGCTCGACGACGAGGTCGTGCTGCCCGGAATGGTCGTTCCCCTGGACCTGTCCGACGCCGAGGTACGGGGGGCAGTGGAGGCCGCCCAGGCGGCGGCCGGGACCGGGAAGCCCCGGGTGCTGCTCGTGCCGCGCGTCGACGGGAAGTACGCGGGCACCGGCGTGCTGGGGACCGTCGAGCAGGTCGGCCGACTCTCCGACGGGGACCCCGGGGCGCTCATCCGCGGCCGCGGACGCGTCCGCATCGGCGCCGGGACCACCGGCCCCGGCGCCGCGCTCTGGGTCGAGGGCGAAACCGTGGACGAGAGCGTCCCGGACCCACTGCCCGGCGTGGTCGCCGAGCAGGTCAAGGAGTACAAGGCGCTCGCCACCAGCTGGCTCAAGAAGCGCGGGGCCTGGCAGGTCGTGGACCGGGTCCAGCAGATCGAGGGGGTCTCGGCCCTCGCCGACAACTCCGGCTACTCCCCCTTCCTGACGCTGGACCAGAAGGTCGAACTGCTGGAGACCGGTGACGCCGTCACCCGCCTCGGCCTCGCCATCAAGTGGCTAAGGAACCACCTGGCCGAACAGGACGTGGCCGAGTCCATCGCCAAGGACGTCCAGGACGGCGTCGACAAGCAGCAGCGCGAGTTCCTGCTCCGCAGGCAGCTGGAGGCCGTCCGCAAGGAACTGCGCGAGCTGAACGGGGAGAAGGACGGCGAGGAGTCCGACGACTACCGGGCCCGTGTCGAGGCCGCCGACCTCCCCGAGAAGGTCCGGGAGGCCGCGCTCAAGGAAGTCGAGAAGCTGGAGCGCTCCAGCGACCAGTCGCCCGAGGGCTCCTGGATCCGGACCTGGCTCGACACCGTCCTCGAACTGCCCTGGAACGAGCGGACCGAGGACCAGTACGACATCCGGAGCGCCCGGGCCGTCCTCGACGCCGAACACGCGGGCCTCAGCGACGTGAAGGACCGCATCACCGAGTACCTCGCCGTGCGCAAGCGGCGCTCCGAGCGCGGGATGGGCGTCATCGGCGGACGCCGCGGCGGCGCGGTGCTCGCCCTGGTCGGGCCGCCCGGAGTCGGCAAGACCTCGCTCGGCGAGTCGGTGGCCCACGCCATGGGCCGCAAGTTCGTCCGCGTCGCCCTCGGCGGCGTACGGGACGAGGCCGAGGTGCGAGGACACCGGCGGACCTACGTCGGCGCCCTGCCGGGCCGGATCGTCCGGGCCATCAAGGAGGCCGGGTCGATGAACCCGGTGGTCCTCCTCGACGAGATCGACAAGGTGGGCTCCGACTTCCGCGGCGACCCGGCAGCAGCCCTGCTGGAGGTCCTCGACCCGGCGCAGAACCACACCTTCCGGGACCACTACCTGGAGGTGGAACTGGACCTGAGCGACGTGGTGTTCCTGGCCACCGCCAACGTCCTGGAGGCCATCCCCGAGGCGCTCGCCGACCGGATGGAGCTCGTCCGCCTGGACGGGTACACCGAGGACGAGAAGGTGGTCATCGCGCGGGACCACCTGCTGCCGCGCCAGCTGGAGCGCGCCGGGCTCGGCGCCGACGAGGTCGTCCTGGAGGAGGACGCCCTGCGCAAGCTGGCCGGGGAGTACACCCGCGAAGCGGGCGTACGCACCCTGGAACGCTCCCTCGCGCGCCTGCTGCGCAAGGTGGCCTCGCAGCACGAACTCGGCGAGCGGGAGCTGCCCTTCCGGATCGGCGCCGGTGAACTGCGGGCGCTCATCGGGCGACCGCACCACGTGCCGGAGTCCGCCCAGGACCCGGCCGAACGGCGCACCGCCGTCCCCGGCGTGGCCACCGGCCTCGCCGTCACCGGAGCCGGCGGCGACGTGCTCTTCGTCGAGGCCTCGCTGGCCGACCCGGAGACGGGCGCGGCCGGCCTGACCCTGACCGGCCAGCTCGGCGACGTCATGAAGGAGTCGGCGCAGATCGCCCTCAGCTTCCTGCGCTCGCACGGCGCGGAACTGGAGCTCCCCGTCGCCGACCTCAAGGACCGGGGCGTGCACATCCACTTCCCGGCGGGAGCGGTGCCCAAGGACGGCCCGAGCGCGGGCATCACCATGACGACGGCGCTCGCCTCGCTGCTCTCGGGGCGGCAGGTGCGCACCGACGTGGCGATGACCGGTGAGGTCTCGCTGACCGGGCGGGTCCTGCCGATCGGCGGGGTGAAGCAGAAGCTGCTGGCCGCGCACCGGGCCGGGCTGACCACCGTGATCATCCCGAAGCGCAACGAGGCCGACCTGGACGACGTCCCGGCCGAGGTGCTGGAGGGGCTGGAGGTGCATCCCGTGACGGATGTGCGCCAGGTCCTGGAACTGGCCCTGGACCGGACGCAGGCCTCGGTCACGGCCGTCGCCTGACCGGCCGCCTGACCGGCCGTCTGACCGGCCTGCCGGACGGCTGCCCGACCGCCGTCTGACCGGCCGACCGTACGGCCCGGGACCCCGCCCCGGCGGGGCCCCGGGCCGTCGGCGCGCCCACTGCGAAATACTGGCGGCTCGGACCACCGATGGGAGCAGGACGTGCACGGGAGCGAAGACCAGGAGTTCCTTGCCCTGGAGCGGGAGCTGTCCGTCTTCCTCCGGCGCGCACGCGCCTCGTCCGGGGAGATGGCCCGCGCCCTCCACCCCGAGCTGGAACCCGCGGCGTACGGGCTCCTCACCCGCCTCGAAGCCGCCGGACGGCAGCGGGCCACCGAGCTCGCCGCCTACTTCGGCGTCGGCAAGGCCACCATGAGCCGCCAGCTGCGGGCCCTGGAGGTCCTCGGCCTGGTGGCCCGCGAGCCGGACCCCGCCGACGGCCGGGCCTTCCTGGTCGGCCTCACCGAGGAGGGCCGCGAGCGCTTCCTGCGGGTACGCGACGCCCGGCGCGAGCGGTACATGCGCAAGCTCGCCGGGTGGGACCGAGGCGAGGTGGCGGAACTGGCCCGCCTGCTGAACCAGCTGAACACCGGCGGGGAGTAGACCAGGCCCCCGCAGGGCGAGCGCGCGACCGGGGCCGGGTGTGTGCCCGGGGTGGCCCGCAGGGCGCCGTGGGGCGGGGACGCGCAGCAGTGTCCCCGCCCCACGGCGCCCGGCCCGGGCGGAGCCGAACCCGGCCCCCAGGCGGAGCCGAACCCGGCGGAGCCGGACCCGGCGGAGCCGAACCCGGCGGAGCCGAACCCGGCCCCCAGGCGGAGCCGACCCGGCGGAGCCGAACCCGGCCCCCCCGGCGGAGCCGAACCCGGCCCCCCCGGCGGAGCCGAACCCGGCCCCCCCCGGCGGAGCCGGACCCGGCGGAGCCGGCCCGCTACAGCTCCGCGTACACCGCCGACGCGTCGTCGTGCCGCTTGCCGCGAGGCACAAGGCGGGCCGGGTCGGACTCGATCGCCCGCACCCGGCCGATCAGCCCCTGCGCGCCCTCCTTGCGCAGCACCCCCAGGCACTCGGCCCAGTCGCCCTCCCCGAAGTGGTCCGTCCACCGGCTCGCCCCGTCGGTGAGCGCCGCCACCGCCCGGACCTCCCCTCGCGGGGTGCGCCCGGTCACCGCCCGGGCCGCCACCGCGGGATCGGCCGCCGCGGTGAAGAAGCCGCCCTCCGCGTTGCGCAGGGCGTCCGTAGCCCCCACCGACCGCAGCACCTCCCGGGGGACCCGGTCCAGCCGGTCGTCGAGCACCGCCGTCACCTCGCCCCCGGGCGCCTGGAGCAGCAGCACCGAATCCGAGAGCACGAGGTGCTCCACGTAGGCCTCGTCCCAGCGGACCACGACCACCGTCGCCTGCGGCGTCCGCACGTGAGAAAGGTCACACGTGTCGTGGTGCGCCTCGGCCGTGGCGCGGACCGCCTCCGCCAGGATCCGGTCCAGCGGCATGTCCCGCCGCGATCCGGACAGTTCGGTCAATCGGCCCCCGAGGCGGGCCGCGAACCACGGCACTCCGTGCACGCACCCGTCGTCGCCGCGAGGCGGTGTGACCCCGTCCAGGGCGACCAGGACGCCCCCGCCGCAGGCGGGCAGCGCGGCCGACACCCAGTCCTCGTTGGGGCGTTCCGGGCTGCCGGGGGCGGAGGCGAGGTCGATGCGCATACCGGCATTCTGCCCGGCGGGCCCCGCCGTGGCCGGGAAGGTTCGTACCAAGGCGGGCGGGCGCGGGGCCGGTCCACCGGACGCCCGCCGTCCCCGGGATCCGGGGCCCGGGCGTGCGATGTGGCCGGGCATCCTGCCAAAGGCCGCATCGATCTTTCAACCGCCCGTCCACGGCGGCGCTCTGGCACGGGGTGTCCGAGTTGGTTGCCAACTCATCCGTGATGTTCACTCGTTCGAGTGGCCGGGTGGGCGATGTGCGGCTCTCTCCCCATCACACTGCAAAGGTCTGAGGCGGTACGAGGGGGCAGGGGGCGTTTACTTGTTGACCGGCCGTTACCTCGGCCACACGAGTAGACGAGCTAGAGCACACGTACAGGATTGCGAGCACCGGTGCAGAAGAAGCGGTCTCGGAAGAACGGCACCGCCACCGACGGCCCGGCCCCCGCAGGACGCCGCGTCCGCGTGCGCCGCAGGCTGGTCGTAGGCGTAGCCGTTTCCGGCCTCATCGTCCTCGCGGCCGGCGCACCCGCCGTCGTCACCGCCTCGACGGAACTCAACGATTCCCAACGCCTGGTCACCCTCGCGGAACAGACCAGGCAGACCCTCACCCTCGCGCACCTCCTCGGCGACGAGCGCGACGCCGTCATCGAGTACGTCGCCAAGGGCCGCCCCGGCGCCGCCAAGGGCGCCGTCCAGGAGCGCGCCACCCGCACCGACCGGCAGCTCGCCGAGGTCCGGGCCGAGGCCGACGAGGAACTCGCCCGCGCCCTCGGCCGGGTCCAGGCCGTGCGCACCGAGGCCGTCGACGGCAAGGGCAGCCCCCTCGCCGCCCACCAGGCCTACGCCGGTGTCATCGCCGAACTCCTCGCCCCGGGCGACCGGCTCACCGAGCTGACGCCGCCGCGCGCCGAGGCCGCCCTGGCCACCGTCCGGCCGCTGGCCCCGCTGGGCCAGGCCGTGGAACAGGCCTCGGCCACCCGTGGACTGCTGCTCGCCGCGCTGGCCGTCCCCCGCGGCGAGCAGCTCCCCAACTCGGCCGTGACGGACGAACTCACCACCGCCGCCCAGCGGGCGCGCGTACGGGAGCAGGCCGCCCTGGAGGACTTCGCGCGGGTCGCCCGGCCCGACGTACGCCAGACCCTCGCCGCGACCGTCACCGGACCCGAGGTCAAGGCGGCCGACGAGCACCTCAAGCGGCTCACCGAGCGGCCCACCCTGTCCCCGGCCGACCGCAAGACCGACGGGGCCACCATCGCCCCCGCGCTCACCGCCCGCATCGACCGGATGCGGTCCGTCGAATCGACCCTGGCCGGCCAGCGGGCCACCGCCCTCGCCGGGCTGCGCGACGACGACGTGACCCGGCTGGAGACCCTCGTCGCCCTGCTGGGCGTGCTGTTCCTGGTCACCGTCGGCGTCTCCACCGCCGTGGCGCGCTCCCTGACCCGCCCGCTGTCGGTCCTGCGCCGGGGCGCCGAGCGGCTGGCCACGCCGGAGGGCTCGGTGGAGCCGGTGCGCTTCACCGGCCGCAACGACGAGTTCGCCGAGGTCGTCCGCCACCTGAACGCGGTCCGCGACCAGACCGTCTCCCTGCACACCCGGATCGCCGGGCTCGACGCCGACCGCCGCCGGCTCATCGGCCGCAACGAGGCGCTGACCTCCAGCCGGGAGGTGCTGGACGAGGAGCTGACGAAGCTCCGCGCGGGCCTGGAGGAACACCGCCGGGTCATGTCCACGACCTCCGTCTCCCTGTCCCTGCGGACCCTGGGCCTGGTGGAGCGCCAGCTCGCGGTCATCGAGGAACTGGAGTCCAAGGAGCAGGACCCCGACCGGCTGGCGACCCTGTTCAAGCTGGACCACCTGGCGACCGTGATGCGCCGCCACAACGAGAACCTGCTGGTCCTCGCCGGCCAGGAACACGGCCACGGCCAGGTGCTCCCGGTACCGCTGGTCGACGTCATGCGGGCCGCCGTCAGCGAGATCGAGCGCTACGAGCGCGTCGACCTCGCGGACCTGCCCTCGTACATCCAGGTCGCGGGACACGCCGCCGACGACGTCTCGCACCTGCTCGCCGAACTCCTGGAGAACGCGACGACCTTCTCGCCGCCGGAGGCCAAGGTCAAGGTGTCCGGCCGGCTGCTGGACTCCGGCGAAGTGGTGCTGTCCGTCGTGGACGAGGGCATCGGGGTCACCGAGGACCGGCTGGAATCGCTGAACTCCCGGCTGTCCACGCCCGAGGCCTACGACGAGGAACCCGAGGCGGAACACGGCCTCGGCCTCGGCCTGTACGTGGCCGGGCGGCTCGCGGCCCGGCACGGGGTCACCGCTGAGCTCCGCGCCCCGCGGCACGGCGGGACCGAGGCCCTGGTGGTCGTCCCGGCGACGCTCCTCCCGGCCGGCCCGCCGGTGACCCCGGTCCACACCCTGGCCACGCCGGGCGCGTCCGCGCTGCGACTGCCGGGCGTGGTCGCGGAGGCGAACGAGAACACCCTGCCGAGGCACACGCGCGGAGCGGGGGTGCAGCCGCCGGCGGATCCGCTGACGGAGCCCCTGCCCGAGCCGCTGGCGGAGTCCGCGCCGGAGCGGGAGCCCGCGCGGGCGGCCGTGCCCGAGCCCGCCGAGGAACTGCTGGCCCGGGTGGTCCCGGACGCCGCCCCGGAGGCGTTCGCGGCGCCGGAGCAGCGCGCTCCGGCGGAGCCCGAGGCCGAGCCCGCCGCCGCTGAGCCCGCCGCCGAGCAGCCGCTGCCCGAGCCCGCCGCGGCCGAGGAGCTGCTGGCCCGGGTCGTCGCGGAGGCGGACCCGGTGGCCTTCGCCGAGCCGGTGGCCTTCACCGACCCGGTGGACGGACCGCTGCCGCCCGCCGAGCAGGTCTTCACCGTCCCGGCACCGGCGCCGGCCCCGGCCGCCGCGCCCGAGCCGGAGCCCGTGCCGACCGCCGCCCCCGCGCCCGAGCCGGAGGCGGACCCGCACAGCCACACCGCCGACGAGGGCAACTGGCTCCCCCGCCAGGGCGGCCATCCCTCCGACCTCGCCGCCCCCGCCGAGCCCGCCCGGGAGGCCCCCGCCGCCCCGACCGTCACCGGCAAGGGCCTGCCGAAGCGGACCCCGCGCACGGTGGCCACCGGCCGCGTGGAGGACGTACGGCCCGACGCGCGGCCCGAGCCGCCGCGCAAGGTCGATGCCGACGAACTGCGGCGCCGCCTCGGCGGCTTCTACCAGGGCGCCCAGGACGGGCGGCGCGTGGTCGCCGCCGAGCTCGCACAGGACCGCGGCCAGGACGACGCGCAGGACCAGGGGCAGGGACCAGGGCAGGGGCAGACCGACCGGGGGGACACCGCACAGGAGGCACGCACATGACCGCGCCCAGTACGTACGGACTGAGCACCCAGGCCCGCAACCTGCAGTGGCTGCTGACCGACCTGGTCGAGGAGGTACCCGGCGTCAACTCCGTCGCCGTCGTCTCCTCGGACGGGCTGCTGCTCCTGTCCTCCGAACCGGCCGGGCCGGACGGACCGGCCGGCCCGGCGGCCACCGCGGGCCCCGCCGAGAGCCCGAGACGCCCCAAGGGCCCGCGCGGCGCCTCCGCCGACCTCGCCACCATCGTCTCCGGCCTCGGCAGCCTCACCACCGGCGCCGCGGCCCTCATGGACGGCGGTTCCGTCAAGCAGACCATGGTGGCGATGGAGCACGGCTCCGTCTTCGTCATGGCCATCAGCGACGGCTCGCTGCTCGGGGTGCACGCCACCCCCGACTGCGACATGAGCGTCGTCGCCTACCACATGGCCCTGTTCGTCGGCCGCGCCGGCCACGTCCTGACCCCCGAAGTCCGCAGCGAGCTGCGCCAGTCGATGGAGAACACCCCGTGAGGAGTCCGGCCTCCGACCGGCTGCCGATACGCGGCGCCGACCGCCGCCCCGCCCGTGTCCGTCCCTACTCGCTCACGGGCGGCAGGACCCGCTTCACGCAGGTCCTGCTGGTGGAGACCTTCGTCGCCGCCCTGGAGACCAAGGCGTCCGAACCGCAGAAGCCCGACCGCATGCCCGAGATGCCCGCCATCGTCGAGGTCTGCCGCCGCATGCGCACGATCGCCGAGATAGCCGCGCTGCTGAAGCTGCCGCTCGGCGTGGTCCGCGTCCTGGTCAGCGACCTCGCCGACCAGGGAAGGATCCGCGTCTACGGGACCGGGCACGGCACCGGCCGCCCCGAACGCGCGCTGCTCGAAAGGGTGCTCAGTGGCCTTCGCCGTCTCTGACCGGCCGGTCCCGCCGGCGGTGCCGGCGGCCGACGACGAGCCCGTCCAGCCCTGGCAGTACGACCGCTCCCGCGCACCCGTCGCCGTCAAGGTCCTGGTCGCGGGCGGATTCGGCGTGGGCAAGACCACCTTCGTCTCCTCCGTCTCCGAGATCACCCCGCTGCGCACCGAGGCGGTGATGACCCAGGCCAGCGTCCCGACCGACGACCTCTCCGGCACCCCGGACAAGAACACCACCACCGTCGCGATGGACTTCGGCCGCGTCACCCTCGACGACGACCTCGTCCTCTACGTGTACGGGACCCCGGGCCAGGAGCGGTTCTGGTTCATGTGGGACGACCTGGTGCGGGGGGCCGTGGGCGGCATCGTCCTGGCCGACACCCGCCGGCTGCGCGACTGCTTCCCGGCGCTCGACTACTTCGAGAGCTGCGGGCTCCCGTACGCCGTCGCCGTCAACCACTTCGAGGGCTCGCGGTCCTACGAGCCCGAGGACGTGCGCGAGGCGCTCACGATCCCGCCGGACGTACCCGTGGTGATCATGGACGCGCGGCATCGGCCGACGGTCGTGGAATCCCTGCTGACGCTGGTGGGGCACGCCCTCGACACCACACCCGAATAGACCCGAATCGAGAACGTGAGATGCGCAAGATACTCGTCGTGGGGGCCGGCCAGTCCGGTCTCCAGCTCGCCCTCGGACTCCAGTCGAAGGGGTACGAGGTCACCCTCATGTCCAACCGGACGGCGGACGAGATCCGCACCGGACGGGTCATGTCCACGCAGTGCATGTTCGACACCGCGCTCCAGCACGAGCGCGACCTCCGGATCAACTTCTGGGAGCAGCAGGCCCCGAAGATCCAGGGCCTCGGCGTCTCCGTCGCCGCCCCCGACGCCACGCGTCCCATCGACTGGCTCGGCCGCCTCAAGGGCTACGCGCAGTCCGTGGACCAGCGCGTGAAGATGGCCGGCTGGCTCGACACCTTCGCGCAGCGCGGCGGACAGCTCGTCATCCACGGCGCCTCCGTCGCCGACCTCGACTACTTCTCCCGTACCTACGACCTGACGCTGGTCGCCGCGGGCAAGGGCGAGCTGGTGTCGATGTTCGGCCGGGACGCGGCGCGCTCCCCCTACGACGCCCCGCAGCGCGCGCTCGCGGTCTCGTACGTGCACGGGCTCGACCCGCGCCCGGAGCACCCGGACACCGAGGCCGTCCGCTGCAACCTGGTGCCGGGCGTCGGCGAACTCTTCGTCATGCCGACCCTCACCACCTCCGGCCGGGCGGACATCCTGTTCTGGGAGGGCATCCCGGGCGGCCCGCTGGACGCCTTCCAGGGCATCAGGTCCCCGGGGGAGCACCTGGCGCTGACGCTGGACCTGATGGAGAAGTTCACGCCCTGGGAGCACGCCCGGGCGACGAAGGCGGAGCTGACGGACGAGGGCGCCACCCTGGCCGGCCGCTATGCGCCGGTGGTCCGCAACCCGATCGGCCGCCTCCCGGGCGGCGGGCTCGTACTCGGTGTCGCGGACGTGGTCGTCGCCAACGACCCGATCACCGGGCAGGGCTCGAACTCCGCCGCCAAGTGCGCGGCCTCGTACCTCTCCTCGATCCTGATGCACGGGGACAAGCCGTTCGACGAGCCGTGGATGAAGGCGACCTTCGACAAGTACTGGTTCACCACGGGCAAGCCGGTCACCCAGTGGACGAACGCGATGCTGGGCGTCCCGCCGGAGCACGTACTGAACCTGATCGGCGCCGCCGGGCAGCTCCAGCCGGTGGCGGATCGATTCGCCAACGGCTTCGACAACCCGGCCGACTTCGACGCGTACTTCTACGACCCCGAGGACGCGGCGGACTACCTGGCGGAGGTGGCGGCGTCGGCGCAGCCGTCCGCTTCTTCCTCCGACTAGTCCTCGACGGGTCTTCGACAGGTCTGCCGCCTAGTCCTCCGACTCGTCCTCGGCCTCGTCCGAGGCCTTGCCGTCCGCCTCGCCGGACCCGGCATCCGGCGCCGACTCGGCCGAGTAGCCCGCGTCGTCCCCCGCCGCCGCGCCCTCGGGCAGCGGCGGGGGCACGAAGCGGTCGAGCGGAGCCCCCTCCGGATCCGGCCGCACCGCCCCGAGCAGCGGATTCGCCGCGATGGGCGACACCTTGACCCGCGCCCCGGGGCGCGGCGCCTGGATCACCTTGCCGTCGCCGATGTACAGGCCCACATGGGTGGCCTTGGGGAAATAGACCACCAGGTCACCGGGGCGCAGCTGGTCGAGCGGCACCTTCGGCAACTGCGCCCACTGTTCCTGGCTGGTCCGCGGAATGCTCCGCCCCGCGTGCGCCCAGGCCTGCGAGGTGAGCCCCGAACAGTCGAAGGACCCCGGCCCCTCGGCGCCCCAGACGTACGGCTTGCCGATCTGGGCCGCCGCGTACGTCAGCGCCACGCCCCCGGCGGCCGTGGGCGTACGGGCCGCCGCGGCGCCCGGGCTCCCCAGCCGGCCCGAATCCACCAGCTTCCGCTGCGCGTCGGCGGTGTTCTCGGCCTCCCGCTCGCCCAGCCGCGTGAGCTGCGCGGGAGTCAGCGAAGCCAGCATCCGCTCCACCGCCCGGAGCTGCGAGGCCACCTCCTCCTTGTGCCGCTTGCGCTCCGCGGCCAGGGTCTGCTCCGCATCCAGGGCCTTGCGGGCCCGGACGGCCAGCGCCCCCGCCTTCCGCTCACCCCGCACGAGCCGCTCCAGTACGGCGGCCCGGCGGGCACCCTCACGGGCGACGAGCCGGCGCTGGTCGAGCGCGACCCGGGGATCCCCGGCGAGCAGCATCCGGGCGTACGGGGACAGGCCCCGCGAGCCCTGGTACTGCTCCCGGGCCAGCCGCCCGGCGGCGGCCTTCTCGGAGCCGAGGGCGGTACGGGCCTTCCCGAGCTCGGACGCCAGCCGCCGCTCCTCGCCCTGCCGGGCCCCCAGCGCGACCTCGGTGGCGTTGTACGCCTCGGTCGCCTCCTCGGCCTTCTGGTACAACCCCTGCAGACGGGTGAGCAGCACCCCGACGGACTCACCGGGCCCGCCGGACCCGCCGGGCTCGGCGTGGGCACCGGGAAGCGGCCCGGCCGCGACGAGCGCGGGCACGAGTACTGCGGCGATGCAGGCGGCGCGAAGCAGCCGACGTGACATGGGGTCACCTCCGAGGCCCCGATGCTGCCACGTCCGGTATGACAAATCCCCCACCCGAGTCGGCCAGCCCCCCGAACTCCCCCGTGTGGCCCTGGGGGTGGGGGCGGCGGGGTGGGGCGGGGCGGGGGCTTCGGGGGCGGGGGGTGGTGGCGGGGCGGGATCGTGGGGGTGGGGCGGGGACTTCGGGGGCGTGTAGCGGCGGGGCGGGATCTTGGAGGCGGGGCGGGGCTTCGGGGGCCTGTACCGGTGGGACGGGATCTTGAAGGCTGGGCGGGGCTTCGGGGGCCTGTACCGGTGGGACGGGATCTTGAAGGCTGGGCGGGGGCCTGGGGGCCTGTGCCAGTGGGACCCGATCAGGGAAGGTTTGGGGGTTTCCCGTCAGTCCCATCGTCTCTCCGTGTCGGGCCGGCCCCTCAAGGGCGCTCCCTGCGGTCGCGTCGCTTCGCGATGGCCTGCGGCCACCCTTGACCGGCCGTCCCGACACGGAAAGACAGGACTGTCGGGAAGCCCCCAAAAGAACGGTCACCTGGGACCAATAGACATTCGGGGCGGCCGGGGAGGCGCGGCCTGGGTGCAGCCGCCTTGTCGGAGCAAGACCCCGACCAGACCCCCGGCAGAAGCCGCCCAGAGCCGGTAGCGCATCAAATCGCTACGCGCTCCTCACCTCTTAGCGTCTGCCACCCGCCTGGGGCTGGACATAAGCCGCCACAGATCGCTACACGCTCCCGAGCGACGGCGTCCGGCGCCCATCTGGGGCTGGACATAGGCCGCCACCGGTCCGGTAGGCGCCTGAGGTGAGTGGGCGTCGACCAGCCGAGTGCGAGATGAGTGCAAGCCGCCCACGGGCCGCCGATGGGGGCCGAAGTCGGACGTCTGACGGCGAGCAGCGGCGGAAAGGGCGTTTTGTCAGCTGCCGGAGGACGGGAAGGGGCATCTGAGGGCTACCGAGGGGCCTGAGAGACTCCCCAATGGCCGTCCGGGAGGCCAAAAGCGCCCTAACGGAGTCTGATGCCGGATTTCTCGGCATCTCACTCCGTCAAGACGCCTTCCACACCTCAACTCGCCTCCAAATGCGCACAAACCACCCGCTGACGCGTGCGGGAGGTGGGTGACTGGTCGTGGGCGGCCTATGTCCAGCCACCGGCGGGTGGCGGACGCCAT